>JACAAW010000099.1 GCA_013377115.1 Bacteroidota bacterium | reverse complement strand
GGTATTTTTTTGCATCAAAATTAACATCCACCGAATCCCAGTGATTAATATTAACGGGAAATGACGTATTTACCTGAAGGTTTGAACTAGCAGTCAAATCAAATGTGGTGGCATCAGTTCCATCAGTTTTAAAACTCAAATCACTTTCTTTAAACCAAATATTTGACATTCCAAATAAAACTTTAGCTCTGGCACCAACATTAATTTTTGGCGAATAAGGGTATGAAGCTCCGATAGCAAATTCACGATAATGTAGCTCATTTAAACCTAACCATTTAAAATCTAAAGTTTGGTCAAGATAATTTCCATTTCCTCTCCAGGCTAAACCAAGCAAATCTTTGGGTAAACAAAACCTCACATTCATTTTTTCGGTTGCACTAAAATTGAAATAGATCTTTTTAAATTTAAAGCCAAAGGCCAAAAGCTCTTCATTAAGTTCAAAAGAGGTATAATTCCTCTTTCCCATTTTGTCTAATACATTATTTGGATCAATCATTAATGAATCATCCTGACTTCTATGATGAATGGCGTCATTGAATGTAAATCCGCTATTACTAACACCAAGATTTATTGATGAAAGCGCTGGAAACCCAATATACCATTTGCATTGAGGAACAAAAGATGGATTGGTATATACAGACTGTGGTACTCCTTGCATTAAATGAATTGTATAATCTAACTGAGCAAAGGCTTTTATATTTGCAAGCGAAAGAACTAATCCAAAAGCAATAATTATTTTTAATTTTTTCAACATTCTAAAAAAGTTAATTTCCAACAAAATAAAATTTAGATTTGAATTTTCAATTGTGCTTTTACACCAACACGAACATCAATATTGTAATCCGAATAAAGTTTTACAAAAGTATTCGTAGCATCATAAGTATTGATGTATGCTTTAATAATCATTTTTTTAACATTTAGCAAATGATCGAGTCGAGCACGTCCCATTGTTGTTTCAGTAACCTTCTTCACGGGAGAAATCACTTTGTAATCAGGTGCAGATCCCACTGGAGCGCCATACACAACTTGCTGAAAAGGATTTAATAATGAATCTAAAACTGTGGAAGTTGAATCTGTAAAATAAAGTTGAACTCTACTATCTATCGGAAAACCATTGTCAATATTTATCTTAAATAAAATGGATTCAATTTCTTTCACATCTTTTAATTCAAATGCAATGGTATCAATTAAAACAAAGTTCCAGGCCTTTCCCCATAAAGGAAGTTCAACTTGAATTTCTGCTCGAAGTCGGCTGGTATCGCATACAAAATTTGGCATTGCTGTTGGACCACCAGGATTTGAAGTACCACTTAATTGGCAAAGCAAATGTTGAGGAGAAATATCAATTGCATTTTTTATGGTACTATTGTTTTTGTCCAAATCAATTTGAGTCCTCACAGATTGACCCATTTGTGAGAAATTTGGATACAAAATATTCCAAGGGATAGGTATTCCTGATCCAGAAATTGTAACAACATAAGGTGAATTTTGGGTAGAAAACGCTTTAAAATTGCCAATATTAACAACAACTGGGATTCCATAAGAATTATCTACAATAAAATGGAGTTTTGGATCCACAAAATCATAGAAACCTGAAAAATTATGTGTAAAAATATCAATTGGAATGGTATCGTTATTAATATTTAATGTTTGTTGTCCAAAATAACCAATAAATTTAGAAAACTTTAGATTTGACAAACTTTCACCCATATTCCAGGTATAAGAAGGGCTCATGCCGGTTCCATCGCCATATATAGTTACTGCATAGTTAATTGTTATTTGACTCTGCCCTCCAACATTTGTAAAAACAACTTTATAATCAGACAAATCGAAATTCGAATTTACCAGCACAGGCAAAGAACCAGAATAATTGTAAATTAAAGTTGCACTAAATGGAATACCATTTTTTGTTGCAGAAGGCATGGTTATTCTAATTTTTGCATCATGATTTAAATTGGAATTTATTGCAAAATTCATCATGCCTGACTTTATATAAAGAGTATCATATCTTGCACCTGCTGGAGTGGCGAAAGGATAAGTGGTGGTATGAGTTAAAGTCAAACTATCACCATTTGGGATTGCGGCTGGAGAAATATTATAGTTTGTATTAATTGTTTGATCAGAAATCGTAATTAATTCATCCGCTCTCTGGGAGAAAACTTCATTTTTATAAACTAAAAACAAAAAATGGGTATTGTCTTCGGTAAACAAATGTTGATTATCATAATCATTTAAAACATCCCTCAATGTTAATTTGGAATGAATTAATGGAGCGGCAATACTCGGATCCCATTCAGAAGACGCAATATTGTTCACATCAAATTTATCCTTAAAGCAGGAAGAAAAAGAAAACAATAAGATTAACAGAAAAAAAGGAAAGAAAATTTGGGGGCGAAATAACTTTGAAAAAAATATTTTTAGTTTTTCATTATAAAAAGGAACATTCATATAAATGACAATTTAATTTGAAGATATCAGTAAAATTAAAACATTTTTATTTCAAAAGCAAACTATTTAAAAAACAATAATCCATTTACTTATTTCGTAGTACCTAATTTTCAAAGCCAATAAATATTTTTTAGTAATCAATTTGGTAGAACTTTTTTATTAGCGATTTTGCTTCTTTCGATCCAAGATCTGCAGCTTTTTTCCAATCAGAAAGTCGATACTCTTTTTTCTTTTTTTTATCAGAATAACCATAAGCAAAACCTCGATATATGTATGCTTCAGCATAATTTGGATTTAATTTAATTGATGATGTATAAGCATCAATGGCCAATTCGAATTTGTCCTGATCCAGAAAGTCTTTTCCTTTTTTATAAAATTCCAAATATAGGTTTTGTTTTTTATTAATTTCTATAGCTTCCTTCAAATCCTGTTCTGACAATTTTTCATATTTCTTTCGAATCTGAACATTTTTTTTGAATTCTTTGTATTTGGCATTGGGGTTGAATTTAGTTTTACAAATTGAATCATAGAATTGCGCATATTCTAGAAAAGCCAAAGATCGAGCATAAAGTATTCTGGTGTTTGAATTATTGTATTTAATGGCATTAGTATAATCAGAAATGGCCAGATCAAATTTCTTTTGAACACTGTATACCAAACCTCTATAATAATAGGCGTCAGAATGGTCAGGGTTGATTCTGATGGCCGAATTAAAATCAGACAGTGCTAGTTCATAATTGCCTTTGCTATAATTTTCAAGTCCATTATTATAGCAATTGAAGGTTTTTTGAGCAATTACATTTTGAGAACAATTGATCAAAATACAAAAGAAGAAAAATAGAATAGTTTTTATTTTCATTTAATAAAGTGTAATAAGCCCATTAATATTCCTGCAATTTACTGAAAAACTCTGAATATTTTCACACTGAATCTATTAATTAACTTTTTTAAAAGTCAGTTTCCCCTCATCATCCATTTTTTCAAAAAATCCATCTTTGTTCATATTATTAATAAAGAAATTTCGAAGCTCTGTTCGGCTCGTCATTCGTTTTTTTACAATTTTATCAGAGGCAAATGATATTTTAATGTTCTCCTTAACTATTTCATACTTAAAAAAAAGGAACTTATTTCTAGGAGACTTTGATTTATCGTCAACAATATCATAAATGTTTAAGATTTTAATATTATTAAGGATTGTCACGAATCCCTTTAATTTCAGTTCCATTTCATTCCTTCTTTTTTGCTTATATTTGATGGAATAAATATTTGAATTCAATTTTGAAAAATAAAGTTCAATTTTCTTTGTACTATCAATTTCTTCGGTTCCAAGCCATTTCCCAATTAACAAATTATCAATTTTCGAATATTTTGGATCACTTAAGGCGACATCTGATTCGTATGGACAACCCGTAAACAATAGAAAAAAAGCCCCAAGCATCATAAATTGCAGTATCCTTTTCATAGTGTTGTTTAAATAGAGAATTAAAAAAGACAATTTCAAAGTTCTAATTTTAAGTGCAATTTACAAAAATGAATCACAATTTGATTAAAAATTCTAATACTTTTAAACATTTCACTAAATTAGAAAAAAAGGAAATGCGTAATTTAAAACTCAGAAAATTAATGAAATAAAAGGATATATTTGCTGAAACTATTTTTTCCATGCACCGAACTTTTGTCATAATTTATTCAATCATCACTGCTGCAATTGCATTGACAACCACCATTTTTGAAATTCAGCCTGCCCTTTTTCTAATTAATGTTTTTGCCCCTCACGAAGGTGATAAATATAGTATTGCACTAGTAGTTCTGCCCATTTGGATTGCATTACTCTCTCCACTTTTTCTTTATTTAATAATTACTAAACTACTAAGACAGAACAATGATGAGCATTTATCTAATAACAGGACAGGAATTCTTGTTAAACGAAAAAAAGCATTTCAAAGTGCGATGGTTGGAATTCCTGTTTTTATAAACGACAAAAAAGCAGGTATTGTGGATAATGGAAGAACAAAATTTTTCGATGTTCCTACAGGGATTCAAACAGTTCAAGTTGGTGAAGGAAAAGCAGCTTCTGAAAAAATACAAGTGACCTTATATGAAGGGAAGCAAATTCACTTTGAATTGGAAATTAAACCTTCAGCTTTTCAATTGAAGTATTTGTTAAAACAACTTTGAAATAATAGCTCATTTCTTTTTATGAAAATTACAATTACTGTTTTCTTTTCATTTTTAGCTCTAACTAGTTGGAGTCAGATTAATAAAATTGACTCGTCTGACGCGGTTAAACAAAGCTTTTGGAACGACAATATTGCTGCAATTATCCATCTTGACAAAGAAAAAATTATCGAACAAACTAATTTTCCTTTAAAAGGAGAATGGTACCAAGAGTTTGAACTGTGGGAAGCCAGTGAAGCACAATTAAAAGCAGCATATATTGACAAAATCGAAAAGGTTTTTGATGAGCTTGTAATTATTGGTTTAAAGAAACTAACATGGAAAAATGCCAGTTTTAAGCTGATTGATGGAGAATACGGAATCAGTGTCATTTATGATCGAGTTGAATTGGAAGATCACAACTTCATTTACTTCAGCTATGAATTAGTATTTAAAAAAATAAATAACCATTGGATGCTCACAGAAATAAATTTTATCGGTTAAGGAAAAAAGTTTATTAATTCAACAAATTTTCAACTTTCGAAAAAATTCAGATATTGGAAAAAGGAATGATTGAAAAAAATATAGACATCTGCTAATTCTTAAAAAAATTTAATTTATATTTGATGAATCAAATCTTTATATAGATTTGTAATATTGTTTTACATTTAAGAGCAAATATTATGAAAAATTTGATTCTTTTTTTACTGCTTGTTTCTTTCGCAAACGTTTTATCCGCCCAGGATATCTTAATCACCCGTAATGGTGATGAATTCCTAGTAAAAGTATTAGAAATCACACCAGATTTGGTTAAATACAAAAAAACCGATAATCCTGACGGCCCTCTTATTTCTGTTCTGAAATCAACCGTTTACATGGTTAAATACGCAAACGGAACCAAAGATTTTTTTGTTTCCCAAGAAAAAAATGTGAATAAGATTAGCCCTAATAAACAGAGTGATGAAAATCCCGATTTGGCAAAAATTGCCAGCCTTTTAAAAAAGGAAAAATACCCAATGGAATTGGTTTTGCTAATGAATGACAACATAACCTATGGTCGTTCTAAAATTTTCACCAACCCAAAAACCATCCGAAGTGTTAAGAAAGAATTTACTAGGGGCTTTATCAACTATCGTAAGAAAATTGCAATGAAGTATGCTGGAAACAAAGCCAATTATTCAGCCGGAAAACGTTTGGTTGCAATTGTTGAACCCCAACACACCGTTCCTGGTCATGTATTTAAATTTTTCTATAGAGTTACTTATGGCCTGGTTTCAACTGAAAATACAAATGTAACTGGAGTAAATGATCCTGACTTTGATTTTCTGTTTGGATATAGTTTAAATGCAGCAGATAATGATTACTACCATGCGGCAGCAAGAATGGTTGCTAGGGTTTGTAATATCTACAGAGATTTGGTTACAGATCGATATAAAAAAGCAAATTTTTACAAAGCACAAGAGAATAATTTCATCAGTAAACTTCCTACTCCCATTGGAACAGAGGTGATAAAATAACCTTAAATTTTGAATAAAAAAATTCTTCTTTTTTTAATTCAAACTTAACTTAAACTCATTTGGTTTCCACAACCAAATTCCTTCTTTTTTCAAGTAACAAACTTGGCTTTGGTATTTCAATTTATAAATACCTTTTGCATAATAAGAAATATTATCAAATTTTGGTTTGAAAATTATTTTTCCGTCATAATCTGCGATTCCATAAAGGACGTCATATCTGTATTTTGCAACACCCTCTCCTATTGAAGCTAGATAATCCCAACATTCGAAATTTGAATAAAAATCATTGTATTTCGTCAAGGAAAATTTGTTTTTATAATCAACTTTTACGTTGTTTATTGTGAGGGTTCCATTGATGGAATCATTTTCAACTTCATTAAGTAATATATAACCAGTTGTTCTGCTTTTTACTTTTTTCAAAAAGTACTTCTCATTATTGACATTGTCATATAAAATGGCACAATTTGATTTTAATGCATCCGATAATTCATTGATGGTGAATTTTACACTTTTATCTTTATTTCCTTTTGCAATGGAATTGGAATCAACTAAAATATTATTTCCGGATTTTGCCCCCTTTTCCAAATTTTGAACTGGAATACCTGAAATGTCAATTACTGAATAAATATTATTCTTACAAACAATTGAGTACCCATTACTAAATTCACTAACGTTGTCATAAGCTGCCTCTATCACAATAGCACCTTTGCTGTCCATAAATCCATATCTGGAATTGCGACAGAATATTGCCATTCCAGATTCAGTGAGCCGTCCAATATAGCTATATTTTAATGGAGTAACCACTTCTCCATTATTATTAACCAAACCATACCTTCTGTTACTTACAATTGAAAGATTTTCGCTAAAAGGTGCTACATTTTGGTATTTCGGTTTGATAATCCATTTCCCACTTTTATCAATTAGTCCATACACTCCAGATTCCTTAATCCACGCCACTCCGTTTAAATATTTTAATGCCTTATTGCACTTGATATTAAAAACCAAATCTCCACTTTTATTAATATATCCTGTCTCATTTTTTCTATAAACAAAAGCCATTCCATCGCTAAATCCCTCTGCCTTTTTGAACTTTGGCTCAATTAACATTTCACCATCGGTACCAATATAGCCCCACTTATCCCGGACTTTAACAGCGGCCATTTCATCATTGAATTCGGAAACTTTACTATAATCGAATTTGGTAATTTCTTTTCCCCTATTGTTAAGAAATCCATAACCCGTTTTCTTTTTCCCTATTATCATTCCATTGCAGGATTTTCCAATTTCGTCATATTCCATTTCTGTGAGAAACATTCCATGTTTATTAATTAAACCCATTTTTGAATTTTTAAGGCTTAGCTTAAAAAGATTTTGATCCGAATTATTTAAGTATTCTATCGAATCATATTCAAATGGAATTATGATATTCATTTTATTATCAATTACGCCCCATTTTCCAGAATTTTTCACAACTGCTCTGCCATTTTCGAAATTCCCTTCATGTTGCAAATTGAAATCATATCGGGCTCCATTTTTTTTCATATAAGACCAAGTTCCTTTCTTATAAATTATTCTGTCAGAAGCGAGGGGAAAATAAGTTGAATTGCCGAGATACGAATCAAAGAAATCAAATGTAGAACATAAAAATATTCCTCTTGGCTTTCTAATTGAACATAAAGTTAAAGTTGAATTGGTCAATACCCTAAAAATATTATCGGAGCCTTTTTCAATGAAGGAAACAACCACAAATTTAAAGTTTTTGGCAGCGTTCACATAACCTAATTGCCCATAATTATTGAAACACCTAATAACTTTACATGCCGTATCACTAAAATCTTTCAATGAAATATTGTAATAGTTTGGCTTAATCATAATGCTGCCATCTTTGTGATTAACAATCCCAAATCTTGAGGAAACTAATATTTTAGTATTTGCAAACGTGAAAGAATCTTTTCGGGAAACTTCAACTATAGAAAATTGATTGTTCTTGTTGGAATAAATTTTATTAAATGATGGTTTAATAAGTGTATCGCCATCTTCATTTAACAATCCCCATTTTTTTAAACTATCAGAAAAAAACCAACCATCGGCAATGAAATTTGTAACACTCGAATTGACGGAACCAGAAAACAAATTGGTTGAACCAATATTATCGCGATTCCTTAGGCTACCAGAAACAGAAATTGTTTTTACGTTTTCGTATTCATTAGACTCAAGAACGTTTCCAAGACTATCCATGTCTAAAATTAATAGTTTCTGGTCAATTTTTGCTTTTACTTTACTGCCATAAAGTCCTATTTTGTGATATTTCGGCTCTAACAAAACCTTAAATTGGTCATTTATCAATCCATATTTTCCATCGCTTCTAATTAGGGCCAAATGATTATTAAAATCATAAATATAATCGTAAACCGGATCTATTTTCAAATTACCTTTTGGATCAATGATTCCGTCTTTTGAGTCTTTGGTAACACAAAAATATTTATTGGATACCAGGCGAATCCTGTCATATTCTGCAGGAATAATTTCTTTCCCAAGGGAATCAAGCACTCCATATCCATAACCAGATGACGAATAAAAATAATAGCATGATTGTTTCTTAATCTCTTTGACTTTCATTTCTGACAAACTATAGATACCTGAATTACAAAACAAAGGAGTATATAATGAGTCTGAAAATTCCTTTTTCAAAAGATAGACTCCATCATACGATTGAATTTTAAACCATTCGTTTTGAAGAATAATTTTGCCAGTTGTATCGCTACAACCATATCTATTATTTATTGTATGAGTAATTAAACAATTCTCATAGGTTCCTTTGTTCTCAATATCTTTACAATAGCAATAAATATAATCATAAATAGGTGGAACAATTTCAATCCCTTTTAAATTAACCAAACCACATTTCTTATCTATTACAACTTTTGCAAATCTCCGGTTTTGGAAATCCTCAGCATAAGTGTACTTTGGTGAAATCACAACTTTTCCTGACATATTAATATATCCCCACAAGCTTCCTTCATTATAAGGCAATAGCAAATTTTTGCCTTGCGAAAAAGCTATCACTTGAAGAAATATCAATACTATCAAGAAAAATAATTTTCTCATATGCATCAGATTAAATACTCAAAAGGATATCATTTAAATTTTCGGAGGAAACGATTTTTTTCTCAGCAACTTTTAGCACAAAAGTATAGCTCCCAGTATTTTTTAAATTATCAGTATTAAGAGATTTAAAATCACTGGAACTAAAATAGGCAATTTTGTTTGCGGGCAATACTGCTAAAATTTTGTTTTCTTTTTCAGGATTAAATGCAAACCTACCCCAGGTCGATTTTGGCAAAGTAACAACTGTCCTGCCATTATCAGTAATGAAAAATATGGTAATATCATTGAAATTATTTAAAGCAAGTTTATCGAATTTAAAATCTGCATTTACCGCTAACACTTGGGGTTCTTTATACAATCTGTCCCAATTATAAATACCCATTTCATTGATTGCAAAGGTTCTTAATACAAAGTTTTCTTTAGTCTGTCTGTTAACTTCCTCTTGAAGCTGAGCCATTTGCTGATTATATTCAGCCATGTTTTTCTTAAATATTTTTAAGGCTTTTTTAAAGTTTTTCTCATTCAATACAGGAACTACTGAAGTGGTAAAACTCTTGTTTTGGCTTGACAAAGTAAGAAGATACTCGGTGCTATCATCAAGAGGTTTTAATTCAAAATTCTCCCAGGTAGTTGAAAAGATTGCCTTATTTTTATCGGGATCTAAATATTTTTTATTGTCGGAATACTGCCAAACAACACCATTGTAAACATTTATTTCAGGAAAGTTTTTCAGATTAACATCAAAATCTAAAATTGATTTGCTTTTGTCGATTTTTTTGGGTTCAACCAGTTTTAAAGGCATATCTTTTTTATCGATTTTTGCATTATCCACTTTCGCAATCGAATCAGTGGCAAGATTTTGTTTTTTAGGAAGTGAAGCAGCATTAATTTTCTTTTCCCATTTTCCTGATTCCTCGTTTAACAAATAGAAATCATAATTTCCATTATCCGTTGAAACTAAGTTCACGTCAATGGATTTTCCAGTAGCCAAAAAGACTTCTTTACCATTGCAATTTCCATTAATCTCGAACATTCCAGCAGATTCGAAATTAAATTCTTGTCCCGCACTATCGCATTTCATAGGAATTCCACTAATTAGAATTTCAGCACTATTATTAAATTCCCGAATTTTAACATTAACAGGTTCTTTAACAATACTGCCATCGTCAAAAACAAAAGCATTTTCGGGAATGGAAAATTTAGAGCCTTTTTTAGTTTTAATTTCTGCTTTTTTTTGCGGATCAATAACAGTGCTATCGGGATTTACACTAACATCTTTGAATGGAGATTTAAACTCAACATGAGCAACCACATTTTTGGTACTATTATTACATTTATAAAAAACTGAGATTACAATTATCGCAAGAATAATCATAAGGAAATTGATTAATTTCTTCATATCAATGGTTTTAAATTAGTAAAAATGAAATTTATGAAACGTAGCAATTCCTTGCTATACTTATTCAACCCTTCGTTTGTTGAAAAACCTAACAATAAAGATAATTCCAAAAATAGTGACCAAACTTATAAGCAGAAAGCTCCAAGTTTTAAGTAAGAATAAAATTAATTCTTCCAGGATGGTCCAACCTTGCATTAGAGATTCTCCAGCTCTTGAAAAGAAACCTTGTTTTTTCTCCGTAATAAAATCAAAATTGGCAATAACTTCTCTAACAATAACAGGCTTTTGGTAAATCTGGATATTTAAGTTGCAGTATTTAACATTATCGGCCAATTCCAATGCTTTTATTTGTTGATCATCAGCTTGATTTTGGCGATCGAAAAGATTGTCCTCAGCATTCGTTGTTTCATTGAGTTTGCTCGATTTTTTATCAATATTATTTAATTGGCGATTTTCATATTTCTGAAATCTTGCATTTTTCTTTTGTGTTGATAAAAACTGATGAGTAACATCATCTAATTTAATTACACGGTAATCGAGGAATACAACAAGAGGATTTAATTCCCGAACAAAACTGTCGAGTTTTTCGTTTGGAACTCTAAGTTTAATTTCATTAACAACATCGATCTGTTTAGAAATAAGCAATGAATCTTTAGTTAATTCAGTCGTTCTGATATTTTCGTTTTTGTTCTCAAGATTGGAATAAGTTAGATAGCCACCATATTTTGTAGTAACATCTTCAATTTTCTCAGTGGCTTGGAGTACGTTTTTGACTTTAAATTTCAAGTCGGCCGTTTTGATAAACTTCTTTTCCTTTGGTGTAGCTGTGCTAAGTGAAACATCATGAGCAATGGAATCGCCCATTTGAGAAGATTCTGCTTTTGCATTTGCATCATAAGCAAGAGAATCTTTAGAGGCACTTTCTTTTTTACTTTTTTCCTGTGCGCTAGGGCTACAGTTAATAAATAAAAAAGACATAAATAATCCAATCAGTAAAATGTTTTTCATGGCTTGATTTTTTAGATGGTTTATTAATGGGAAAGAACGACTTGTTGGTTGTTGAAAGTTCTAATTTGGAACTCTCAATTAATAAACTGCATTTTAATAACTTTATTGTTATGAGGTTAAAATAATTATATTGGGAACTTGTATAAGCAAGGTGCAGCCTTTCATTCGAAAAAGGAAATAATTTATTATTAAAGAATAAAAAAAAATCTATTGGAAATTTTATTTTCTTTGAAATAAATAATATGCAGATTTTACTCTCTTTTTTGTTATTAATTTTTTTGTTGTCATGGGCAAAATTTGTCGCAATTTTTTTTAATAAAGTGGCAAGTTCTATGACATAAAAAAATCCATCGACACAGTAATCAATAACAATGGATTGATAGGTAGATTTCTCCTACTAACTCTCAAGGAAAATTTTATTGCAAATTACTTGTAAATCAACAAACTATTCAATATATTTGAAACCCTTTTGAAAATAGGTGAACATAAAATTTGTAAGAAACTAAATTTAAAATATGAAAAAAAAATTACTCCTTGTTTTCATTGTTTTGCTGATAAGTTCAAAGGGTTTTAGTTCAGTTATATTTATTTTACCAAATGTTAATGGTGCAAATAGTTCCCAAATTACGGTTCCTGTTAAAGTAAAAAACTTCCAAAATATTATTTCTATTCAAGGAACTATTCATTTTGACCCTGCCATTGTTACCTATGTTTCAGTGCAACAATACGGATTACCTGGAATGAATTCGAGTAATATTGGAATTACAGGAGTGTCATCAGGAAATTTAACTTTTTCATGGTACGATGGAACTTTAGCTGGAGTGTCATTAGCAGATTCAACAACAATATTCTCAATAACTTATAATATTATTGGCAGTAATTCCCAAGTTTCTCCATTATCCTTTGTAAGTACACCAACATTAATTGAAGTTGTTGATAATGCATATAATACGTTGCCAACAATTCTGAGCAATGGCAGTATCACTGTTCAAAATGGAATTACTCCTTCTGATATTACTTTGTACCTTGATTCTGTTTCTGGAACTATTGGATCATATGTGGATGTATCTATGAAAGCAATTGGTTTCATTAATATTAATTCAATTCAAGGAACGATTCAATTTAATACAGCTGTATCGAATTATTCAAGTGTAAATTACTTTGGACTTCCAGGAATGAACTCTGCAAATTTTGGAATAAGTCAAGTGGGTGCAGGAAAACTCACTTTTACATGGTATGATTCAAGTTTAGATGGGCTTACCATAGCTGATAATACTAACTGAAAAGACAGTTGTTAATACTTCAATTTTCGCTTCTGGGGTATATTTGATTAAGCTTGAAAATGGAAAAGAATATGAGTTTAAGAAGATTGTGAAGGAATAATTGTTGAATCAAATCCAAATAAAAAAAGCGGCTGAATGGCGGCTTTTTTTCAGAGAGGCTTTCGACCGCTTCCAAAATTCTATGATACTGTAGGGCTTCCGGACTGCCATAATGTCACACCTCCCGATTTGCAACACTTTTCAATACAATCCTAGAACCACGTGGCTTTGCTGAAGTTTTTCTCCTATATTTGAGAAGATCATTTTTGCAACCGAAAAAAGAGGTGATTTTGCTCAAAACCGAATCCTCAACCTAAAATTCACAAAAACGTCGCTTCGCTACTATTCGTAACGATTACAAACATTTTTTAAAATAAGTTCGGGAGCCACAAGATTGCAAAACAACGCAAATAAGTACAATATTTACAGGTTTAAAAATTGAAATTACGTTAGAAAGTCCCACTATTATTGATTTTGGCGGTAAGTTTTATTGAACAAAATAAATTTCTATTTTCTCAGAAATACAAAATTCTATACAATAGCATTATCAATACATGTAGATTATCTTCAAAATTACAACCCCTATCCTTACTGACCTTTTAATTTTCTTGCGGCAAATTCAGTGGTAATGATTTTTTTGAAATGAGTTCAATTCGGCGATGTTTTCATGAAATACCTGATAGACAAGAGCTTTAGGAAAAAATATTAAAAATAGTAAAAATGGTTAATTTTAGATTTATGATAAATATAAGTTTTGTAAAATTATTCTTGTATTTAATTTTGAAGCAACTCAACATTAAAATATTTATTAAATTAGCGGCATAATGAATGAGATAGAAATATATAAAACAACTGAAGGAACCACTCAAATTGATGTAACTTTTCAAGGTGATACTGTCTGGTTAAATCAGATTCAATTGACTGAACTTTTTGAAGGAAGCAGAACAAACATTGTTGAACACATCCACAATATTTATTCAGAGGGGGAATTAGAAAAGAAATCAACTTGTCGGAAATTCCGACAAGTTCAAACTGAAGGCAAAAGGCAAGTAAATAGAAACATTGACCATTACAATCTTGATTTAATTATTTCTGTAGGTT
Source organism: Bacteroidota bacterium (assembly GCA_013377115.1). Lineage (GTDB taxonomy): Bacteria > Bacteroidota > Bacteroidia > Bacteroidales > CG2-30-32-10 > Cfx2-01. Next base: position 175 of record JACAAW010000099.1, on the reverse strand, counting down.
ACAGAATAAATTCAAAACGCGGCACTCAATTTCGCCAATGGGCTACAGAGCGTTTAAAAGATTATTTGGTAAAAGGATATGCCTTAAACGAAAAAAGATTACAGGGAGTAAAAAGCAAATTTGATGATTTGCAAAAGGCAATTAAATTAGCTTCTAATCTTGTAAATGTCGAAAC
>JACAAW010000098.1 GCA_013377115.1 Bacteroidota bacterium | reverse complement strand
TGTTTTTACTGTAAATGAATCTATTGCCGATTTATTTAAAAAAGAATATGGAGTTGAAGTTAAGGTTGTTAGAAACATTCCTGCAAAAATTGAAAATACCATTACCAAAAGCAGGGAAGATTTGGGCTTACCAATAGATAAAAAAATAATTATTTTGCAGGGCGCTGGAATCAATATTCAGCGTGGTGCAGAAGAGGCGGTTGAATCGATGCAATTTATTGAAAATGCAGTTTTGTATATTATTGGAAGTGGAGATGTTTTAGATATCTTAAAGAAAATGGTTTCGGACCAGCAACTTGAAGAGAAAGTAAAATTCATTCCAAAACTTCCTTTTGATCAACTTTTTCAATATACAAAAAATGCAGATTTAGGTCTTACATTGGATAAAGACACCAACATTAATTATAAATTCAGCCTTCCAAATAAACTTTTTGATTATATCCAGGCAGGAGTTCCAATTATTGCATCTCCATTAGTTGAAATCCAGAAAATAATTGAACAATACAACATAGGAGCATTAATTGAAAACCACAAACCAACTACTATATCTAAAACGATTAACCAAGTATTATTTGATGATAAAAAGTTGGTTTTGTGGAAAAATAATCTTATCATTGCGGCAGCAGAAATGAATTGGGAAAACGAAAAAAAAGAATTTGTAAATGTTTTCAAAAAGTTCGCATAAAAAGCATGTTCATCTGATTGCTTTTGACATTCCTTACCCCTCCGATTACGGCGGTGTTATTGATATTTACAATAAACTTATTGCGTTTAAAGAAAATGATGTAAAAGTTCATTTACATTGTTTCGAATATGGAAGAAAACACAGCACAATCCTAAATGAACTCTGTGAAACTGTTGATTACTATAAGAGAGATATTTCAAAAACGAATTTGTTTCGTCGCAGACCATATATTGTTGTAACAAGATCTTCTGATGATTTGATTCATAATTTAATGAAAGACAATTATCCGATTTTATTTGAGGGTTTGCATTGTTGTTATTATTTAGCTGACCGTAGATTAAAAAAACGCAGAAAAATTGTAAGAACTCACAATATTGAGCACGACTATTATTTGAATTTAGCAAAAATTGAAAAAGATATTTTCAAGAGGTATTATTACATGAACGAATCTCAAAAATTGAAACGTTATGAGAGCGTTTTAAAAGAGGCCAGCGGGATCGCAGTAATTTCAAATAACGATTATATCTATTTTTCCTCAAAATATAAAAATGTGAAACTGGTTTCGGCCTTTCACCAGAACAATACCATTGAAATAAAAACCGAAACGGGAAAATATGCACTTTACCATGGAAGTCTTCATGTAGGCGAAAATAACGAAGCTGCCATGTATTTAATAAACAATGTTTTCAATGACATTGAAATTCCATTGGTTATTGCAGGAAACAAACCATCACCAGAATTAAAACAAGCAGTTGAAGGAAAAAAGAACATAAAATTGGTTAGCGAAGTTGATACGGAGGGAATTTTCGAATTAATTGAAAATGCCCAGATAAATATTCTTCCAACATTTCAGGCAACTGGAATAAAATTAAAACTTTTGGCAGCTCTTTATAATGGCAAATATTGCATTGTAAATTCGCCAATGGTTCGAAATACTGGATTAGAAAGTTTATGCGTAATTAAAGATACACCAGAACTAATGAAAACTGAAGTTGTGAAGCTATTTAATGCTCCATTCGAAATGTCAGAAATAATAAAACGAGAAGAAATTCTTTTAAACAATGGCTTTTCAAATAAACACAACATTCAACGATTGATGAGAATGCTATTTAACTAAGTTAACCCCCAATCCTAGTAATATGAAAAGAGTTATTGTTATTTTTGTAATTCTAATGGCTACCTATGGTGCCAAATGCCAAGAACAACTATCCCGAGGAATAAACAATGAAGCTGTTGCTGTAAGAATTGACGGGTATAAAACTAATGATACCATTAAACTTGATGATTTTTTGAGATTATCTGAATTGTCATTAAACAATAAGGAATATTCTATCGCCAGTTATAAATTTTCATACACCAAGCATGGGGTAACCAAAGAAGTCGTGGCTAAATCAAATGAATTAACCGATACTATCATGTACAATTTACGTGAAGAGAAAAACGATAAAAAGTATTATTCAGTTTTACTCGTTCATATCGACAACATCAAACTAAAATCGAAAGATGGTTCAAAGAAAGTCGCCCCTCCATTAACTTATTTTATTAAAAAGTGAAACCCAATAATATTTTCTTAATTTTTGTTTTTTTTGTTTTGTTTTGCGATTGTAAAATATATTCGCAAAACAAAAAAACAGTTACAGATATTGATGGTAACCAATACAGTACAATAACTATTGGCACTCAAGTGTGGATGGTTGAAAATTTAAAGGTTAAGCATTATCGGAATGGAGATACGATTCCTCATATTCAAAATAATGCTCAATGGAACAAACTTGAAATGGGAGCTTTTTGCGAATACAATTACCAAACTAGCAACTCAATAAATTATGGAAATTTATACAATTGGTATGCTGTTTCGGACCAAAGAAATATTTGTCCAGAAGGATGGCATATTCCAACAGATGCTGAATGGAAAACATTGGCTGCTTTTTTAGGTGGAAAAGTTGATGCTGGCGGGAAATTAAAAGAAACAGGAATAAAAAATTGGCAAAGTCCAAATACCGGTTCAAAAAACGAAACTGGGTTTACTGCCCTTCCTGGTGGATATTGTGGTGGTTTTGCCGGATTTAGCGATTTTGGAAAAATTGGTTATTGGTGGAGTTCAACTGCTGATGGCAACATGAATGCATTTCCATATATAATGTACTTTAACAATACTGACCTTAGCTCCTATTCTAGTAATAAAACATACGGATTTTCAATACGTTGTATAAAAGACAATTAACCAAAACTACGATTTCTTTTCGGAACCTCATTCTCCTAAGAAACTATTAAAAAAACTATATCATTTTAATAGTTTCCTTGGGAATATATTTTATAACTTTGCACCTTAATTTTAAATCTAAAAGCAATGAAAAAAATTACGTTTTTATTATTATGTCTATTCCTAGTTATAAATGCCAAATCACAAATTCTATTTTCTGAAGATTTTGATGGTATTTCTGGAACAACTGCTGGTGGAGCTGGCACCTATTCTTTTCCTTCGGGATGGATAAAAGTAAATGCTGACAATTTAACACCTGCAGCGTCTGTTTCCTATGTTAATGAAGCATGGGAAAGAAGAGAAGATTTCAATTTCAATGTAGCTGATAGTTGTGCATTCAGCACTTCATGGTATTCGCCTGCAGGAACATCAGATGATTGGATGTGGACACCATTAATTTCTGGAATAAGTTCAATTACGGAATTATCTTGGAATGCGGTAACTTACGACCCACTATATCAAGATGGTTATGAAGTAAGAGTAATGGTTGCTCCAACTTCTCCAACTGGATCAACAGGAAATATAGGCAATATGGTAACAAACTCAACAATAGTATTTTCAACCTTAGCAGAAGCTAGTTCATGGACTTCACACACTGTAAATTTATCCGCATTTGCTGGACAATCTATTTATATTGGATTCAGAAATAACACCTACGACAAGTTCTTATTATTAATTGATGACGTTGTGGTTTCTAATCCAAATAATTATGATGCTACAATCGTAAGTATTGATACAATTAGTGAATATCTTCAAATTCCAATAAGTCAAACAAACCAGCCTTATACTATGGGTGCTAAGATTAAAAATAATGGAACAATGCCAGTTACAAATGTAAAACTAGCAGTTGATGTTCTAAATTCATCATTTGCTACAATATTTTCTGATACTTCAATAGCTATCTCTTCTTTAGCAAGCGGTGTAACAACTCATGTTTCATTATCTCCTTACTCGCCAAATACTATTGGTAAATACTATTTTAAATATAAAGTAATTATCAATGAAGCAGATAACAATGCTTCCAATGACACTTTATCTAATTATTGGGGTTATAGAAAAACTGATTCAACCTATGCTAGAGATAATGGTATTATTATAAGTGCCTTGGGAATTGGTGCTGGAAATGGTGGTTATATGGGACAAGATTTTGAAATAATGAATCAAGTTGATTTAACTTCCATTACGTTAAACGTTTCCAGAGGATATATTGGAAAAAATCTTGCTGCAGTGATTTGGGATATGGTGGCTGGTGTACCAAATGCCATTATTGCAAGTACTGATACTTTAGTTTATCCAAACGATTCTGCAGCTACCTATACATTAGGAATTTATGGTCCAAATCACGCAATTACTTTAAATCCAGGCAGATATGCAGTTACGATGGTAGAATTTGATAGTACTTTATCAGTATCCCAGACTTCTTCACTTCACATAAATGGTCGTTCATGGGTAAATTGGCCTACAACGCCTATGGGTGGATGGGCAAATGCAGAAGATTTTGGGGCTTCTTTTGCCAAAGCCTTTTGTATTAGAATGAATTTTAATGCTTGTTATTCAATAAGCGTGAGTACCACAGCAGTAAATGCTTCTTGTTCTGGTTGCAGCGATGGCAGTGCAACAGCTACGGTTATTGGAGGCACAGGCCCATTTACATATACTTGGTCTAATGGCGGAACAACAGCCACAATAACAAATCTACCCACTGGACTTTACCATGTAACCGTTGTTGATGCTAATGGTTGCTATACCACTGCAACAGACTCTATTTCCTTTTCAGTAGCAATAAATGAAATTACAAATTCAAACATTATTGTTTATCCAAATCCTAGCAATGGAAGTTTCAATATAGAAATACCAGCAGTAATTAATGAGATTTCTTCAATTGAAATTATTGATATATATGGTAGAATCATCGCAATAGATAAAGAAAAGAAAAATAAATTTCATTTTGATGGTATCGCCACAGGAGTATATACACTTAGAATAAATTCAAAAGATGCCGTTTTTATCAAATCAATAATTGTCCAGTAATTTACTTTTATTAAAAAGGTTATCAAATCATTGATAACCTTTTTTTTGTTCCAATATTTTGGAAAAGAAAGAAATAATTCAATAAAAAATTAAGCTTGAATTAATTAAATTAAACGGCCTTATAATTTTGTAATTTCGCATTTCATTTACGAAAATAAAAAATGCAAACAACAAGAAAAGAACACGATTTTTTAGGAGAACTAAATATTCCTGAGAATGTTTATTATGGTATTCAAACATTAAGAGCACTTGAAAATTTTAATATTACTGGAATTTCGCTATCGAAGCAACCAACATTTATTAAAGCTCTTGGATATGTAAAAAAAGCAGCCGCCCTTGCAAATAAAGATTGTGGCGTTTTGGATGAGAAAACCACTGAGGCTATCTGTTTTGGCTGTGATCAATTGATTGCTGGTAATTACCACGATCAGTTTGTTACGGATTTAATTCAGGGAGGAGCTGGAACTTCATGCAATATGAATGCAAATGAAGTTATTGCAAATATTGGACTAGAATTTTTGGGTCATAAAAAAGGTGATTATCAATTCTTGCATCCAAATAATCATGTAAATTGCTCACAATCAACAAATGACGCCTACCCAACTGCATTTAGATTGGCTCTTTTTTTAAAACTTAATAGGTATATTGTCGCTTTATCAAAATTGGAGGATGCTTTTAGAAAAAAAGGATTGGAATTTAAAAAGGTGTTAAAAATGGGTCGGACTCAATTGCAGGATGCTGTTCCAATGACCTTAGGGCAAGAGTTTCACGCTTATGCAACAACAATTGGTGAAGATATAAATCGATTAAAAGAATCTCAACAATTAATTTTAGAAGTAAATATGGGCGCCACTGCAATTGGAACAATGGTAAATGCTCCAAAAGGTTACGCCGAAATTTGTGTAAACTATCTCGTAAAAGAAAGTGGAATTCCATTTACTTTGGCTCCTGATTTAATTGAAGCAACTGGCGACACAGGCGCCTACGTGCAAATTATGGGAACATTAAAACGATCAGCAATAAAAATTTCAAAAATCTGTAATGATTTACGCTTATTAAGTTCAGGGCCAAGAACAGGATTTAATGAAATCAATTTGCCACCTCGGCAACCTGGATCTTCAATAATGCCTGGAAAAGTAAATCCAGTTATTCCAGAAGTTGTCAACCAAACTTGTTTTTATGTAATTGGACAGGATTTAACAGTAACAATGGCCGCAGAGGCAGGTCAACTTCAATTGAATGTTATGGAACCTGTAATTGCTTTTGCAATGTTTACTTCCATTCAATATTTGAAAAATGCAATTAATACATTGGTTGATAAATGCATTATTGGCATCACGGCAAATGAAGATAGAACCTACAAAATGGTTATGAACAGCATCGGTATTGTAACTCAATTGAGTCCAATTTTAGGATATGAAGAAAGTTCTGTTGTAGCAGGTGAAGCATTGCAGACTGGCAAAAGCATTCATGAAATTGTTGTTTTGGAAAGAAAACTAATAAGTCAAGAAAAATGGAATGAAATTTATTCAATCGAAAATTTAATTAATCCTAAATTTATCAATAGCTAATATCTATTGAACATTGACCATTTCTTCAACCAATCTACCACCTTCGCATTTTATTGTACGGGCTGGATACTTTTTGATTAGCGTATAATCGTGAGTTCCCATTAAAACAGCCACTCCAGTTTTACTGATATCAATAAGCAATTCTAAAATACCTTCAGAAGTGGAAGGATCGAGATTACCTGTTGGCTCGTCAGCTAAAATAATATCAGGACTATTTATTAACGCTCTGGCAATTACAACGCGTTGTTGCTCTCCACCAGAAAGTTGATGTGGGAATTTGAAACCTTTAGTGTTTAATCCAACTTTGTTTAGAACGAATTCTAATCTTTCATTCATTGCTTTTTTGTCTTTCCAACCAGTTGCTTTCATTATGAAAAGAAGATTATCGCTCACACTTCTATCAATTAATAATTGAAAATCCTGAAAAACAATTCCTATTTTTCTTCTTAAGAAAGGAATTTCTTTGCTTTTTATTGAAATTAAATCATGACCTCCAACAACAGCTAATCCTTCATTTACAGCAATATCAGAATAAAGCACTTTCATCAAACTACTTTTTCCGCTTCCTGTTTTTCCAATTAAGTAAATAAACTCTCCTTTATTAACTTTGAGGTTAACATCTGAAAGAATCAGAATCCTTTTTTGAAAAATTGAAATATTCTCTAAATTTATGATGGTATCTGTAGACATAATTTTTTGAATTATTAATTAAAATAGAAGTTTAGAGATTTTTCCGTATTCCAGTTTCTCAATCATGGTTTTTATCTCCAAGGCATGTTCGGCCAAACCACATCTTTCAATTGCTTTATCAGGATTTTCGGGCCGAAAATATGCAATTAATGTAAAATCATTATCTCTGATTTGAATATAATCAGGAATTTTCGCACTACCTTTTATTCTCAAAATATACATTTTGAACTCCGATTATTCTTTAACTTTCTCTAAAACAATAGCTTGAGAAAGTATAAAAGTTTTCTTTGAGTCTAACGGCAACATTACCTTTTTCTCATATTTTTTGTAACCATTTTTTCCTACCAAAACATTATATTCCTTGTTTCCTGTTAAAGTAACAAAGTATTCACCCTGCTCATTTGTGCTTATTGATTGTTTTATTCCTGTTGCCACATCAACAATATCAACATCAGCTTCAATTCTTTGGCCAGTTTCAGAATCAAGAATATTTCCTTTTAGAATGGATAATTCTGGTTTGAAAGCTTGCTTTACAGAAACAGTATCTTTTGTCGTTGATGAAACAATATTTTCAGTTGTTGTAGGATAAACATAACGACTCATATCAATTTCGTAAATATCAATTCCACCCATTCCATTATCTTTTCTGCTAGATACATAACCTTTTTTACCATCAGTAGAAAGCACAAAATGAGTTTCATCTTTAGTTGTGTTTATTGGATAACCTAAGTTTGCTGGCTCCGACCATTTTCCATTTTCATAAGTACTCATAAAAACATCATATCCACCCATATTTTTATGTCCTTTTGAAGTAAAAAAGAGTGTTTTACCATCAGGATGAATAAAAACGCCCAATTCGTCTTCTATGGTATTGATAACTGGACCCAAATTTTCTGGTTTTCCCCATAAATCTTTGTCAATTTTTGTACTTTTCCAGATATCAGCATTTCCACTTCCACCTTGTCTTTCGCTAATAAAATAAACAGTTTTGCCATCTGCAGTAATACAAGCTGAACTTTCAAAATAAGTTGAATTGACTGGTTTTCCTATAGTTTTTGGGGATGACCATTTATCATCATTTCGTTTATTTGAAATATAGATATCACCGCTACCGGTCACACCTTCAATATTTCTATAAACAAAAATAGAATTCCCATCAGGAGAAATACTCAAGCAAGCATCATGGCCTTCGGTATTTAAATCACCTTCCGCATTATCAGCAACACTCCATGAATTACTTTCATCATTCCAATTTGAAATATAAATATCGTCAAAATAATTACCAGTATTTGGATCAATTCCAGCACCTTTTGTATCGGGACGGCGGGAAGTGAAGATAAAAGTTTTTCCATCAGCTGAAATTGAAGGAATTGCATCATCAAATTCGGAATTGATCTCTTTACCCATATTCTTTATGGTAACATCAACAGGTTTGCTCATCATATCTTTTGCATATACGCATTGATTTAAAAACTCGTTTACACCATCTTTTATTTGTTGCTTTTCAGGAAGAGAATTTTTGTATTCAGTATATTGTTCAATTGCTTTTTCGATATCTCCTAAAAACTGATAAGCTTTACCAAGCATTAAGGATAATTCAGAATTTACTTTTGCATCAATTTTTTTGGCAGCGTCAAAATATTTTATTGCTTGCTCCATGCTTTGTAATTCTAAATGGCAACGACCAATTAAAAAATTCAATTCTGCATCATTAGCATGAGTTTCATACAAATCGCGATAAATCCTTAAAGCACCATTATAATCATGATTTTGATATTTCAACCAAGCTTCAGCTTTTTTTATTTTGAACTTATCTTTATCCTTTAGCTCAGTAGTGAATTTTGAAGAATTAACTGCAAAGGAACTTGAAATTGATAAACTTGAGAAAATTACCAATATTAAAAAGATTCTGATGTATTTCATATTCAAAGCATTGAGTTTTAATTTCTATTTCGTCTATTTTGAGTAATTTATTATATAAAAACAAAAGTAGGAATTTTATTTGAAAAGTAAATGGTTTTAAAAACATTTTACTCAATCGACAAAAAACAATGGTTATGGCAGAATATTTTGAAGAAATAGTTTCATCCCATTTTTCTTTTTTTCATCAAAAATGTAATTGATATTATTTTTCAAATAATAATCCAAATCAACATTTAATGGATGATTTAGATAATAATCTTTTAATGCATCTTCAATATTCAAAATTCCAAATTCCAGACTTTTATCAAAATTTGCAATAAAATCAGAATCTAATTGTTTATTAGCAACCCAACAAGCAAATACAAAAGGAAGTTTGGTGAATTCAATCCAATGCTCAGCTAAATCAAAACAAAATTTGAAATAATTTTCAAGTTCAAAAGTTTTATCGCCTATTGCGACAACACTTTCTAATTTAGATAGTCCCAATATCGATTCTTCATTTGTATTAATCCATACAGGTGAAATCTTCCAATAATCCCGTGCCAAAACTTTAACTAAATTAACCGAAGTCATTGAATGTGAGTCCAAATAAATTTTAGAAATTTCATTAATTGGCACTTGACTATACAAACAAACAGTCCTTACTTTAGAAATAGCACCAATACAGTAATTCCCTACAATTTGATAATTATTAATTTTAGGAAGTGCGGCAACAGGAACCAATCCAATATCCGCTTTTCCTTCAATAAGCTTTAATGCACATTTCGACGGAACATCAATTGAAAGCTCATAGTTTTTGAGAAGTCTGGAATTTTTTATTCCATAAACAAAAGGGATGGTATTAAAGTAAGAAACAGCGGATATTCTAATTGTTTCCATTTTCGGTAATTGCTTTATCAGGTTGAATTATAATTAATTGGTCCTTTTGTCTTATTTTTTCAGTGGCAATTGTAGCTGCAACAACAGCATAACTTGGAGCAAATAAAAGTCCAACAAAAGGAATAAGTAAAATTAAATAAAATATCATTCCATTTGCAATGGCCAGGCCTTTACTTTTACGAACAAATAAAACACTTTCACCAATTCTTAACCGATGCCTCTCGTTAGAATAATCAATCATAGAGAATCCGTAAAAATAGCATGAAACCAGAAACAAACAAATGGGACTAATGAATCCAATTATTGGAATATAACTTACAAAGAAAAATATAATCATAAAGAAGAATTCAACGAAAACATTTCTTAATGCTATTAATGCTCCTCGAAGAATATCTTTCAATAATTGCTTAAAATCAAAGGGATATTTTGTTCCAAACATGGCTTGTTCTGCCCTTTCGGACAATAATGCCAAGGCTGGAGATAAAATAATCAATACAATGTAACGGTAAATTGCGAGGTAAAAAAGAATAAATAGCACTTTGAAGATTAATCCTAAAACAAAATGCAGGGCAATAAACAAATACTTTAAAAAACCGGTAGGCTCTTTATCTAAACCCAGAATATCAAACAACCAATGAGTTATTACATCAGAATAGTGCCACCCTGCAATAAAAACAAAAATAAAAAGAATGATATTGATAACCCCAGGTAAAAGAACATAACCCCAAAGCCTATGTTTTTTTATTAAACGATGAGCATCACCATAAGTTGAGACTCCAATTCCAAAATTCGTAAACAGTGCCATCAGTTTTTTTTACAAATTTAAGGGAAAAATCTTTCACAAAAAAAAACCGTTCAGAAAATTGCTGAACGGTTTAATAATTCATATTTTTCAATTAATGAATTACCTGCATTGGTTTAGAGTTTATTAAATTATTTCCGTCCAATAAACGATATAAATACATTCCACTTTGCATATTTGTTGTATTTACTTTTACATTTTGAGTACCTGCATTGATTTGTTGTTCCGAAATAAGTTTTCCAGATAAATCAAGAATTTGCAATTTCATAGTTCTATTAATATCACTTAATGGAATTGTAGTATAATCATTGCCAGGGTTTGGAAAATTCTGACCCATTAATTGTTTCATCATTTCTTCCATTTGAACAGAATTAATAAGATTGTGGAACCAATCGTGAGAGATTTTCAATATTTCTTTTCTAACAGTAGCAGTTGAAATCATTTCAAGACTCATTCCTAGATATACGGTTTTATAAGTTCCATCTTCTGCTCTTACAGCCGAAATCTTTTTTGGTGTATTATTTCCATAATAAAAAATTGGTAAACCAAAACCAACAGTATCAATTTGATCAGGATAAAAATAGGCACCACCATAAACATTTGTGATTGAAGATGTTCCAACTGTTCCAAATATCGGATCAGTAGTATTGATTGTTAATGAATTATTGGTAGAACCTCCATCATCAACAAATGCAGCATTCAAATAATTAGTGTAAAAAGCTTTTGTATTAACAGTTCCTGTTGCTCCATTTGTAGGAGTATCCCAAGTATCCCAGCCAATGTCCTGGCCTGAAATAAACAATCTACCACCAGCAGTTAAAATTGTGGTCAAATTACTAACCATCTCATCAGTTAAAGTTGGCATTGTCCAACCAACATTAAAATATAAATTTTTGGCAGTTCCTAATTTACTGGCATTTGCAAATTTTAAAAATGTAGATGAAGAAACAGAAGTAAATGACGTATTACCAGCATAAGTCAAACCATCCACAAAATTCTGTTTAAAAGTATTAATTGCGTTGGTATCAACACTGCTCCAACCTTCATTATTGATAATTAAATCGGTTATTCCAGACATTACAAAAAAGTCTTGAATTTTTATTGGAGCTTCAGGGTGTAATACAGAACTAATTGTTAATCTATATTTTGCAACACCTACAGTTGATCCTGGAATAATTTTCATTGCAATATTTGATGCAGAGGCACCAAAAATTCCAGCCGTATAAGGTGCAACATGATTAACACCATTAATTCCAATAACAGCATTCCAATTTGCAGGAGCATCTGTAGTTAATGTGAATAAAAAATTAGAACTACCAGCAAAAGCACTGGTAAATGTAAATGGAAATGAAGCAGTATCAGCTGCTGCCTTATTTTCTATATTTGTCGTTGGACCAACTGCATCGCCAATATTTAATGTAGTTCCACCATCCGCAACAACTTGAGTTCCAGTAATAATTTCTTGGTGTGATTCAGCAACATAAACTGCAACATCACAATTTGCAACATTAAAACCAGCAGGAACTGTATAAGTATATTGTCGTTGAACAAAACTACCAGCAGTTGTAGTATTAACAGTATCACCCCATTGACCAGTAACAAAATGACGTAACATATGTTTATGATCATAACTTGGATTCATGGTTCCAAGAATATTTTGAACCCCAATAACATGATTTTCTAAAAGCGCCACAGTAATAAAATTATCAGCAGCTGCGCTATTTCCAGTATAATACAATTCAACGTCAACTGTTAACAATCTAGAACCTGAATTAAATGTAGAATGAACTCCAACATTCAATGGTGAAACCTGTGGCAATATTTGGCTTGCGGCAGTACTCCAGCTTGAGCGGCCCATTGAAGTTCCAGTTGCTATCGACGGAAACAAATGTCTATTTACAGTTCCTGCAGGATATCCAGCAATAGCAGCTTGAGCAGCTAATGGATCACCAAAAACTGTTCTATAATCAGGTTGACCGCCAGTTGGAATTGCATAAGAACCTTGATGAACATTCACTAAAACAACTCGATTAGGATTCGCATCTGATAATGCCTGTGATAAAGCATGCCCATCAGGACAATATTGACAATTAATTCCAGTATATTCCTCCAAAACTACATTTCTGTTCTGGACCTGCGTAGAAACCAACGTTTGAGCTTTTGCCGAATAAAAAGCAGAAACTGCAATCATAACAATAGTTAGTAAACTTCTTCTCATTTGTTTAGGTTTTAGGGTTCTTAATTTTTATTTGCTAAAATAATCAAATTTCGATTTAGATTTGTGATTTTTGAAAAAAATTGACTTTTTCCTCAAAAAAAACTAAAAAATTATGGCAAATTTTGACAAAAAAAATGTCTAAATGACAATTATTTCAAAAAACACCTTCAAATATACAACTTTTAAAACATTATTATTCAATACCTTATAATGTTTTTTTAATTTTTTTAGTACTTTGTATTGCATGGTACTATTTTTTACTTTATATTTGCAGCATGAATTTAGAAAATACAAAAGCACAAATGAGAAAAGGTGTTTTGGAATTTTGCATTTTGTCAATAATTTCAAAAAGCGATGCTTATGTTTCTGACATTATCGAAAAGCTTAAAGAATCAAAGCTAATTGTTGTGGAAGGAACATTATATCCCCTATTAACAAGATTAAAAAATGAAGGTCTTCTAACTTACAGATGGGAAGAATCAAAAAGTGGTCCACCACGTAAGTATTATCAAATTACAACAGAAGGTAAATTGAACCTCAATGAATTAAAAGACAGTTGGCTCGATTTGGTAAATTCTGTTGGTATTATTTTAACAAAAATATAAAACTCAAAATATGAAAAAAACAGTAACAGTCAACATTAGCGGAGCAATTTTCCATATTGATGAAGATGCTTTTGACAAACTAAATATTTATTTAAATACCATTAGAAATTATTTCTCAAGTTCTGAAGGAAGAGATGAAATTTTAGGTGATATTGAAGCAAGGATTGCTGAAATGTTAAGAGAAAAAATTGTTGACAACAAACAAGTAATTACCATTGAAGATATTGAAAAGGTAATTTCAATCATGGGCGAACCCGAACAAGTTGCCGGCGAAGACGCAAAAAAAGGAGGAAATAAATCTCACGAACCAATTACTTCAAAACGTTTTTATAGAGACCCAGATAACAGTATTTTAGGAGGAGTATGCGGCGGAATTGCTGCCTATTTCAATATAAAAAGTATGTGGGTTAGAATAGCGTTTATTTTATTTTCGCTTGCATATGGATCAGGATTTCTGATTTACTTATTGTTATGGATAATTATTCCAAAAGCACTCACTACTGCAGAAAAATTAGAAATGAAAGGTGAGAAAATAAATATTTCGAACATCGAAAAATCTATAAACGAAGAAATTACACAAATAAAATCAAAATTTAGTGATTTAAAAGACGAAGCCAAAGGTGTTTATGCAAGAAACAAAGAAATTCCAAAAAATACTTTCGAAAAGATTCTGATGATTTTCTTTCAAATCTTAAAATACTTTATAAAAACTGTGGCGATTTTTGTTGGAATTATTTTTATTGTAGTTGGAATCTTCCTAATTACAGGGTTTATTTTCTCTTTCTTTAAAACTGATGACATCGTATATATCTCATCGATGGGAGTTTCAAGTTTTTCAATTCCTGTTTTCCTTAAAATATTGTTAACTTCTTCATCACAAATTACATTGGCAATGATTGGTCTATCCCTTTTGATTGGAATCCCATTATTAATGCTAATTTACAATGGAACAAAATTAATTTTTGGTTTTAGAACCAAATTCCGTTTCGTTGGACTTTCATCATTTTCATTATGGTTAACTGGCCTTGTATTATGCGGTATCGTGGCTTTGCAAGTTACCAGAAGCTTTTCACACAAATATGTAAAAACACAAACCGTAAATCTTATTCAGCCAATAAAAAATACGCTGTATCTTGATTTAAAGCCAGATAATTCAATAGACAGTTTAAAAAGTTATGAT
>JACAAW010000097.1 GCA_013377115.1 Bacteroidota bacterium | reverse complement strand
GAACCTGCATTGAGATTAAATTGATAAAGCATTCGTGGAATTAAAGCTTGTGAAACATAAAGTCGGCTATTGTCAGGAGAAAATTCGATACTGTATGCCCATGAATATTGAGTTGGAAAAATTATAGGATTGGAAACGATTCCTGTTGAAGCATCAAAATCAAATATTTCAATGTCACCAGTACCAAACACACAAAGAGCAATTTTTGTTCCGTCAGGGGAAAATTTCATATAACCAATACTATTCAGAGTTCCACCACTCTGAGGAAGACCAATATTTGATATTACAGGTGTAGAGTCCACTCCTGTAGGACTTACCAGATATGTGTAAAAGGCATTTGAGCCCCAATCATGAGTTAATACCCAAACGTTAGAGTTGTTACTATGAAATGTTGCTGATATTTTTTCACTAACAGGATTGTGAAGTGCTACATTCTTTTGAAAAATATCACCTTTTCCTCCATCTAAATTCATATCTATTATTGAATATCTGAGTCCATCTGCGCCACCCAATTCATCAACCGTAAATAAATAGTATTGTTTGTTTACACCTGGTAATTCTACAACCATCCCAGATTGAGTGGATGAAGAATCTCCAAGAAGACCATTTCCGTTAGGCATAACTTGATGAGTATTATTCCAAACTTTTCTGCCATCAGTATAAAACATTAAATCTCCATTTCCATTAGTTAGAGCAGAGCAACCTTCCCAAGTGTACATAGCACCATCAGTCAATGCAACAGGTGTCCCTGATACGAAATGCATGCCTGCGTTAAACCCAAAATACCAATAATCAGATTCATGTTGAGGAAAAGCAGCTAAAAAATTGAAAAACAATATAATGATTAGGAGGCGTTTTTTCATAAGTTCTTGATTTCTTAAATGAAAATATTTTCTTCCCATGAAATAGGGAAAATCAAAGTTAATGTTTTTTAAAAAAAAACCTAGCTTAATATTCTAATTATATTAATTTTGAATGCTAAATCATCTTTTTTTATATGGAAATTCAAATTGGGAATAAAAAAATAGGAGGCAACAATCGTCCTTTTATTATTGCTGAAATGTCAGGAAATCACAATCAATCAATTGAACGTGCAATGGAAATTGTGGATGCTGCTGCTGATGCTGGTGCAGATGCAATAAAGTTACAGACATATACTCCTGATACCATTACAATGAAAGGTGTTTATGAAATTAATGATAAGGATTCCCTTTGGAATGGAAAAGAACTATATGATCTTTATGGCCAAGCTCAAACACCATGGGAATGGCATAAACCAATTTTTGAAAGAGCAAAAGAAAGGAATATTATTGCATTTAGTTCTCCTTTTGATGAATCTGCCGTTGATTTTTTGGAAAATTTAAATGTCCCAGCATATAAAATTGCCTCATTTGAAAATACACACCATCCATTATTGAAGAAAGTTGCTTCTACTGGGAAGCCTGTAATTATTTCAACTGGAGCTTCAAAAATTTCTGACATTGACGATGCAGTAAGGGTTTTGAAGGAAAACGGATGTGATAAAATTATTTTATTGAAATGTACTAGTACTTATCCGGCAACTCCTGAAAATACAAATATTCTTACAATACCTCATATGAGTCAATTGTTCGAATGTCCAGTTGGGATTTCTGATCATACGATGGGAATAGGAGTTTCAATTGCTGCAGTTGCTGTTGGTGCATCCGTAATTGAGAAACATTTCACACTTTTACGCGCTGATGGTGGTGTTGATTCTGCTTTTTCGATAGAACCCGATGAATTAAAACAATTGGTAATTGAAACTGAAAGAGCGTTTTTGTCGCTCGGCAAAATTTCATATGGCGTAACTGAAGTGGAAAAAAACAACCTTAGTTTTAAACGTTCAATTTATGTTTCAAAAGATATTTTGGAAGGTGAAATGTTTACGAATCATAACCTTAAAATAATAAGACCAGGATTCGGAATCGAACCAAAATTTTTAGATATCGTGATTAATACAAAAGCAAAAAAAATACTAAAAGCTGGTCAACCACTAACATGGATTGATTTGCTGTAAAACAGAAATCTAAAACGCCCTATTTATTCCAACTACCCATCTAAATTTTACAAAATCTGGTTCTACAGCTGGTGTTCTGTTTAAGAAAAAAGGAACATCAAATCGGATTGTTAATGGATTTACCATTTGTAATGGGCCAAATCTTTGAATAGTCAAAGCTGCGCCTATTCCAGCATCAGCACGAACACTACTTAAAATCAAATCATCTTTAATGTCGTTAATACTTATAACACCAGCATCACCAAAAAGATATGGGGTTAATGATAAATAGTTCTTCAAAAATGGATATTTCCCAAATTCTAACTCTGCATTCGCACTTGCACCTGAATGACCTTTGTAAATACTTATAATATTGCCTTCTTTGTCTTTTTCAGCAACCAGATATCCAGCGTAACCACGCAAATTTAAACCGCCACCAGCTTGAAAGTGATTGGTTCCAGCACCATATCCCAGCCATGTATTGTCAACAAATCCGTTAGCACGGGTGTATTTATTGTTCATCATTTCTTCAGGATTTGCACCAGCCATAAATAATGAAGATTCGGGAGCTATGTTTGTGCCAAATCCATAAACTGCATGTATTCTGGTGTTTAACTTTAAAAATGGGGATTGTAAAATGTTGTTTTTATTAATTAAGGTCACAACTATTTGTGAAAAATCATAATTGCTATTTAATGCCGAAGATTTTAAATATAAATTAAGACTTCCTTTGTCTCCCCACCAATTTCCAAAGGAATGCGTTGCACCTAAAGTAATTGTATTGTTGTATCTTACTTGCTTTGGATTTGCTGAAATTCCCCATTCACCAGGATATAGCAAATAGTTTAAATCAGTGCTGTCAGTTCTGTAAATGGATTTAAGTCTAATATAAACTCCATTTTTATATTTCTTGTCATATTTATTTAAACTTGCAACATATTCATTCAAACCATCCAGATTTTTTGCAGCCAAATACAAAGTGGTATTGTTCGAAATTTTGTTTAAATTGTTGCTATAACTGATTCTATATGAAATGTCTTCGAATTCATTCACTTTTACATCTGGTTTCAAATTATATTGAAACATTCCTGTATTTATCCATACAGTTGCATCAAATGCGTTTTTATTTCTCATGAAAGCTCCATTTAAATTAAAACCTGCTTTAATACCGTCGTAACCATTCCACCATAATTCTGGTCTGGCAAATAATTCATATTTTTTCCAATCGGAAGTATTCCAAACTTTTGCATCCAAACCAATGGTTACAGGTAATCCGAGACTATTATTAAGCATATTAACATCTGCAAGTCTTCTGGTTGGGTCGATATTGATATTGGAAATTCTATCTGGTAAAGTAATTTCTGCTTTATAGGTTTTGTTTAACTGACCCCATCCAGTCCATCTTGGAAGAACCTTTGCTGTGGTATTTTTTACAAAATAAGTATTTGGAATATGGAAATTGTAAACAGAATCGTTCATGCAGGTTACCGAAAAATCTATTGGCATCTGCATATCTCCCTTTCGCTCAAAAGTTACGATATACTTATTTTCTTCTTTGGCACTTTTTGCTGAACAAACTTTATAGTCAATTGTTTTAGTTGTTTCTAACCATTCATCAAAAAACCAATTTAAATCTACTTTTGTAAAATGAATTATTG
Organism: Bacteroidota bacterium; assembly: GCA_013377115.1. Taxonomy (GTDB): domain Bacteria; phylum Bacteroidota; class Bacteroidia; order Bacteroidales; family CG2-30-32-10; genus Cfx2-01. The sequence continues at coordinate 11,244 of JACAAW010000097.1, read as the reverse complement.
AACTTCTGAAATCTTCAAAATAAGGATGACTGAATTTCCATTGATTGAAATAGTTTTTCATTGCTGCCCAAAAAAGATCATCACCCAAAACATATTGAAGGTTATAAAGCATAATTGCAGGTTTGTCATAAACGCTTTGATAAGTACTGCTATAAAAGCTATTTGAAGGAAAATTGTCAGAATGATTGTTCATAGCAACATCATTATTATCGCGGACGTTTTGCATGTAAACATTATATAAATATTTTTCAGCAACAGTATAATTCTTCTGAAACTTTTTTAAATAATTCGAAGTTTCAGGTGTTTGGATTGGTTCATCTTTTGAAATTTTGTCTAAAAACCAAACGGTAATGAATTGAGTAAAGCCTTCATCCAAAGCTGCTCTATATGTTTCGTTATTTCCAACTTGACCAAAAAACCAATTGTGTCCTACTTCGTGAGCTAATACAAACTTGTAATCTGGATCGAGTTCGCTATCCATTGTTAGCATTGGATATTCCATTCCCGATCTGGCATCAGAAACAATCATTTTTGGGTAGCAATAATTTCCTATTTGTTCTGAGTAATTTTTGATCACTTTTGCAGTATATTCTGATGCATTTTGCCATTTGGATGCATTTGATTCTTGAGCAAGAGCAACGCATTTAATTCCATTCCAAGTAGTTTCTCCAATTCTAAAAGTTGGATCTGCTAAAAAAGCAAAATCATGGACGTTTTCTGCATGAAACTTCCATGTTTTTCTGATCGTACTGTCGTAGGGTGTTATTATTGAAGGTTTTTCACCAAGTGGTTTATCTTTAAAGTTCTTTATATCAAGTTTACTTCTTAATTCTTCAGGCAATACTTCAGATTCGTTAAGAAGGATACCAGTAGCATCAACAACAAAATTGTTTGCAAAATTTAATTCAACATCATAAACTCCAAAATCGCCATAAAACTCGTGTCCTAAATGCTGGTCTGCAGTCCAACCAAATTTTCTGTCGTATACGGAGATTCTTGGATACCAATGCCCTCCATTATAATGCTTGTTTCCTGAAATATCAAAAACAGACATTCTACGCCATTCTGCTCCAATATCAAAAAAAGATTGAAATTTTATTGAAAAAACAGTGGATTCTCCACTTTTTAGAGGTTTTGCTAAATAAACTTTAAGAATGCTATTGTCTAATTCTGTTTTTAAATTTGTGTTTTCTGATGAAATGCTTTCAACAACAAGGCATTTTTTTTCTTTTTCATACTTTCCATAACTAATTCCATCCATATTGCCATAAGCTTCTTTTAAATTATCTAAATAGGAGTTAGGCTGAAATGCATTTTGGTATAAATGAAAATAAACAAAATTTAATTCATCTGGCGAATTGTTCCAATAAGTAAGATTTTCTTCTCCGGTTAGAATGTCTGTTTTTTCATTTATTGATGCTTTAATCGTGTAATAAACGTCTTGTTGCCAATAACCCTCAACTGGTTTTTTGTTTTTCCAATAATAAGGATTTTCTGAACTTCTAAAATTATCAATATTTAAATTATTTTGTGCAAAAGAAAATTGACTTCCGAAAATAATTATTGCAAAAAGAATTAAAGTTGATTTCAATTTCATAATGTTTAAATTAAATGAAAACGTATAAAAACCAATAGATTTCAAACCTTATATGTTTGATTATTGGATTAAGCTAAATTATAAATATTTTTTTAATACCTACTATCGAAAATAAATATAATTAAATTGTAAACGAAAATATTCTTATGGAATTATTTGTTTCTGCTTTTTTGCCGCAGAGATACTGGCGTTGAGTTCAAAGCCTACTAATAAAATTATTGCATTGAAGTATATCCACATCAATATAATAATCAAAGTTCCGATAGAACCATAAAGAGCATTGTATTTAGCAAAATTGTTTACATAGAAATTAAATCCAAGAGAAGTCAATATTGAGAGAATGGTTGCCATTGTTGATCCCGCTGAAATAAAACGAAATCTTTCTTTTTTAGATGGTGCTAAGAAATAAATAAAGGAAATAGTAAAGAAAAATATCGCTAAAATAACGACCCATTTTCCTGCCATCACTAAATAAATTGCAAGCATGCTTCGGATAATTCCTTCTTTTACCAAAAAATCAATTCCAAAGGAACTTAAAGTAATTACTAAAATTCCAATTGTTATAAGTAATACAGAAATTAGCACAAGGATTATCGATACCAATCTTTGGTAATACCATGATCTGGTTTCCATGGTATGGTAAGTACTATTAAATGCATCAATAATTGAATTAATTCCATTGGTGGCAAAAAACAAGGCCAATACAAATCCAATTGAGAGCAAGCCTCCTCGCTGCCTTTGAACAATATCAATTAAAGTTTCCTTTGACGCTTCATAAGCATTTCCAGGTAAAATACCTTTCATTAAGTCTAAAAGAATATCCTGAAAATTATGAATAGGAAGATATGGAATTAGGGTAAAAAAGAATATTATTGCAGGAAATAATGCTAAAAAAAAGGAAAAGGACATCGAAGATGCTCTGGTAGTAATTGAACCCTTCATCATTCCTCTAAAGAAAAATAAGGTCACATCATATAAGGGCATTCCATCGAAACCAGGTAATATTATTCTTTTTGAACCCCCAATTATTTTATTAATTATTTCTAATTGTTTAAATTTCATTTAATAGCTTTTAAACTCAAATCTAAACTTTTTATATGATGGGTAAGTGCACCAACTGAAATGTAATCGACTCCACTTTCAGCAAAGGCACGTAAAGTTTCTTTTGTTATTCCTCCTGAAGCTTCTGTTTCATAGCGGCCATCAATTAGCTTAACCGCTTCTTTTATAGATTCTGGCGTGAAATTATCCAACATAATTCTATCAACACCACCAACTTTAATTACTTCTTTAACTTCATTAATGTTGCGAGCTTCAATTTCAATTTTTAAATTTTTGTTATTTCTATGAAGGTATTCTTTGGTTGAAAGTATTGCTTTTTCTATTCCTCCAGCGAAATCAGAATGGTTGTCTTTTATCATTATCATGTCGTACAATCCCATTCTGTGATTTTCTCCTCCACCAATTTTTACCGCAAGTTTTTCAATTTCTCGCATTCCTGGAGTGGTTTTTCGAGTGTCTAAAACTTTGGTTTTTAAACCTTTCAAAAGTTCAACGTAGGAATTTGTGTTTGTAGCGATTCCACTCATTCGCTGCATAAAATTCAGTACTAGCCTTTCAGCGGAAAGAATTGAAATTGATTTTCCTTCAACGGTTAAAACAATATCACCAACATTTATTTTGGATCCGTCATTTATAAAAACTTCAACTTTTAAATTTTTGTCAACTCTTTGAAAAACCTTTTTTGCTATTTCAACACCAGCAATAATGCCTGATTCTTTGACAAGTAATTTTGCTTTTCCATTTGCATTTTCAGGAACGCAAGACAATGAAGTATGATCACCATCACCTATATCTTCAATAAGCGATGCATTAATTAAATCGTCGATATTCATTATTATTTTATTGAAGTTCGAATTGAAGTTGTTGGATAAAGAAAGAGTTTCCAACCTTCTTTAAAAGGAAATAGGTTCTAAAAGACCCAGTCGAAGAAACATAAGTTCCAATTGAATATTTTGAGCCATCATTGGATGAGCCTTGATGGTTTATAGTAAATGATTTAGGCGGATTTTTTTGAAAAAAATCTTTCATTATTAATTCTGCTTGAGCTTTACTAAAAGTTTCGTCATTGCTTGGAACTTTCAAATCTATAGAGGTATTGAAAAATTTTGCTAATTCTTTAGAGTTTCCACTTTTAATTGCAATTGCAATATCATTGCTGATTTCGTCCGGGTTCATTTCCCAGTATAGTTTTGCAGAAATGGAAGTGACTAATAAAAGCGAAAAAATAAAAATTGAAATTCGTTTCATTGCTTTAATATTTTAATTTTGCTTTATAATCAAAAATTAAGCCATTAATAACTCAATATTTTTTGAAATTCACATTTGTTTGATTGCAAATTTATGAAATTTGAGATAAACACCATCATTTTGGAAATTTATTTTAAACAAAAAAATAATTTGTAAAAAACCTACAGAAATAAAAGACTAGGCGATGAAAACCATTTTAATCCAAGTTGGAAAAACAGAAGAACCATTTTTAATTGAGGGTATTTCTATTTATGAAAAAAGAATTAAACATTATTTGCAGTACCAATCTATCACAATCCCAGCCATAAAAAATGCAAAAAACTTGAGTGAAGACCAGCAAAAGGAAGTGGAGGCAGATTTAATTCTTAAAAATATTTCTGAAAGTGATTTTCTTATTTTATTGGATGAGCAAGGCGATCAGTTTCGTTCGGTAGAATTTGCTGACTTTATGCAAAAAAAGATGAATACTGGATTGAAAAACTTGATTTTTGTGATTGGAGGGCCATATGGATTCTCGAAACAAATTTATTCCAGAGCTAATTTTAAAATTTCACTATCAAAATTGACATTCTCTCATCAAATGATTCGATTATTATTTATGGAGCAAATTTATCGTGCCATGACAATTTTGAGAAATGAACCCTATCACCATGAATAGCTTATTGTTCGATAGTTTTTAATACAGAACTCCACAAGGCATCTGCTGATTTTTGCCATGAGAAATCAAGTTTCCTGAGATTCCCTTTTTCAATTAATGATTTTCTGAGATTTTCGTCATAAGTAATCGATTTCATTGCACTTTCGATTGATTCAACAGAAAATGGATTGACTAATAATGCAGCATCTTTTGCAACTTCAGGCATTGAGGTTACATTTGAAGTTATCACTGGAACACCAGAATTAAAAGCTTCAATAATTGGAATTCCGAAACCTTCGAAATAAGAAACATAAGTCAATGCTAAAGCCGAAGCCATAACTTTTGCTAATTCATCACTCTGCAAACGTCCAGTAAAAATTACTTTTTCTTTAAAGCAAAGATTTTCATAAGCAGCATTTATTTCCGGTGTCCACCATTTTTTTTCACCAACAATTAGTAAATTAACTTTGGTGTTATTTGAATATCGATATTTATCAAATGCTTTGAATAGGTTTACAAGATTTTTTCTTGCATGAAGTGCTCCAACATAGATGAAATAATCTTCATTTTTTGAGTATTTCTTTTTTGTTTCTTGTTTTTCCTGGTCGCTGATAGGTTTAAAAATTTCATTTGCGCCGTTATAAACTACATCAATTTTTTGAGGATTAATATTGTATTTTTCACAAATATCCATTTTGGAAAATTCAGAAACGGTGGCAATTCTATCCGCTTTTTGAGCAAATTTAGGAAAATAGTGTTGGTAGTATTTGGTAATAATCCAAGGCAAATCTTTTGGATAATGTTCAAAATTGATGTCATGAATTACTCCCAACGATTTTGTTTTTGTTGAAAGAGAAAGAAAACCATCTGGTGAAAGAAATAAATCTGCCTTTGATTTTTTTAGGGCTTTAGCAATAGCGTGTTCAAACCATAAATAAAAAAGGAAAGGATGCCGAGCTTGAGGTTTTAAAATAATTGGGGAAATATTATCCGAAAAAATAAATTCTTGATCAAATTCACGGTCAAAGGCAAAAATAAATTCGTGTTCGGGATGTTGTTGTGTTATTCTTTTTAAGGTTTCGAAAGAGAACCACCCAATTCCTTCGAGTTTATTTTTTAATAGAAGTCTTGTGTTTACTAGGATTTTCACTTAAATGTTGGATATTTGTTTTTTATTAGTTGACAAAATTCGATTTAAAAAAATTAAATTGATATTTTTGCACAAATTTCACAATATTTTTTATAATTAATTCTAAAAAAATCGAGATTAAATATTATTATCAAATTTTAATTGGTTTGCCCATCTTAAATAGCCGTTAATGCTCCAAAAGTTTATAAAAAATATTGCCTTAGTCCTTTTTTTAAATCTTCTTATTAAACCATTTTGGATTTTAGGAATTGACAGAAGTGTTCAAAATGCTGTTGGGATTGATAATTATGGGTTTTATTATGCCATCATTAATTTTACATTTCTTTTAAATATTCTACTTGATTTTGGAATAACCAACTTTAATAATAAGAATATTGCACAAAACAATCATTTGCTTAGGAAGCATCTTTCGAATATTATTGTTTTAAAACTAATTCTTGGCTTTGTTTATTTGATTATTTCTTTGATATGCGGTTTGTTAATTGGATATTCTTCTCAACAAGTTTTTGTTTTAATCATCCTTTCTTTTAATCAGTTTTTAATTTCTTTCGTTTTATATTTGAGGTCAAACCTGTCCGGAATGCATTTGTTTAAAACAGATAGCATGATTTCTGTTTTGGATCGCTTAATCATGATAATCGTTTGTTCCATATTATTGTGGGGCAAATTGCCGATTACTTTTTCAATTCGATGGTATGTTTTTGCTCAAACATTCGCTTATGCTTTAACGGCCTTAATCACATTGATTATTGTATTTAAAAAAGCAAAGACGAAGTTTTTAAAAATGAGTTGGAATTTGCCATTTTCGATTATGATAATAAAAAATTCCTATCCCTTTGCGATTTTGGTTTTATTAATGGCATTTTATAATAGAATTGATACAGTGATGATTGAAAGAATGTTGCCTGATCCAATTGGGTCGAGGCAATCTGGTATTTATGCTTCTGCCTACAGACTTTTGGATGCTACGAATATGATTGCCTATCTTTTTGCTGCTTTATTATTGCCTATATTTTCTAAGATGTTAAAGCATAAAGATTCGGTTGAAGATTTGGTAAAATTCTCTTTTACATTACTTTATATCCCTGCCGTAATAATATCTATTGGCTCCTTTTTTTACCGATATGAATTAATGGGAATGCTTTATAATGAGCATATTGAGGCTTCTGCTGAAGTCTTTGGTTTTTTGATGACCTGTTTTGTTCCTATAGCCACAACCTATATTTTTGGAACATTGCTCACAGCTAACGGCAATTTGAAATTTTTAAATATTGTTGCTGCCAGCGGAATGGTAATAAATATTAGCTTAAATCTTTTTCTAATTCCAAAGTTTTTTGCTGTAGGATCTGCTTACGCAAGTTTAACTACACAATTTATTACATCAATTGTTCAGGTGTTAATAGTTCAAAAACTATTCAAATTTAAATTGAATTATTTCTTTTTATTTAGGTTAATAATATTTACTCTAGGCGTTCTATTAATTAATTACTTCACCTTTGAAATCTTTAAGGATTGGAAAATTAATTTCGCAATAATGCTCATTTTGTCTGGTGTTTTTTCTTTGTTAATCAGGTTGTTAGATGTGAAGAACATAATAAAGATTGCAAAATATGGAGAATAGGAATAATATTAAAACCTTTTTTAAGTTAATGCGTATAAAACACACATATTTCCAATTGAATGATTCATTAATAAAAAATAAACACCACTTCCGATCTAATGAATAATATTAAAGAAAAGAGTGATTTTGATTCATCAGATATATTGATGTCTCTTTATCAATGGCGAAAACAACTTCTGATTATTGCTGGTATTACTATTGTTGCTTCGATTCTGTTTTCTTCGCCTTGGTTTATTACCCCCAAGTTTAAATCATCCGTGATTTTGTTTCCAACCTCCACCAATGCAATTTCTAAAGCCTTGATAAGTGAAAACTCAAAAGAGGACATCTTGGAGTTTGGGGAAGAAGAACAAGCAGAGCAGGTATTACAAATGCTAAATTCTAACGAAATTCGAGCTAGAGTTGTAAAAAAGTATAATTTAATGCAGCATTATGATATTGATAGCTCTTCTCAATATAAAAATACAAATCTTTACGATGAATGGAATGATAATATTACTTTCAAACGTACCGAATATATGGCAGTGGAGATAAACGTTTTGGATAAAGATCCACAAATGGCTGCTGATATTGCAAATAATATTGCGGCTTTATTGGATTCTACCAAGAATAAAATGCAAAGAGAAAGAGCGATGAAAGGATTCCGAATTGTTGAAGAAGAATATTTGTCGTCTCAAAAATATGTAAAAACCTTAGAAGATTCTTTAACTGAGCTTAGAAAACTTGGAATCAATGATTATGAAACTCAGTCAGAAGCATTTAACGTTCAGTTGGCAATTGCACTTTCAAAAAACAATACTCCTGGGGTTAAAGCAATTGAAGAAAAAATTAAAGTTTTAAGTCAATATGGCGGAGCATATGTTTCGATCCGTGATGCATTGGAGCATGAAAAGAAACAATTAAGTGCCATTAAAGAAAAGTACCAGGAAGCAAAAATTGATGCAATGCAAGATTTACCGGCCAAGTTTATTGTAAACTCAGCTTATAAAGCTGAGAAAAAAGCTTATCCAATAAGGTGGCTTATTGTTGTTGTATCGACAATATCAACAGTTTTGTTATCCTGGCTGGTAATAATTGGTATTGAGAAAATTAGAACAAAGCAAAACAATTAATTAATATTTAGGAATTAGAAATTTATTATAAATATATTTTTTGATATGGATGATTTTAAAAATAACACCAATATACTTGATCTTTTTGCAAAGTGGAAATATCATTTGATTATTATTATTGTTTTATCAATTGTTCTTTCAACATTTTTTTCAAGTCCAATTTTCATAAAACCGAAATATAAATCATTTGCGGTTTTATATCCTGCAAATATTTTTCCATACTCGAAAGAAAATGAATCAGAGCAAATGCTTCAGCTCATGCAATCTAGGGAAATAAAAGACAGTGTAATAAAAAAGTTTGATTTGGCTGAGCATTATCAAATTAGTCCTTCTTATGAGCATTATTATTCAACAATGATGTATTTGTTTGATGAAAATATTACAGTTAGAAAAACGGAGTTTGAATCAATTGTTATCGAAGTTATGGATGTCGACCCAAAATATTCTTGTAATATTATTAATTCAATGATTGATTTTTATAATAAGATGGTGAGGGCTATGCATAAAGAAAAGTTTGCTGAAGTTATGAAGAATGGAGACTTTGTTTTAAAAGAAAAAGAGAAAAATTTGGATTCTTTAAAAAATGCTTTAGCGGACCTTGGAACAAAATACGGTCTTTTCAATTTAGAGACTCAAAGCAAAGAATTAACAAAAGGATTGTTAAGAACAGGTGGTGTTAATCCAAATAATGCTGAGGTATTAAAATTAAAAACTAATTTAGAACTGAAAGGTGCAGAACTTCAAACATTGACAGATTTGATTCTTTCCGAAAGCGAAGGAATTAGCGTTTATAAAACAGATTTTTATGATAAAGCTCTGCTTGATTATAATCGAGAATACACTCATATCAATGTTGTTACAAAGCCATATGTTTCTGATAAAAAAGCTTATCCTGTAAGATGGTTGATTGTGGTAATTTCAACAATTGCAACCTTATTCTTTTCCCTTTTAATTATTGGTATTTTCGAAAGGGTTAAACAAAAAAATATTTCAAACAAATAATATTCTTTCAATCCTTGACGAATAGCATTAAGACTTGGTGGGTTTATGGATTAAGTATTCTTTTTATTATACTTAATATCATCTTTATTGTTAAGGAATTTTATTGGATTTCTTTATTGCCAATAGCCTTACTGATAATTCTTTTGCTTTTATACTCTTTGGATATTTTGCTTTTTGGAATTGTTTTTTTAACTCCTTTATCTGTAAATCTGCAGGATTTGGATTTTGGAGTTGGGGTTTCCTTGCCAACAGAACCATTGTTATTTGGAATCATGATGGTATTTATTTTTCGACTTTTTTATGAAAACAAATATGATTTCAAAATTCTCAAGCATCCAGTTACAATTGCGATTATTTTTTATCTCATTTGGATGTTCGTTACTAGTATTACAAGCGAAATGCCTATTGTATCCTTTAAATATTTGTTATCAAGGCTGTGGTTTATTATTCCGTATTATTTTCTTGGGATATATCTTTTTAAAAAGTTTAATAATATTAAAATATTTTCGTGGCTTTATATTATCGCCTTGCTAATTGTTGTTGTTTATACCATATATAATCATTGGCTTTGGGGTTTCGAAGAGAAACCTGCCCATTGGGTAATGTCTCCGTTTTATAATGACCATACTGCTTATGGGGCAATGCTTGCTTTTTTTATTCCAGTAATATTTGGTTTCATTTTCAATAAATTTACGTCAAAAACGGTTAGGATTATCTCGATGGTCATTTTTGGTATTTTTATGATAGCCATTGTATTGTCTTATTGTCGTGCAGCTTGGATAAGTATTTTTGCAGCTATTGGTGTTTATCTTATCCTATATTTTAAAATAAATTATAGAATTGTAATTTTATCAATTACTGTTTTCGTTTCGCTTTATGTTCTTTTTAAGACTGATATTATTATGAAGCTTGAAAAGAATAAACAAGATTCTTCAAAATATTTGACTGAACATTTACAATCAATGTCGAATATTTCTTCTGATGCTTCCAATTTGGAACGTATTAATAGGTGGAGTTCAGCATTTAGAATGTTTGAAGAGCGTCCGGTTTTTGGCTGGGGACCTGGAACTTACCAGTTTGTTTATGCTCCATTTCAAAGGTATAAGGAAAAAACAATTATTAGCACAAATACTGGTGAAAAAGGCAATGCCCACAGTGAATATATTGGACCATTAGCAGAAGGCGGAGTTTTAGGTTCTTTACTTTTTATTTCTATTTTAATTACAGTAATTTATACAGCTTCGAAAATTTATAAGAATGCTAGAAATAAAGAAATTAAACTATTAGGTTTGCTAACGTTTTTGGGGTTGGTAACTTATTATACCCATGGAGTTTTAAATAACTTTCTGGATACAGACAAAGCATCTGTTCCATTTTGGGGTTTCATTGCCATTCTGGTTGCGATTGATTTATACCATAATGAACCCGAAAAAAAAACCGAGACTGATGTTCGAGTCTCGGATAATAATATTATAAATCCTTAAATTCTTTAAGCTTTTCGAAAAGCTCAGGAAGTTTTTTTATGAGAGCTAGTTCTCTCCATTTTCTCTTAGCATCTTCAGCAGGAATACCGAAGTAAACTTTGTTTCCAGCAAGCGATTTGTCAACACCAGAAGTTGCAAGAATTATTGCTCCTTTACCGATAACTAAATCTTTATTAACTGCAACTCTTGCCCAAAGGATTACATCATCTTCAATAACTGTAACACCAGCAATTGCAGAATGAGCACCAATTAAACAGTTTTTTCCAATAACTGTGTCATGTCCAACTTGAACGTGATTATCGAATTTTGTTCCTTTACCAATTGTTGTATC
>JACAAW010000096.1 GCA_013377115.1 Bacteroidota bacterium | reverse complement strand
TTATTTATGATGGAAAAACCATTCCAATAAAAGCAAAAATTAAACCTCGAAAAGCGCTGATAGATTAGAATTGTCTTTTACAAGAACCATTTTATTTAATTTAGAAATATAACAAAAAAGGGATACTGAGCTGGTCACTGAGCTTGTCGAAGTGCCCGCTGAAAATAATAATGAACAAGGATTAACGATTTGCGAATGATGAAGATTTCAAAAGGCAAATGTCAAAAGTAAAACGACCCTGAAAGGGTCTAATATTAATAAAAAAAAACACAAACCTCAAAATCCCAACCCCGAAGTGGGTTGAACAAAGCTAAAACTATGTTTTATAACTTTCCCATCAATTACGAACAACCTTTATTCCGACCACCAAGCGAGGCTGACTCATTAATCTTACAGGTTACTTTCGGATGTACCTGGAACAAATGTGCATTTTGCGAAATGTACAATATGAAGCAATTTCAGATAAAAAAGGAAGAAGATGTTCTTCGTGAAATTGAAGCGGTAGCAAAGATTGAACCTGGAGTCCGTAAAGTATTTCTTGCTGATGGAAATCCTATGGCATTGTCAACAAAACGATTACTAACAATTCTGGAAGCAATCAATAAGGCCTTTCCTCGAGTTAGGAGAATTTCAACTTATGCTTTGCCAAGGGATATCATTGCAAAATCTCCAGAAGAATTGATAGCATTAAAAGCCGCCGGATTGAAAATGATTTATGTTGGCATTGAATCTGGAGACGATGAAGTATTGACTCTCATGAATAAAGGCGAAACTTATGAAACAACTGTTACCGGCCTTTTAAAAGCCAAAGCTGCTGGAATTAAACTTTCCGTTATAATTTTGAATGGCGTTGGAGGCTTGAAATATAGTCATCAGCATGCTGCCAATTCAGCAAGGATTTTAAATGAGATACAACCTGAGTTTGCTTCGGTTTTGGTTTTGAGTTTCCCTTATGGAGTGGAGAGATACCAGACTAAATTTGGAGGTGAATATGTTGAAATGACCATTCATGACATTTTAAAAGAAATGGAAGTTTTTATTTCGCATACTGAGTTGGAAGGCACTATTTTCAGGAGCAATCATGCCAGTAATTATTTGGTTTTGAGTGGTGTTTTGGGCAAGGACAAAGCAAATTTTCTGGAACTAATTAGTTTTGCAATTAATAATCCAGAACTTGCTGGATTAAGGCATGAATGGCAAAGAGGCTTGTAATTTATTTTATGGAATTTAAAATATCAAGCATCTTGGTATAAACAAAGCAATGAAAAATTTCATTTTACTAATATTTATTTTGTTCCATAGTATTTCTTATTCGCAAAACAGTAATAATCTTACGGACTATGTTGTTAAAATTTCTTCAAAAAATAGCGGGCACATTAAACTCAAATTAAAAAAAGATGGGAAACAATTATTGTGTCAGGATAACCTTATTTCTACCTCAACAGATCAGATATATTATTTCCTAAGTATTTGCTTTCATAGCGGAAATTCTAAAAATGGAACTGCAAAGGATTCTCTGAAGAGACTTTATTCACCAAAAAACTATATTGAAAAGGATTCTCAATCTCCTTGGGGCAAATTTTCTTGTTATGATAGTATTGCCAACACTATTAAGGTGATTGATAATAATCCATATTATGGTTCAACAACAACCTATTCTTTTGATAGTTTGGGAAGAATTGTACAAATAAATTCAGGCTCATATAGTGAAGTGTCTTTTGGTGGAAGAGGAAGCTGTTTAAAATATTTTTATTTTCCTGAAAAAAATATTGTAAAAATCAACTCTCTTTATATTTTAGAAAGAGATAAGAATTTAAATAATAAGAATTTAAATAATAAGAATTTAAATGGGAATGACTCTGAAATTGAATGGAATCCTCTTAGTAAATTGCCTGTAAAAGAAATTGATAATTTAGAAGGGGTTGGCAATTTCAATAAGTATGAATATTTTTATAAAAAAGATGTTCTTGAAAAATTGATATACACTGAAACTAGAAACAATCAACCTGCGAAAAAAGAATATTTTACTTATTATTTTTATAAGTAGATATCAATTTGAAATTAGCTGCTTTTTCTAAAATACTTTTCATTATTGTAAATTAGGATTATGTCTTAACTAAAATGAATATGGAAATCTAAAGAATAATGCATCCAGAACTAAACTTAAATTTAATCAGTATGAAAAAAATCTTTATTGTTCTTTTTATTACTTATTCCTCAATTACAGTTTATGCTCAGAATACAAAAAATAAAGTCAGCAAAGACTCGGTAATTGTTGATAGCAAAGTAGAATTCTTTATTTATGATGGTCCTTACGGCGAAAAGGAAAATATTAAAGTGCCAGCTATTAAATTTATTCTTACAGTAAAAAATAAGGGAACGAATCCAATTCCCGATTTAGGTGTAACCAATCGTTCAGAGTATGTGAACCTTTTTATAAACGACAGTTTAAATAATCCTGTTTCTATGTATAACGGAACCGAGGCCATTGGCACTCATTTAATAAAAAAGAATGGCTCAGATACATACACCTGGTGGGTTTTTGAAAATGAAGGCTATGGCAAAATCTTTACTGTAAAATGGCAGTATATGAATTTGTTTTCAAAAAAAATAAAAGTCAATGTGACAAAGAAAACCATTGAATAAGGGGTTGTAAGATGAGATTTATCAATTAGAAAATTTTGTAAATTATTAAGATTTTTCTTAAATTTACTTCAATCAATTAATGAATTTCAAGATGGTTATTAAACCAACAAATATTGATGATTACATTGCAAGTTTTCCAAGAGAGATTCAAACACTTCTAGAACAAGTTAGAAGTACTATTAGAAAATCTGCACCAGATGCTGAAGAGGTAATTTCTTATCAAATGCCAGCTTTTAAACTAAATGGAATGCTTGTTTATTTTGCAGCTTTTAAAAACCATATTGGTTTCTATCCAACTTCCTCCGGAATATCCCATTTTAAAAATGAGATTTCAATATATAAAAATTCGAAGGGAGCAGTGCAATTTCCTTTTGACAAACCATTACCACTTGAGTTGATATCGAAAATTGTAAGATTTAGAGTTAGTGAGAATTTGAATAAAATTAAAAACAAATGAAAAATTTAATAACACCTTGTCTTTGGTTTGACAATCAAGCTGAGGAAGCCGTCAATTTTTATGTTTCGATTTTTAAAGATTCAAAAATTGAAAACATAAGCCGATATGGAAAAGAAGGATTTGAAAAACATGGGCAAAAGGAAGGAACTGTTCTTTCAATTGCGTTTCAAATTAATGGTCAGAAGTTTACAGCATTAAATGGTGGTCCACTTTTTAAATTTACTGAAGCAATTTCATTTCAAGTGTTTTGTGACACACAAGAAGAAATTGATGACTATTGGTACAAACTTACTTTAGGTGGTGAAGAAAGCTATTGTGGCTGGCTCAAAGATAAATACGGAATTTCATGGCAGATTATTCCTTCTATTTTGGGAGAGTTAATGAGCAACCCGCAAAAAGTTGGAAAAGTGGCCAATGCATTTTTTAAAATGAGAAAATTCAATATTGAGACATTATTGCAGGCTTAGAATGAATCCAGAAATCAGAACTTTAACAGAAAAAAATTTAGTAGGAATACGATTGAAGATGTCTTTGGAAGACAATAGAACTTTTGAATTGTGGAAAAGTTTCATGCCACGACTAAAAGAAATAATAAACAATATTGGTGACGAACTCTTTTCAATGCAGATTTATAATCAATTGTATTTTGAAAATTTTAGCATTGGCAATGAATTTGAAAAATGGGCCGCGATTGAAGTGAAGAATTTTGACATTATTCCAAATGGAATGGAGTCTTTTATTTTACGAGGTGGTTTGTACGCTGTTTTTATTTACAGAGGACCAGCAAGTAAGGGCAATGAAATCTTTCAATATATTTATGGAACATGGCTGCCAACTTCAAATTATGTTTTGGATGATAAACCACATTTTGAAATTTTGGGAGAGAAATACAAAAATGAAGATCCTGATTCTAAAGAAGAAATTTGGATACCAATTAAATCAAAAGATGTTATTTAAATTAATGCAACTTTCCTTAAAATAAATATCGAAAATGATGATGAAACTTAATAAAGAATGGCATTTAGCTAACCCAATGCCAAAAAATCCAAAATTTGAACAAAGAGTTAAATGGCATACTGAACATCAACAAAATTGTTTATGCAGACCAATTCCAGAAAAGCTTATTGAAGAGATGGAGAAGAAAGGAATTAAATTCAAATAATTTGGAAATAATTTATTTGGAGACCAAAATTATTTTAGTCTACCTTTCGATACATTGGACTTAGATTAAAATTCTTTGGAAATTTGGCAGTTTTGTCTTTATAAAATTCTTTAATTTCTGCCATGTCTTTTTCGTAATCACCAGTTGGATGGAATACTTGCCCAATTCCGCCTACTTTTTTAGCATAATCGAGATATCCTAACCCTATCGGAACCTTAGCATGCGTGGCAATAAAATAAAATCCTTTTTTCCAGTTTTCAGTTCGGTTGCGGGTTCCTTCCGGAGTAATTAAAACAATAAATTCTTCGTTTTTTATAAAGTGATCTGTAAGTTGTTTTACCAGATTATTAGTATCTCCTCGTTCAACAGGAATTCCATTAAAAAAATGAAATAAGTTTTTATAAGGAAAGCGATAAAGTTCTTTTTTGATAAGAAATTTTACATTTTTGATGCCTAAACTTCTAAATCCTGGACTTCCAATAAAGAAATCCCAGTAAGAAGTATGAGGTGCCATAATCACCACCATTTTTTTATATTCTTCCAAAGGAATCTGAGTTGTTATTTTCCAACCCATTAGAAATAGAAAAGCCTTTGATATAAACTTCATTAAGAGGATTTATTTTTTTTGACTTACAAAGATAATAGTTTGGAATAGAAATTCAAAATGGGAGTGCAAAATTTGGTTTTTTTAACAAAATAATGATTGTCATTCAGAGCGTAGCGAAGAATCAAAAAGTGGTTTTTGCTTCGTCATTGCGAGTGCAGCGAAGCAATCTGTTTTGGAAAAGATTGCTTCAGTCGTTCCTCCCCTTCGATAAACTCAGGGCATCACATCGCAATGACGGATTACAACAAGCCAATTACCAGGCCTGGTAAGAAACCTAAAATTATTAGCAAAATCGAAACCAAGAGAATGTGAATTTTGTAGGCTTTAGTTGTTTCAATTTTTTTATGTGCATCTGCTCGGTGGAAATACATATAAATAATCGGTTTGAAATAATAGAAAACACTAATCATTGAACCAATTACACCAACAATGACCAGCCAAACATAACCTCCATTCATGGCTACGGAAAAAATATTATATTTCGCCATAAACCCAGCTAATGGAGGAATTCCAGCAAGGGACATCATCGCGACCGCCATGGCAAAAGCTTCCACGGGATTTTGCTTTGCAAGTCCTTTATAATCTTGTAATGAAAAAGTGCCTCGTTCCTCACGAACCAGCATAATAACCGCAAATGCCGTAATGGTTGCAATTGCATAGGAAATTGAAAAATACAAAAGCGTTCCTGCTGATTTTGGTCCCATCGCAATAATAGCGAATAGCAAATAACCGGAATTTGAAATCCCTGAATATGCCAGCATTCGTTTCATATTGTCCTGGGTCATGGCGGATAAATTCCCAACAATAATTGTTGCTATTGCGAAAAGCATTAAAATATCAACACTAAAATCATGTACATTTAAAAAAGTGATTGAAATTAAACGGTAAAATGCTGCAATACTCGCAACTTTACCAATCGTTGACATGAAAGCTGTTATCAAAGTTGGCGAACCGGTGTAAACATCTGGCGCCCAGAAATGGAAAGGAACAGCAGCAATTTTAAATGCCATACCAACGAAAACCAAAATCATTCCTGCATAAAATAATGTTGGAATTGACTCCTTATTTGCAATGATATATGAATTAATAGCTTGTAAATTAAATGATCCAGAAACGCCATAAATTAATGCCATTCCGAAAAGTAAAAATCCCGTAGCAAATGTTCCTGTGAGGAAATATTTTAATGCCGCTTCGTTTGAGGCAACGTCGAATTTCTTGCTTCCTGCCAATATGTAAAAAGAAATGGAAAGCGTTTCAATTCCAATAAAAAGCATCGTGATATTTCCAAAAGAGGCCATTGTTATGCCACCAATCAATGAAAATAGCATGAGCGCATAAATGTCTTCGAGTGGTCGTTTTACGGTTCGGTAATAAAGTGCGGAAAAAATAAAAACTAAAAAGGTGGTTAATATTAATGCTGCCGTAAAAGCAATGTTGAAATTGTCAGCAATAAACATTTCGTTGTAATAATGTTTGAAAGTGCCCCATTCAATTACGTTTAAGAAAAAAACAATAATGAGACCTGATAATATTAAAGGTAGCAAGACCGATTTCTTTTGAATTACTCCAAAAAACATGGTTAGTATTGCTAGTGCTGATAAAGCTATTATTGCATTCATTCTTTTTCGTTTAATTTGGAATAATATTCGTCATTGAAATAATGTTTCGAACCACTGGTTCAGCAATTTTTAAGAATAATGATGGATAAATTCCAATCCAAAATATCATGATAATAATTGGTATTAAAATAATAATTTCCTGTTTTGTTAAATCGTGGAAATTTTCTGTTGCTGGTTTTACTTCACCATAAGCCACGCGCTGATACATCCATAGCATATAAACGGCTCCTAAAATAATCGTGAAACCTGCGAAAAATGCAAGATATGCATTGTATTCAAAAATTCCGAGCATCAATAAAAATTCTCCAACAAAACTATTTGTCAATGGAAGTGCGATGTTCCCCAATAAAATCAGCATAAAGAAAATTGCGAAAATGGGTGCTTTGCTTGCAATTCCACCGAGGGAACTGATATTTCCATTATTGGTGCGGCGTACGATTATTTCATAAATAAAAAACAATCCAAAAACATTGATTCCATGAGAAATCATTTGAATTATGGAACCTTCCAGACTATTAAAAGTGCCTGCAAAAATTCCCGCAGCAATCAAACCAACGTGCGCCATTGAAGAATAAGCGATGAACCGTTTCATTTCATTTTGCTTAATCGCAATTAATGAGGAATAAATGATTCCGATTATCGAAAGCAAAATAGCGTAAAATCCCCAATCTTTCATCGCAACGGGACAAAGCGGTAAAACAAAACGAATCAATCCGTAAAGACCCATTTTGAGCATGATGCCTGCAAGCAGCATCGAACCTTGCGTTGGTGCAGTTGAATACGTATCTGGCTGCCAGGTGTGAAAAGGAAATATTGGAATTTTAATTGCAAAGGCAATGAAGAATGCTAAAAATACCCACGATTGTGCCTTTCCAGTTAAAATCACATTATAAAATGAATTGAATGCAAAAGAATGAACTCCGGGTGTGAGTGAATAAACGTAAAGTATCGCAACCAGCATCAGCAAACTGCCAATCAGCGTGTAGATAAAGAATTTTAAGGTGATTTTTTTCGCATCTTTTCCTCCCCATAATGCAATGATGAAATAAATTGGTATCAATGCCAGTTCGTAGAAAATATAAAATAACAAAACATCTGATGCAGCGAAAACGCCCACCAACGACATTTCCATCAATAAAATAAGGGCATAAAATGCTCTTGGTTTTTCTCTTTTGTTTTCAAATGAAGAGAAAATAATCAATGGTGTGAGGAAGGTTGTTAATAGAATCAGCAATATGCTCAAGCCATCAATGCTCAATTTGAAATTAATTCCAAGCACTTGCAGAATGTCTGGATTGAACGTCAAAACACAAGGGCAGTCATTTAGGAATTGAAATAACATTGCAATTGAAATTCCAAAAGCCGCAAGGGAACCAAGCAAAGCAATGGTTTTAATGTGCTTCGAATTTGGCAAGGCAAACAGAAGCAAGGAAACAATAAAAAGAAATATGATGAGAATTCCTGTTAGCATTAAGTTTTATATAAAAAGTTTAAAAATTAAAATCAATATGATGCTGATTACCATTGCGAATAAATAGAAACCAACATTTCCTGTTTGTATGTAGCGAATTGTTTTCCCTGTCCACACCACCAAATTTCCAGCCTGATTCACCATACGATCAATGACTTTCAATTCAATAATATTGTGTAAAAAGTCCGAGAGCCACAGTGCAGGTTTCACAAATAGAGCATTATAAATTTCGTCGAAATACAATTTTTTGAAAAAGATATTGCTGAAAAATGGTCGCTTTTGATTGTCGGCTTCAGGCAATTTTTTTTGTTTAACATAAACGTAATATGCCAGATAAACCACTACGAAAACGAAGATTACTGGAATGAACATCAGCAGTAATTCAGTATTATGGCTGATTTCGTGCGCATTTATTTTGATGATGTTTGTAGATTCAGTAAAAATTGGTGAAAGGAAATTTCCGATAATATCGTTTCCGCCAAAAACCAATGGAATGCCAAACGCTCCGGCTAAAACAGAAAGTACGGCCAAAATCATCAAAGGAATCGTCATATTTTTTGGTGATTCGTGTGCGTGAAGATCTTCTTTATTGCTGCGTTTCCAGAAAACGATGTACAATAATCGGAACATATAAAAAGTCGTCATCAACGAAACGATAACCGCAATTATCCAGAAAATGGAATTGGCTTCGAATGCTCCAATTAAAATCATGTCTTTCGAAAAGAATCCCGAAAAGGGCGGAATTCCTGAAATTGCAATGGTTCCAATTAAAAATGTAAAAAATGTAATCGGTATTTTATTTTTCAAACCTCCCATTTTTCTGATGTCTTGTTCTCCATTCAATGCATGAATCACGCTACCAGCGGCCAAGAATAAAAGTGCTTTAAAAAAAGCATGGGTTGTTAAATGAAACATCGCACCCGTAAATGCGCCAACACCAAGAGCCAGAAACATAAATCCCAACTGACTTACAGTTGAATAGGCAAGTACTTTTTTGATGTCTGTTTGGAAAATAGCAATTCCTCCTGCAAGCAGCGCCGTTGTAATTCCAACGATTGCAATTATCAAAAGTGTAATTGGTGATAAAACAAAAAGAACGTTGGATCTTGCAATCATATAAATACCTGCTGTAACCATTGTTGCGGCGTGAATTAATGCAGAAACTGGTGTTGGACCTGCCATTGCATCCGGTAACCAGGTGAAAAGCGGAATTTGGGCACTTTTTCCAATGGCTCCCACAAATAATAAAAGTGTAATGATTGTGATTGTTGGATTTCCGATGGTGAACATATGTGCTTGGAAGAAAATTCCATTGAAATTTAATGTTCCGAAATAATAATACAGCATGAAAATTCCCAATAGAAATCCCAAGTCACCAATGCGGTTCATGATAAATGCTTTTTTCGCGGCGTTGTTGTTTTCGTGTTTTTTAAACCAGAATCCAATGAGCAAATAGGAACACAATCCAACGCCTTCCCATCCAATGAACATGATTAAATAATTCGAGCCCAAAACCAGTAACAGCATGAAAAATACAAATAAATTCATGTAGGAGAAAAAGCGATTGAATCCTGAATCGCCTTTCATATAGCCAATGGAATAAACGTGAATTAAAAATCCAACTCCGGTAATGATCATCAACATCAATGTTGAAAGTTGATCGATGAGGAATGAAAAAGAAATATCTATTTTATTGAATTTTATCCAATGAAAAAGTTGAACTGTTGCAGTTTGTTTGGAAGAATAGATTTCAATGAAGACAATTAACGAAATAATAAATGAAACGAAAATAGCCGATGATGCAATAATACCGGATACTGATCCTTGGAATCGCTTGAAATTAAAAGCGATGAGCAGGAATCCAATTAAAGGTAAAAGCGGAACTAGCCAAATATATTCAATCATTTTTCTTTATTTTTAATCTACCATTTAAGTTTATTAAGTGCATTGATGTCGATGGAATGTGTGGAGCGGTAAATCATTACCAGCAAAGCCAATCCTATCGCCACTTCAGCAGCTGCCACGACCATAATAAAAAACACAAATATTTGTCCTGCAGGATCATTTCTATAAGCTGAAAATGCAGCTAGTAATAAATTTGCTGAATTCAGCATCAGCTCTACCGACATGAAAATTACCAATGCGTTTCTTTTTATCAAAACCCCAATTATTCCAATGGCGAACAAAGCCGAACAGAAAAAAATATAATCGTTCAGTGGGATCATTTGTAAATTTTGTACTGCGTCTGGCATGTTGTTGTTTTTTGTTTGTTTTTTTTACCGCAAAGGACGCAATGTTTTTCGCAAAGGTCGCAAAGCGGTATTTTTTATTTTGGGCTAAAGCCCATTGTTCCTTTTTTATATTAATCCACGACCTAAAGGTCGTGGCTAATTTAGATTAATAATTTTTATTTTTAATCATCCTAAATCATTTTATTCCAAGGCTTCGGCACTTCGACAAGCTCAGTGACCCTCCGCTATATTTCAATTTTTATGGTTAAAATTTGTTCATATTTTTTCTTCTAAAATCCTAAATCGTTAATCCTTGTTCATTATTCATTTTTTTTTCTCTGTGTACTTTGTGTAACCTCTTTGTGTCTTTTGTGGTTAAACTTGTAATTAATATATTACTGAATATCTTTCTTTCCCAGCATCACTGCCCCGACCATTGCTGCTAAAAACAAAATAGAACAAAGTTCGAAGGGCAATAAATATTCTTTGAACAAAACTTTTCCTAAATTTTTCACCAGACCAATCTGGTTTAATGTTGGGTTTTTAATTATTTCTAAATCATAGGTTCTGAAAGTCCCGATAAGCGTAATTAATATCAAACCTCCGACAATCACAGCTGCAAATTTGATGATATTCTTTTTCGGGAATTCGCCCTCGATGTTGAGGTTGAGCAGCATCACTGTGAATAAAAACAAAACCATAATCGCACCAGCGTAAACGATAATGTGCACCACTGCCAGAAATTGTGCATTTAATAAAATATAATGCCCAGCAATAGCAAAAAATGCAAGCGTAAGATAAAGTACGCTATGAATGGGTTTCTTCGAAATCAAAACCATCAATGCTGCGTAAATTGCTACACTCGACAAAAAATAGAATATGTATTTTGAAAGCATTTATTTGTTTTTAATTATTATGCGATTGATTTTTATCTTTCTTAAATTCTAAAACCGCCGTTGTTTGTCTTTTGCTGATATCAATTCTTTTATCTTTATCCATTGGTTCCACCAATTTATCTTTACCGTAAATAAAATTTTCGCGCTCGTAATTGGATGGTACGATTTCGTTGGTCAGGAAAATGGCTTCTTTCGGACAGGCTTCTTCGCACAATCCGCAAAAAATACAACGCAGCATATTTATTTCATAAACTTTGGCATACTTTTCTTCGCGGTACAAATGCATTTCATCAGCTTTTCGTTCGGCAGCAATCATGGTAATTGCTTCGGCAGGGCAGGAGAGTGCACATAATCCGCAGGCAGTGCAGCGTTCACGACCTTCGTCATCTCTTTTTAAAACATGTTTTCCACGGTAAATTTCGGCAATGTTTCTTTTTACTTCCGGATATTGTATGGTGGTTTTTTTCTTAAACAAATGACTGAAAGTAATGAGCATTCCTTTTATAATCGCCGGAAAATAAATCTTTTCCATAAAAGTCATTTTCTTATTCGAAACGACTTTCGAGCGAGTGGTAAAAGTATATGTCTTTTTTTCTTCTGTCATTACATGTGATTTTTAATCATCAATACCAAACCCGTAATTATTACATTCACAATTGCCAGTGGAATTAAGGTTTTCCAACCCAACCGCATTAATTGATCGTATCTGAATCGCGGCAATGTCCAGCGAACCCACATAAATAAAAATCCGAAGAAGGTAATTTTTACAAAAAATGCTAAAGAACCCAGCAACGACAGAGCGTTGTGAGACAATCCCAAATCATCCATAAATGGGAAATTGTAACCACCAAAATACAGTGACGAAATCATTGCGGCCGAAATAAACATATTGATGTATTCTGCAAACAAATAAAAGCCAAGTTTCATACTGCTGTATTCCGTGTGATAACCGCCAACCAGCTCGGTTTCGCATTCAGGTAAGTCAAAAGGCGCGCGATTGGTTTCGGCAAAAGCACAAACCAGAAACAAGAAAAATCCCAAGGGTTGATACCAGACATTCCAGTTAAATCCGTGTTGTTGTGCAACAATTTCGCCCAAACTCAAAGTGCCGGTCATCATAACGATGGTGATGATTGCCATTCCCATTGCCAGTTCGTAGCTGATCATTTGCGATGCCGCTCTGATGGCACCGATTAAGGCATATTTGTTGTTTGAAGCCCAGCCACCAATCATGATTCCATAAACGCCAATTGAAAGAATGGCGAAAACGTATAAAATTCCGATGTTGATGTCAGCAATTTGGAGGGAGTATTCTGTTCCGCCAATTACTATTGAACTTCCCCACGGAATTACTGCGCTGGTGAGCAAAGCAATCAGCATGGTGAGCGAAGGACCTAAAATATAAAGAAATTTATCTGCCGATTGCGGCATGAATTCTTCCTTGAAAAACAGTTTCAGTCCATCGGCCAATGGTTGCAATATTCCAAATTTTCCAGCACGATTGGGTCCGTGACGGTCCTGGAAAAATCCGGCCATCTTTCTTTCAATCAGGGTGGCGTACATTGCCACTACCAAACTGATAATCAGAATTACCGTTGCCAGTGTGAATTTGTATATGATGAAACTGTAATCCATTTAATTTCTATTATTTTTCATTTTTAGATTCCTCATTTCTCCGCTTTGGGCGGATTCATTCGGAATGACATTTTTCAAACGATATACAAGAGGGAGCGAAGGAGCGTTCGCAAAGAAGCGAACGCTCCTTCGCTCCCTCCAAATAACAAAACATTTTGTCATTCCGAACAAAGTGAGGAATCTCATATGTAATATTATTTTTAATTATTTTTTAATTATTAAAATTATTTTTTCTATTACGTTTATAATCTTCTTGTTTTATCATTCGCTCTTCCAAAGGCAAAATTACCGATGGTGTTTTTGTATTGGTATAATGATTTTGACTAATGACTGAATACCTTTGAATTGCTCTTGGTCCTTCGATGGTCCAGTCTTTTGGCTCTTTCTTTTCGAAGCGGCATTCATTGCAAATAAATTCTTCCAGTTCTCCGTATTTATCTTTTCGGCCGGTGATGCGGTAAATTTCCTCGCCACGCATCCAGGCAGTAACTTTTCCTGAACATTTTGTACAAGCTCTGTGAGCATCCATTGCCTTTAAAAACCAAACACGATTTTTAAAACGGAAAGTTTTATCTGTCAGCGCACCAACAGGACAAACATCAATAATATTTCCTGAGAAATCATTATTAATTTCGTTTTTGATATAAGTAGAAATTTCAGAAACATCACCACGATATAAAACGCCATGAACTCTTTTTTCAGTTAACTGGTCAACAGTGTAAATGCAGCGATAACAAAGAATGCAGCGATTCATATGAAGTTTTATCTGTTCACCAATATCAATTACTTCGAATTCACGTTTTGATTCTTCATAACGGGTTTCTTCTTTTCCGTTGTCGAAGCTGAGGTTCTGTAAATCGCATTCACCAGCCTGGTCGCAAACAGGGCAATCGAGCGGGTGATTGATTAATAAAAATTCAACAATTGCTTTTCTGGCGTCTAAAACTTCTTGTGAAGTCTTGTTTTGAACCACCATTCCATCAACAACTGGTGTTCGGCACGAAGCAACCAGTTTTGGCATTGGCCGCGGATCTTTTGCTGAAGATTGAGAAACTTTTACCAGACAAGTTCTGCATTTCCCACCGGAACCTTTTAGTTTGGAGTAATAGCACATTGCTGGTGGAACAACATCGCCACCAATCAAGCGTGCCGCCTGAAGGATGGTAGTTCCTTCCTCAACTTCTATGGTGTGATTATCGATTGTTACAGTCAGCATTTTTGAAATTCCTTTTATTTTTTCATATTAGATTCCTCATTTCTCCGCCATTCGGCGAATGCATTCGGAATGACATGGTTTATTTCGGATTTTTGGGAGGGAGAGAGCGGCCGCAAAAAGGCGGCCGCTCTCTCCCTCCCAATATAAGATTGTTTTGTTGTCATTCCGAACGAAGTGAGGAATCTCTTTTATAATATTTTTACTTATTCTCATTTTTTAAACTTTTAAAAAATACTTTTCCAAGGAACCATGTTTGATGTTTTTTACAATTTCTGGTGAATTCACATGAAATTCGAACTCATTCCTGAAATGACGAATCGCACTCGCAACAGGCCATGCAGCAGCATCGCCCAAAGGACAAATGGTATTTCCTTCAATTTTATTGGCGATACTCACGAGTAAATCAATGTCTTTTGTTCTGCCTTCACCATTTTCAATTCTCCACAACACTTTTTCCATCCAGCCAGTTCCTTCACGACATGGAGAACATTGTCCGCAAGATTCGTGATGATAAAAACGTGTGAAATTCCAAGTGTTTCTAACGATGCAAGCATCTTCATCGTAAACAATAAAACCACCAGAGCCAAGCATGGTTCCACTTTCGAAACCGCCTTCGGCCAATGATTCGTATGTCAATAAACGAGGTTCACCAGCAGCAGTTTTTAATATTAAATTTTTTGGAAGAATCGGAACCGAAGAACCACCGGCAACCACTGCTTTTAGTTCTTTCGAATTTTTAATTCCACCGCAATAATTTTCGTTGTATATAAATTCTTCAACAGGAACGCCCATTTCAATCTCATAAACGCCAGGATTATTAATATTTCCACATGCAGATATTAATTTTGTTCCTGTACTTTTTCCAATTCCAATTTTTGCGAAATTATCGCCACCATTATTTACGATGTAACCAATATTTGCAAGAGTTTCTACATTGTTTACTACTGTTGGACAATTATACAATCCTACAGCAGCAGGA
>JACAAW010000095.1 GCA_013377115.1 Bacteroidota bacterium | reverse complement strand
ACATATACATTTCCAGCCTGATCTGTTGCCGTTGCAGTTCCATAATCATAATCAACACCTCCCGCAGATTTGGCCCATTGCCAATATTGATTTTGTCCGAAAATTGAAGTAAAAGAAAAGAATGAAATACAAATTAATAATAATGTTTTGTTCATTTTTTTTGCTTTTTGGGGAATTTATTTTAAGTTATTTCGTTTCAATTAGTTTTTTTGTAAAGGATTGTTCGTCTACTAAAAGTTTTACAAAATAAACTCCTTGGGCAAATCCTATATTTTTTGCAGAAAATGAATATTGATATTTTCCAGCCAATTGATTTTCGTTAATAATTTCCGCGATTCTTTGGCCAAGAAGATCATAAATTTCTAGTTTTACTTTTGACTTTGTATTTAAAGAATAAGAAATATTTGTTTCATTCGAATAAGGATTTGGATATGCATTTAATCCATAATTAAATCCAAAATCTTTGATTCCAGTTGGTAATATTTTATATTCTTCCATATTGGAAACTGAAGTGTTAAAAGTTTGCGTTGTCTGAGTTTTTGCATTTGAAGAAGCCACACAACTATCAGGATTTGCAATAATAATTTTATAATAGTTGTATCCAACCAATGGAGCAATATCAGTATAAGTTGTAATTGTATTTTGAATGGTATCAATCGGAACTATTGTAGCGGGAGTTAAACCTCTATAAATATAATAAGAACCAAAAACAAAACCTTCATAGTTTTCCCATATCAAATTAATGGTATTTCCCATTCCAAGATTCACGGTTAAGTGGAGCGTTTTGTGCGCAGGACTCTGATTTGATTCATTTCCACACGTATCAACAACAGAAATTTTATATCTTTCAGATTTAACCGAAGCATTGGATGCCATATCGGTATAAATACTCATACTGTCAAAAGCAACAGAATCAATAGCCGTATAAATACCACCAAAAGTACTTTCTTTCCATATTTTAAAATATGCTGTTCCAACGTTTGGTGTTTTTTCCCAAACAACAAAATTATGGTTGGTAGCTGTATCAATATTTACTTCACAAATAATTTCGTTCGAAAATGGAACTTTAACACTTATAGAAACACTTGTAGTGTTTTGACACCCATTTCCTGCTGTTCCAGTAATTGTATAAATTGTAGTTGAACTTGGGAATGCAGTAACATTATTTCCTGTTGTTGATGAAAGTCCTGCTGATGGCGACCATGAATAGGTATTTGCACCAAAAGCATTTATTATTGTTGAAGAATTGAGGCAAATACTATTTGAATTTGTATTTGCACTAACGGATGGCAATGAATTTTCGATAACAGTTACAGCTGCAGATGTATTAGTACATCCATTTATGTCTGATACAGAAACAGAATAACTGCCAGGGGTATTAACAGAAATAGTGGAAGTTGATGCTGAATTTGACCAGGAATATGTGGAATATCCAACAGTGGTCGTCAAACTTGTACTTAAACCAGTGCAAAATTGAAGATTTCCAGAAATAACAGGTAAAGGTTTTGCATTTACAGTTAATAATACAGAATCACTTGTAACTGAACCACAGGTATTTGAAACCGTACATTTGTAGTAACCTTGATCTGATATATTTACAGGATTAATAGTTAATGTACTATCTGTAGCTCCAATAATATTAGAACCATTGTGTTTCCATTGAAAAGTTTTTGGCGCTGATCCATTTGATAAAGTATTGAACACTGCTGAGGAACTTTCACATACAATTAATGAATTTGGTTGACTAGTTATACTTGGCAATATCCCCCAACGAGCAATATTTTGAGCAATTTTACCACCTGCAGTGTTGAAGCTACCACCTGCATAAAGGTAATTTCCATCAGTTGCCAAGGCAGAAACACTTCCCATAACAGCACTACCTAAATTACTCCAAGAATTATTTTCCCATTTTGCAATTCCACTGGTATTAGCAGTAGCATCAACGGTAGAAAAATAACCACCAATATAAACAACATCATTAACAGCTTTAATTGCCAAAACTGCACTTGAACAATTCATATCTTGAATAAAACCACCGCCCATACTTTGCCAAGCAGTACCATTCCATTTTGCTAAATAATAAGTGGGAGATTCGAAACAACCACCAGCATAAATAGTGTTATTATCAACTACCTCGATAGCATTTACGGTATAATCGAATGGTGTATTTCCAATTGATGACCATGTAGTTCCATTCCATTTGGCAATATTATCAGCATTAGGATCTCCACCTGCATTAATAAATTGACCTCCTGCATATAAGGTTCCGTTATAATATTTCAAAGAATAAACATAATTTGAAAGCCCAGTTCCAACAGCAGCCCATGAAGAACCTGTCCATTTTGCAATGTAATTCGCATTTACGACACCTCCAGCAGTTGTAAAAGAACCACCAACAAATAAATTGGTTCCATCTGTTTCTAGAGCAGAAACAGAGGCGTTTAGCCCAGTAGATAACGCAACCCAAGTTGTTCCATTCCATTTGGCAATTCTATCTGCATTTGCATTCCCTCCACCATCTGTAAAACTTCCTCCAACATATACCATTCCTGCAACAACTTTAATTGCACTCACATTGCCGTTAAATCCGCTTCCTAAAGCAATCCAATTTGATCCATCCCATTTAGACACATAGTCAGCATTTACATTTCCGCCAGCATCTAAAAAACTTCCACCCACGTAAATATCAGTTCCATCAACAGTTACGCAACTAACAGTTGCATTTATCCCATAAGGAAGGCTCATCCAATTAGAATTACCCCAATATGTCAAATAATCTGCATTTAAATCACCACCCGCATCAGTAAAACTTCCACCAGCATAAAGCGATCCTGAAAATTCAAGAGCTAAAACATTATTATTTAATCCAGATCCATAAGCAGACCATGCTGACAAATCCCATTTAGCAATTCTATTTACAGTAATTCCACCAGCGGTTGTAAAAAAACCTCCAACGTAAACTGCCGTTGGAGTGGATTCAATTGCGTAAGCTGGACCATTTAGACCAGTGCCTAATGCCGACCATGCTGTGCCACTCCATTTTGCAATATAACTTGTATTTGCAATTCCTCCTGCCAATGTAAACTGACCTCCAGCATATAAATTTGTTCCAGAAACAGTAAGTGCATATACCCAGTTGTTTGTTCCTGTTGATAAGGCTGTCCATGCAGATCCACTCCACTTGGCAATATTATTTACTGTCACTCCGCCTGCTGTTGCAAAATTACCGCCAACGTATAAACTTGTTCCACTTACTGCCAATGATTTTACAACACCAGTATTAAGAACACCAGTTCCTAAAGCTGAAAATGCAGTTCCATTCCACATGGCAACATTGCTAGCACCTATACCACCAACCTGAGTAAATTTACCTCCAACATATAAATTAGTACCGCTCACAGCAAGGGCTTGAACACTTGAAGAAGCACTTGTTACACCAGTCAAAAGCCCGGACCAAGTTAAAGTAGACATACTCCACATAGCAATCCTAGGTGCCGAAATTCCTCCAGCATTTAAAAAGGAACCACCCACATACAAATTAGTGCCAATTATTGCTAATGCATTTACATTGGCATCTGTTCCTGTCCCGAGAGCCACCCACTGAGTTCCAGTCCATTTAGCAATATTATTTGTTCCTGCAACATTCCCAACATTTGTGAACGATCCCCCAACAAACAAAGAACTACCATAAGCAACAATGGCACTTATAGAAGAAGATGCGGGAAAAGATGAAAAAGAAAATGGGTTACTCCAATATTGGTCGCCTGCAAGCCTTCCTTGAGTTGAATCTATTGGGATAAACCTAGGAACTTGCCCAGGTTCCGCTATCATTTTATAACCCTGAGGATTAAAACTTCCATTTAAGACAACACTTGTGTTAATTGTTCCGTCAGGATTTAAAACTTCTTTTAAGGATTTTTGATTGTTTTGAGTTTTTTGAATAATATTTCCATCATTGTTATAAGCATAACTGAATGAGAAAATAAATAACAAAACGAAGAGAAGGGTAAGTTTTAGTTTCATATTATTTTTTTTATACTTTTCTAAATAAAATATCTTTGCTAAAAGTAAGCGTAAAAGTAAGAAATTTTTTACTATTTTTTTGAAAAAAGTTTCTTTTAACATGAAAAAAACGTATTCTATCAACAATAAAGAAGGCTTCAGTTTCCTGAAGCCTTCTTTATTAAATAAAATAATGAAATGGTTATTTTACTCCAACCAATTCTACATCAAAAATGAGCGTAGCTTTTGGTGGAATAGCACCAGACATTCCAGCTTCACCATATGCTAATTGATAAGGAATAATTAAACGAGCCTTTCCTCCAACTTTCAACAAAGCAATACCTTCGTCCCAACCTTTAATTACCCTTCCAGCTCCTAATTCAAAACTAATAGGTTCTCCTCTTGATATTGATGAATCAAATATTTTTCCATCTAATAAATATCCGGTATAATGAACACTAACAGTTTTGCCTTTAATTGCTTGCGGACCAGTTCCTTCGTTTATTTTAATATACTGTAAACCAGAAGCTGTGGTCAATGTATCCTTTCCTTTTACATCATATGGAACAGGTGTAACAGGAATTGGTGCATCCTCAGCACTCATAACTTCAACATCAAAAATCAAGGTTGCTTTTGCAGGAATTGGGCCTCTACCCTTTTCTCCATAAGCTAACTGATATGGAATAATAAGGCGGGCTTTATCTCCAACTTTTAATAATTGTAAACCTTCATCCCAACCTTTAATAACGCGGCCTGTACCAACATTAAAAGAAATTGGTTCACCTCTCGATACGGAAGAATCAAATATTTTTCCATCAGTAAAAAAACCGGTATAATGAACACCAATTTTCATCCCAGCTTTCACTTGCTTTCCTTTTCCCGAAGAAACCATAATATACTTCAGACCACTCGCGGTTGTTAAAGTATCTTTTCCTTTTACATCATAAGGTTTTGGTTGTTCTTTAACGTCCATTAATTCAACTTCGAAAATCAAAGTTGAATTCGGAGGAATGGTGCCTTTATCCATATCTCCATAACCCAATTGAGGTGGAATTGTGAATATAGCTTTATCTCCAACATGAAGTTTTGCAATGCCTTCATCCCAGCCTTTTATTACTTCTCCAGCACCAAGTGTAAAAGTAAAAGGAGTTCCTCTTTTTACAGAACTATCAAAAATGGTATCATTGGTAAGTTTTCCGGTGTAATGAACAGAGACTTTATCCCCGTTTTGTGGCATAATACCTGTTCCAAGTTTAATAAACTTATATTTCAGACCACTATCTGTTGTGTAAGTAGTATCGAGCATCACTTTTGCTTTTTCAGTAACAGTTGTTTTATTGGAAGTTTTGCAACCTCCAATAACAACTGATACCATCAATAAATAGATTAGTTTTTTCATTATTTTACACCAACAAGTTCAACTTCAAAAACCAAAGGAGTATAAGGCATAATTGGTTGTTTTCCTTGTGGACCATAAGCCAATTCTGATGGAATAATCAATTTAGCTTTTCCGCCAACTTTCATCATAGAAATACCTTCTTCCCAACCTGGAATTACATTTTTCTGTCCTAATGGAAAATCAATTGGAGTTCCTCTATCTAAAGAAGATTCAAATTTACTTCCGTCAAGGAAAAATCCAGTATAATGAACCGAAACAGTTTTACCATTTTCTGCTTTTGCGCCAGTACCTTTTTTCAATTCAATATAATACAAACCAGATTTTGTTGGTTTTGCATTAATTTTATTGTCTTTAATATATTTTGCAAGTTCAATTGGTTCTGATTCTTTTCTTTTTTCCATCATAATCTTTTGTTCTTCCATTTTTGCTTGTTGTTCTTTTTCAAATTCAGCTTTCTTTTTAATGCTGATTAATTTGAAATCGAAATGCATTACTGTTCCGCCTTTAATTTTTGGTGGTAATTTTTCTAAGCCAACATTTTTCAAGAAAAATGAATCAGTGTTAATAATGAAAGTTGCGCTATCGCCAATTCCCATTAATTTTAATCCTTCAACAATATCGCCTTTGTATAAAGGTTCAACTATTTGTAATAATACAGGTTCTCCGTTTTTCTTGCTATCAAATAATTTCATAGTATCAATACGGTAAGCCATTTCAACCATAATATAATCACCAGCGGCTGGTTTTTGAGCTCCATCATTTTTTACATGAAATTTGTAATACAAACCTGAATCAGTTTTGTCAAATCCTGGATATTTAGAACATCCGGTAAATGCAACTACTGCTAATAACGCAAATAAAAATCCTAATTTACTTTTCATTTCTTTAAAATTTAATTTATTACTATATTATTTTACTTCGATTAATTCAACTTCAAAAACTAATGGACAGAATGGAGGAATAATTCCACCTCCTGCTCCACTTTCACCATAAGCTATTTGAGATGGTAGGATTAATTTTGCTTTTCCACCAACATTCATATACATAATACCTTCTTCCCAGCCAGGAATCACCTGATGCTCACCAAGTTTAAACTCAATTGGTTCATTTCTATCATAACTTGAATCAAATACTCTTCCATCTAAAAATGTTCCTTTGTAATGAACTTTAACTGTTTTATGATTTTCGGCTTGAGCACCTGTTCCTTTTAAAATCTCCAAATAAAATAAACCACTTGGCGAAGGATTTCTTGTTATTTTATTAGAATCAAGATATTGTTTTATACTAATTGCCTCAATAACTTTCAAAGAATCCATGTAGGCTGCTTCCTTTTCAGCCTGTATTTTCTTCATATTTTCATATTCAGCCTTAGTATCAAAACCTTTTAAAACCATGTCGAAAAATAACAAACTTCCTTTTGTTACAAAACCAGGACATTCGGGAAGTCCAACATTTTTAATAAAGAACGAATCAGCACTTACAACAAAACTGGCACTATCGCCAACACCAAGCATTGAAACTCCTTCTACAATATCACCTTTATATGAAGGTGCTAACAACTCCAAATAAACAGGTTGCGAACCTTGAGTTTTACTATCAAAAATCATAGAATCTTTATCAGTTTTATAGCGCATTTCTAAATGCAAAATATCACCAATTGTTGGCTTTTTTGCTTTCTTGTCTTGCTTATAAAACTTATAACTCATCCCAGTCTTAGTTTTCTTATAACCTTTTAGCTTTTTTTGAGAAAAGGTGGATGTAGAAATTCCACAAATTAAAACTAATAGTATTAAGCTATAAATCTGTTTGCCTATTTTGCTCATTGTTTTTCAATTTTTTAATTATTGTATTTCTATAAGTTCAACATCATAAATTAAGGTTGCCCTTTTGGGTATTTTTTTATCATCCCCAACCAAGCCAAATGCTAAATGTGAAGGAATAATAAATTTTGCTTTATCGCCAACTCTTAGAAAAAGAATTCCTTCTTCTATTCCATTTTCAACTTCACCCTTTCCTATTACAAATGATTTTGGTCCAGATTCGGTGGAACTATAACAAGGCGTTCCTGTTATTAAACTACTTTGATAATTTATTTTGGCAATTTTACCTTTCTCAGATTTATTGCCTTTACCGTTCTTATAAATAAAATACCTCAGTCCTGTTTCAGTTTTTGTCATTTTCCATTGGTAACGGGCAATGTAATCCTCAATCTCTTCATCTTCTGTTTTAACAAGCTTTTTGTTCGCCTTTACCAATGATTCTTTAAATTTATCTGGATTTAAAGAATTTTTTTCAGAATCATTACTGTTACCACAACCAATGTAGAACATTGAGGAAATTAAAAACAAAAATATTATACTTAACTTTAAATTCATTCTATTTCAAACTATTTTTTATTTGGTCATGATATTCTGGTAAAATGCTTTCTAAATGCTCTATTGCATTGGCTAAAGGCAAATCGTACATTCCACCGGCAGCATTGCGATGGCCACCTCCATTAAAGTGATTCCTTGCTAAATCATTTACAGAAAAATCGCCTTTCGATCTCATCGAAATTTTAACGTACTCCTCTTTTTCCATTAACAAAACTGCGAGATTAATTCCTTTTATTGAAAGAGCATAATTAACAACATTCTCCGTATCACCTGCTTCGAAATGATGCATTTCTAATTCTTCTTTCGATAAATGAATGTATGCTGTTGAGAATTCATGAAGCACAACCATATTGGCACTTAAACAAAATCCTAGCAATCTCAATCTTGACTCATTGTTATTATCGAAAATTAATTTGTGAACCCTTTCAACATTTAATCCGGCTTTTATCAATTCTGCAACAACCAAGAATGTTTTTGCATTATTGCAAGAGAAACTAAATGAGCCGGTATCTGTCATAATCCCAACAAATAAACAATTGGCAATTTCCTCATCAATAGAATTAGCTCCGCCAATTTCAACTATGAAATCATAAACCAATTCAGATGTTGATGAACTTTTAATATCTGAAAACAAAAAATCAACAAAAGGCTCAGGTGAAAGATGATGATCTATCAAAACTTTTTTTGCTTTTGAGCAAGCCAAAGAATTGCTGAGTTGGTCAACCCTACTTATTGAATTAAAGTCTAAGCAAAAAATTAAATCTGCATCATAAATAAGGGTTTCATTTTTTTTAAATTCATTCGTGCCAATAAGGATTTCGTCACTTCCTGGCATCCAATCTAAAAAATTATGAAATTTATTTGGAACAACAACTTGGGCATTGAATCCCGAATTTGCTAAAAATCTTTTTAATGCTAATGAAGCCCCGATTGCATCTCCATCTGGATTTGTATGCGCTACAATTACAATACTTGAAGAGTTCTTAAGTATTTCTTTTATCGAAGTTATTTTTTCTTTATCCAAACGAGTAAACTATTTTTTTAAAATAACGTGCAAAGATATAAAAAATATACCTGTTATTATTTAATATTTATGAGCAAGTTTTTTTATTACTTTTGCACGAATAAAAAATAGAAAACATGGATAAAAACATCACATTCACAATCATTAAACCCAGTGCGGTTGAAGATGGTTTCATTGGCCCAATATTGGCCAAAATTAACGAAGCAGGTTTTAGAATTGCTGCTTTAAAGTTTACTCATCTTACTGAAAAAGATGCTCAACAATTTTACGCTGTTCATTCTGAACGCCCATTTTTCAATAGTCTTGTTTCGTTTATGACTTCAGGTCCTATTGTTGTTGCAACTCTTGAAAAAGAAAATGCTGTTGAAGAATTCCGTAAATTAATTGGTGCTACAAATCCAAAAGATGCTGCAGAAGGCACCATTAGAAAACTTTATGGTAGAGATATGGAAGCTAATGCTGTTCACGGTTCTGATAGCCCTGAAAATGCTGCTATTGAATCAGATTTCTTCTTTTCAAAAAGAGAAAGATTTTAAGTTTTATTTCAATTTATTAAAAATCCAGTTGATTAATTCAACTGGATTTTTTTTTGCAAGTTCCTAATTAACAATTTTTAACATCTCTTAACATACCTTTAACACCATTTGAGATTTATTTGATGTAATTTTACGAAAGGTTACAAAGAATAAATGTTTATTGGTTAATAAATTTCATTTCATAGTTTTGTTAGTTAATTCGAGAAAGAGCTGTTGATAAAACAACGGCTCTTTTTTTTTGCCTATTTTAATAAAGCATTATAAAACAACTCAATTGGATGAAATGCAGTTTTCCCAGTTCCATCTTTGATTTGTTGTCTGCAAATTGTCCCTGGTGTTGCAATGATAAATTCATTATCGGCTTTTCTAACTTCTGGAAAAAGCACCAACTCTCCCACTGCCATTGAAACTTCGTAGTGTTCTTTTTCATAACCGAAGGCTCCTCCCATTCCACAACAGCCTGATTTGATTTCTTCAACTTCATAATTTTCAGGAATTGTTAGCATTATTATTGATGGTTTTACCGAAGAAATTGCTTTTTGATGACAATGACCATGTAGTTTTATTTTGATTCTTTCTTTTGTAAATTGTTCTTTAATAATTCTTCCATTCAAAATTTCTTTCTCCAAAAATTCATCAATGATAAATGAATTCTTTGCAAGTTCCTCAGCGAATTTGAGATTTTCCTTGCTGGCCAAAGAAAGATATTCATCCCGCATGGACAAAATACATGAAGGTTCAATGCCAATCAAAGGTAAATCTTCTTTTACAAGTTCTTTTAGTGAAGCTAAATTTCCGTTGATTATTCTTTTCGATTTCTTTAAAAAGCCTTTTGACAAATAAGTTCTGGCGCTAATTTTTATGGGCGCAATCTCAACTTGATAGCCCAAAATGGTTAATGAATTTATTGCTTTTATTCCAACTTCCACATCATTAAAATTGGTAAATTCATCAATAAAGAAGAGAATTTTCCCTTTCAAGTTAGCTGTCGGATTGAGAGGAGCCAAATTCTTTTTCGCCCAATTTCTTAAGGTGAATTTGTGAATTTTCAGGAATCGTCGTTTTGTTGAGAATCCCAAACTCTTCATCAATAAATTTGAAATCGTATGATTACTCTGGAAAAAATTGAAAATACTAGTAAAATTAGATGCAAATTGATTTAACTTTGGAAGATTGGCAATGATTCTGGTTCTTAGTTGAATTCCATTCGCGTCATAATAATGTTGAAGAAATTCGGCTTTTAATTTTGTAATGTCAACATTCGATGGACATTCGGATTTACAACCTTTACAGGATAAACATAAATCCATTACTTCATAAATTTCTTTGTGATTGAAAGGATTTTCTTTTGTGCTATTTGCCAAAAACTCTCTAAGTATATTCGCTCTAGCACGAGTTGTGGAATTTTCATTTTTCGTAGCCATATAACTTGGGCACATCAATCCACCAATTATTTCCGATTTTCTACAATCAGCCGAACCATTGCATTGCTCAGCAGCACCATAAATTCCCATATTTCGAGAGAAATCGAAATGGGTTTTAATTGGTTTTATTTCCTTCGAAGAATCAAATCTTAAAGAGGAATCCATCAATGGAGTTTCGATAATTTTTCCTGGATTAAAAATAGAATCAGGATCCCAAACGGACTTAATTTCTTTGATTAATTGGTAGTTTTTTTCTCCAATCATAAAAGGAATAAATTCTCCACGTAATCTGCCATCGCCATGCTCGCCGCTTAATGAGCCTTTGTATTTTTTAACCAGCTTTGCGATCTCTGTTGCCAGAATCCGAAACAATTTTAAATCCTCCGGATCTTTTAAATTTAGAATTGGTTTTATATGTAGTTCTCCTGTAGCAATGTGGCCATTAAAAGCACATTCGAGATGGTATTTCTTTAATATTAATTTGAATTCAGCAATGTATTCAGGTAAAACTTTTGGGTTAACTGCTGTGTCTTCAACAACCGTTAAAGGTTTTCTGCTTCCTGGATAATTTGCCATTAAACCAAGACCAGCTTTTCGCAAACTCCACACTTTATTGATTTCGTCATTGAAAAGAATCGGGAAATAATATCCAAAGGAATTTTTAGTTAATTCCTTTTCTAGGATAGCAGCAATGGACTTAATTTCTTCAACAGAATCTTTTGCAAACTCAATAATTAAAATTGCTGCGGGATTTCCTTTAACAAAGTCTCGATTTTTGAATTGTGTGATATTGTCCTTTGTGCAATCCAACAAAATATCATCAATCAATTCAATGGCATCTGGTTTGAAATTTAACGCTAAAATATTCGCTTGCAAGGCTTCTTCGAGTGTTTTAAAATGGACACAAATTACCGCTTTTTCTTTAGGTGGAAGTGGGACCAGATTTAATTTAATTTCTGTGATGAAAGCAAGTGTCCCTTCAGAACCGGCAATGAGTTTGCAGAAATTAAACGGTTCATTGTTTTCGGAAAAAGGCTGAGTTTCTATAAGTAAATCGATGGCATATCCGGTGTTTCTTCGTTCAATTTCCTTGTCAGGATATTGTGCACGAATTTCATTCTGAACATCAATTTTTGATAGGGAATTTTGGATGTTTTGGTAGATTTTATTTTCCAATTTTTCACCTTCACATATATTTATAAATTCTTCTTTATCAATATTTTTAAATTCTATATCTGAACCATCACTTAAGATACATTTTGCTTCTAATAAATGATCTCGAGTGCTGCCATAAATTAAAGAATGGGAACCGCATGAATTGTTCCCAACCATTCCTCCAATCATGCAACGCGTCGAAGTGGAAGTCTCCGGACCAAAGAATAATCCATGAATCGCTAGTTTTTTATTCAATTCATCCAGTACCACTCCAGGCTGAAGTCTTATGAAATGATTTTCAACATTGATTTCCAAAATTTCGGTCATGTATTTTGAAACATCCACAATAATTCCATTTCCTACAACCTGCCCTGCTAAAGAAGTACCAGCGGTTCTGGGAATTATCGAAGTTTTATTTTCCCTGGCAAATTGAATTAACTTTTTAACATCGTTTGGATTTCTGGGACGCGTCACTGCCAGGGGAATTTCTCTGTAAACAGAAGCATCGGTTGAATATGCTAACAAAGAAATTTCATCAGTAAAAAGATCTCCTTCCATTGATTTTTTCAATGCTTCAAATTTCTCTTTATTGATATTGGTTTTCACGTGTTTATCTGTTGAAATTATAAATTAAATCTTTTCCAAATGGGATTTAATAAATGATGTTACCCATTAATGTATTTTTCCTTTTTAGATTCCTCATTACATTCGGAATGACATGGCATTTAGGATTTACATAAGGGAGCAAGAGAGCATTCGTCTTGCTAAAGCGAGTCGAATGCTCTCTTGCTCCCTCCCAATAACATTGAACAATTGTCATTCCGAACAAAGTGAGGAATCTCTTTCATATCGTTTCTGCGTATAAAGCATTTTTTTATTATTTTTAGGCTAACCTGTTTTTCAGCAATCCACGACCTAAGCTTCGACAAGCTCTGCTGCCCAAAGTCTTGGCAATTAATATTTTTTAAATAATTATAAATATTTGTTAAAAAATTAATTGCTAACTTTTATTTTAAAAAGCAAACTTAATGAAATCATGAAAAGATTTTGTGATTTTTTGCACTTTTTGTATATTTTTGCAGAAAGCAGTTTAAATGTTCAATATAAACCTCGATCATGTTCATCTTAATTTTTCAGGAGATAACTTTTGGTTATTGAATGTATTGCTAGGTTTTATCATGTTTGGCGTTGCTCTTGAAATTAAAAGTGAGCATTTTATCCAATTGGTAAAACATCCAAAATCTGCTTTGGTTGGGATTCTTTCTCAAGTCATCATCACTCCTGCTTTGACTTTTGTTTTGACTTTAATTTTAAAACCTTCGCCCAGCATTGCGTTAGGAATGATTTTGGTTGCGGCTTGTCCTGGTGGAAATATCTCCAATTTTATTTCTTCGTTAGCAAAAGCAAATGTGGCATTAGCGGTAAGTCTTACAGCATTTTCAACCTTAATGGCATTTATCACAACGCCTTTGAATTTCACGATTTGGGCAAGTTTAAATCCAGCCACAGCTCCCTTATTAAAAGAGATCAGCATCAGTCCTTTTGAAATGATTAAAACTGTGGTTCTATTATTAGGAATTCCTTTGGCAATTGGAATTTTCATTTCAAATAAATTTCCAAAATTCACAGCCAAAATTATTAAACCAATAAAAATTTCATCGATTGTTATTTTCGCTGCCTTTGTATTAATCGCCTTTAGTGCCAACATTGCAATTTTTCTGGAATATTTCTTTGTAATTTTGTTATTGGTTTTTATTCATAACTCAATGGCATTGGGAATTGGCTTTTTTACTGCAAAGACTTTTAGACTTGCAAAACAAGATACACGAACTTTAACCATAGAAACAGGAATTCACAATTCAGGATTGGGACTTGTTTTAATTTTTGCTTTCTTTAATGGGCTTGGCGGAATGGCAGTAATTGCTGCTTGGTGGGGAATCTGGCATATTATTTCAGGATTGGCCATTGCAACATATTGGTCGAGGAAACCTTTAACACAAAATTAAATGACAAAACCAAAATATAGCTTTTATTATACCGTTGTTGGTTCGATGCTGAGAACTTGTTTCTATACATTTTACAAACGTTTCGAAACTAATGGACTAGAAAATATTCCAATTGAATTACCAACCTTATATGTTTCGAATCATCAGAATTCATTGATGGATCCTTTGGTGATTTCCATAAGTCAGAAAAAGCAACCGGGCTTTTTGGCCAGAGCCGATGTTTTCAAAAATCCAAAGATTGCAAAATACCTTTACGGATTAAAAATGAATCCAATTTACCGCATCAGAGACGGCGTTGAGAGTTTAAAACTGAATGATGAAATATTTGACCGCTGTTCGAATAATTTGTCTCAAAACGATGCGATTATTTTATTTCCTGAAGGAAGTCATTTAAGAAAACGAAATTTAAGACAGTTTAAAAAAGGATTTTCACGAATTGCTTTTACTGCGGAGTCTTCGAACGATTTCTCATTGAATGTCATGGTAATTCCGATTGGCTTGAACTACAGCGAACACATTTACGCCAATAGCGATTTATTGATTAATTATGGAAAACCAATAAACGTAACCAATTACAAAGAACGATATTTGGAAAATCCTCAAATGGCGATGTTCGAAATCCGTGAGGAAGTTTACCAAAGAATGAAAGAATTGATGGTTCACATCGAAAATGAAGAGTATTACACCACGATTGATGAACTGAGAACCATTTGCCGGGAAATTGTATTTGAGAAGCTGGAGATTAAGGAAAACACTTTAGCGAACCAATTAAAAGCCGATCAATATTTAGTTAAGACTTTAGAAAATAAAATTGAAACCGATAAGGCAGAAATTGAAACCTTAAAAGAAGAAACAGTTGATTATCTAAAAGAATTAAAAAAACATAAAATTAATGAAGTGCTAATGAAGAAAAATCCGGGCATTGCCGGGAATCTTTTGATGAGCTTTTTATTAATTTTAATTTCGCCTTTATTTTTATTTATTGCAATTAACAATGCCATCCCCTATTCACTGATTCGCTTGTTAATAAAGAAAAAGATTAAAGATGATCATTTCCACAGTTCGATAAAAGTGGTTGC
>JACAAW010000094.1 GCA_013377115.1 Bacteroidota bacterium | reverse complement strand
TTATTAATTCCAGTTGGATTACTGCCATTTGTATTTTTCTTCAATGAATCAATTGCATTCTTATTGTCGATACCATGATTATTCTGGTTCAAAGAATCGATTGCATTTTTATTATTGATTCCAGTTGGATTACTGCCATTTGTATTTTTCTTCAATGAATCAATTGTTTCTTTGTTTAGTTTTTGTGCATTATTGATGTCAATTTCTGGTTTTGAATTATTTAAAATAAACTTTAAATCAGAAACAATATCTCCATCAAGCAACGGTCTTATCGTAAACTTATTCTCATCAGGAATTGATAAAAACCCAAGTTTTTTGAGTTGCGCTTTATCAACACTGGCAGAATAAACTCCTGGGCTTAATCCCAAATAATTGAAATAGCCTTCAGATTCTGTAAGGATTTCTTTCACAATATTTCCAGCATTGTCATATATATGCACAATTATTCGGGAGTATCCTTCTAATTTATCATTTTTTGAGAGATAAACCATTCCACTGACTTCTCCAACGGGGGTAATAGGTATTAAAACAGTTTTAATTTGATTAGGATCAATGGTTATTTGATACGTTTTATGTTTTAGTTTCCATGAAAGATTATTAAAATCGTTTTCATTTAATTCAAGTTTATAATTAGTAAATGGCTCTAAACCAATAACATTAATTGTTGAATCTTTTGAATTAAAAATGACCTTACCTCCACTTATCCTCACAGAAGTCAATTTTATCATTGGTTCATCTTCTTCTTTTTTACCATTATGGTTAATATCAACAAATGGAACTAAAGAAATCCCGCCTTTTCCAACTGCTGAAGAATTATCAGGTTGAATAATATTTCGAGATGAATTAAAATATATACTTCCTTGAGCCCCCTCATATGTATAAACATCCTTTTTCGTGAATCTGGAATTTGCAAATACCCTGAGATAATTCAAATCAAATTTTACATTAAAGTTCAGGCTATTATAATCAGCTATAAAATTTCTATCAAAAGAAACCGAAACATAGGTTCTGTTTTTTATTTTCTTTTCTAAATCAGTTCTGGAACTTACCAATGACTTTTCACTAACATTATACTGCAGAGATTGCCGCAAAACAAAATTGCTTCTAAACCTATACAAAATGGTCCAATTGGCATTAATATAAGCAGAATATGGAGTGATATTCTCATTATCAGAAATAGGATTAATTTGATTTAAGTTACTAGCTAGGTTGGTCGAAAAATTACCATAAAATAAAGAAAACGATGCACCATATTGATTATAATAAAAATGTTGATAGCCAAAATTGGTATAATCTAATCTGGCAAATCCAGAAATTTTTCGGATATGAAATGGCATAGAAACCTTTGCGGCTTTTTCATCTCTATAATTTTGCATCACAGCTGTTTGACCATCAACATATTTGGTATAACCCAATTCTAAAAATACATTTTTAAAAAGACTGACATTCATTTGGCCTTTTGTGTAAACATTATGAGCATAAATACCATTAACAATAACTCTTCTGAACGGTTGCACCGAAATATTGGAAAAAGGAATATAAGAATGATTTGTAATGGATGATAAATATTCCAGTCCAGCACCAACGGTAATAAAAGGATTAATACCGTAATTATTCTCTGACCTAAAAAATTTCGTACTTCTGCCATCCTCTAATACCCCAGTTGTAATATTGTATTCAAATTTCTTGGCTGGAACAAAAGTATAGGGAATATTAAGAATTTTTTCTTCAGTTTTTTCCTCACCAGAAGGTCCATAAAATTTAAGTGTAATTACAATTTGACCATAGGAAAGTGGAAATTTAAAAATATAAAATCCAATAGCATCAGCTTCTTTAACCTCAACAAGCGCATTATTAATATAAAGCTCAACCATCCAATTGGGCTGGGTAAATCCATTTATGCTATATTCACCGGCGGCTTTTCTGTAACCAACACCAGCATTGGTTATTTTTGCACCAAGCACTGAAGAATAAATTGACGAAATGCTTGAAGTACTGATTTTTCCCAGACTTACTTGCTTTATTATTTTATTGTCATTATTGGCCCAATTCCATCTATAAGATTGCTGACGCATATCAAAGGCATATTTATCAAAATGGCGAAGTTGAATTTGAGCAGAACCGCCTAATAACTCAGCACCAACTCCCAATTGAAAAGTATTATTTGCTGAAATAGCATTGGTTTGTGCCGCTGAAAAACCCCAATCAATGGTTCCAAATTTAAAAATGTGGTTTTCTCTTTTTATGAGAGTATCAGCAACAATCTCACTTTTCAATTTACTGATATTGTTTCTGATCCTAAGAATACGCTGTATTTTGATGATAGGAAGTTCAAAATCAGAAGATATTGCTATGGTTAAACTTTTAAAGTCAAAATTTAAGTTAAGCCTAAATAAATCGCCAAACATTGATGATTCCAGGTATAGCGCATCATTTATTTTAAGCAGAGCATCATTTAATTCTACTTTTTTATTTTGAATATTGATGATTTTATTTTTAAAATCAATATTGTATTTATTGCTTTCGTTTTCAATAAAACCACTTAAACTATCAGAATTTGAGCTTGCTTTGCAATTAATTCTTAATTCATTAAAAAGCTGGTAAACAGAAATGTATAGTTTATTATTATTTGAAAAATACAAGGCTTCAGTTGCGAAATAACCAAAACCATTCAAATTATACATTACTGTAAATTCATCATAATTCCTTTCGTTGGTAGGATCCACTGGATCAACCGTATATTTATCCTGAGCATGCAGAGATTGCAATGAAAATAATAAGAACAAAATAAAAAACACCAATTTCAGCCTTAAATAAAGCTTCGATAAAT
The DNA here is from genome assembly GCA_013377115.1 of Bacteroidota bacterium. GTDB lineage: Bacteria > Bacteroidota > Bacteroidia > Bacteroidales > CG2-30-32-10 > Cfx2-01. The sequence continues at coordinate 12,353 of JACAAW010000094.1, read as the reverse complement.
ATTTTTTATTGCCTGATAAATTCATGCTCCTTTATTCCTGATTAAATGTGATGCTAAAACTTCCAGTATAAGTGCCCTCAGGATTTGATCCGTAATTTCCAACATTGAGCGTTCCTCCCATTCGCATTTGAGTGATAAAATCACAATCAACATTTACGGGAAAAGAGGTGCCGGTTGGACCGTATTCTGTTGGCCCCAGATTCATAATCATGGAGCCGCCATTGCTCCCAGTTAAGGTAATTGTTGGAGAATAAGTGATGATTACATTTCTGCCTTGGCAGAGTTTAATATCGAAAATTGCAGGCTGAGATGTAGGTGTTGATGAAATTAGCATTACATCGCCTGTTGACGATCTGTTTCCTTGATAATCAACCGTGACCGTACCACCAGTACCATTTAAACTTGAAAGACAAATAGTGCCAAAATGTATTGCTTGAGTGGCTGTTACGGAAATACTATGCTGTGGAAGAAGGGGTTGTGAAAAAACTTTTAGGCACAAGAATGACTGGATAAGTATAATTAATAATATTAAAAAACTGGTATTCGTTTTCATTCTTATGTGTATTTCAAAAAATTATAAATCAATCTTTTGTTCTGCTAAAACATTTCCCTTTTCACCTTCTTTATTGGTATAGGTTACCGTTATTTTCCCTTTTTGCATTTTTAAGCCCTTTGCTTTTTGTAATTTCATCGAGATATTGCGTTTATTAATATTACAATAAACTCCAACCCCATTCATTACTCCAATTTCAAATGGTTTTTCACCAACAGGTTCAAATTTTACCAATAAATTTCCGTAAACGGAACTATTGCCAGTTCTATTTATCACCATTTTTAATACAGGAATACTATCATTTACAGGAGTTTCTATTTTTGCATCATTTATGGATGCTGTTGAACTTAATTTACCTGATCTTACGATAATCGGTATTGAAACCCCATAAATAGGAATAAGTTTTACTGCCATTTTTGTAGTGTCTGCTAATTTTTCTTCTCCTCTGGGATCATAATTATGTTCTGATCTAAAATATAAATGCGAACGATATTCGCCATCTTTAATTCCACTTTTTTTATGAAATTCCAATCTAACAACTTGTGATTCATTTGGTGGAATAGTTACTTTCCTAGGGAAAACACGCAAAAATGGATCAGCATACATAGTGCCAGTATCTGATTTTGAGGCGAGAACAAAACCTCCTGCCTCTGTCATATTGTATTGGAGAAAAGATATAGAATAGGTTGCTGTATCTTTCCCAATATTTGCCAAAGTAAGCTCTTCACTACGGCTTGAATTATCAAAAATTACACGGGCTGGGGTTATGAATAAATCACCCGCTTGTGCTTTTGCATTTGTAAAACCTAATAGGCTAAATGCAAATATTACCAATACTGATTTTTTCATTAGTTTATGATTTTTATTATTTTCTTTCAAAAGAATTTATTTAATTAATTGCGATTATCTATTATTTAAAATACTGATTTTCAAACCACAAATAATCACAAAAAGGCAAGGGAAATTCCCTCACCTTTTTATGAATAATTTTGGATATTAGTTATAATCAACAGTAACATTAAAAGTTCCTGCATAAATTCCTGCAACTTGTGCAGCAGCAATTGTTAAGGTACCTCCAACTGTAAAACTATCAGTTCCAGTAGCACTAAGTGTACTTGTAACTGCGTCAGCAGCAGCACCATTGAAACGAGCTAGTATTGAAGAAATGGTCATTGTAGCAAGGCCAAGGGTGGTTTCTGTAACAGTTATTGTTGTTGGCAATGTTAAGGCATAAGTTACATTCATTGTTCCTGTAACATTATAAGCTGCATTAGTTGCTAAAGGAGCAACAGCAGAAAGAGCAACACCCCCTGTAAAAGTTCTCGTTGTAGAGTTAGAAGGAAGTATAACTGTACCACCTGCACCTGCCAACAAGTTAATAACACCAAAGTGAAGTGGAGATGTTTGGGTTAGTGTCATTGGAACGATAAGTTTTGCTCCAGCTGTAGTTCCAGTAACAGTTGCAGATGTTTGAGCCATTGTATTAGTTGTAAAAATTGCCATCATTGCGATAGCTGCAAAAAGGATAATTGATTTTTTCATAATAATAATAATTTTAATTTTTATAAATATTTGTTTTAAATAATTGTTTATTTTTTGCATCTAAAATAATGTTTCACAATATCTAATAAAGAAAAACAAAGCGGGCTGCGATGCAAGACCCTGAGATTAATGGTCGTTTTTTTTCTATAAAATTTTAATAAAAAGGTTTTAGATTGGTTATTTATTTAACTATTTTCTTTTTGTTATTTAGAGTAACTCTAAAATAAAATTACGGCTTCTATTTATTCTTTACAATCGTAATTTTTCTATATTATCAGCAGGTAAAACACTTGCAAAAACATTGATTTTACAGTACTTATTCCACTTTAAAAAGTCCTACTTTTTGATTCTTTTTCCCTTTAGAATTAAAAACATGCACATTAAGCATCTGATTTGGTATATTAAAATTAATGATACTAAGCACCTTGCCTTGTAATTTGCTTTTATAAAGCAACTGTCCCATCATGTTATAAATCATCAAATCTGTCTCATCCTCAACTAAAGATAGGTCAATTTTCACCTGATTTGAATAAGAATATATGATTGCTGGCAATTCATTTCCAGCAATACCAGCTTCTGGTCCAAAGTGTAATACAAATCTTCCTTCATTATCTTTTGTCAGAGAACTGAAGTGATATATACTATTATATTTCAGGTTCTGAATTTTCGATAATAATTTATCTTCCAACATTATTGTTCCAAAATTTGATGGATCAAACTGACATGTTAAAGTGTATTTGCCATCTACCCCACTTTTGAATGAAATTGGAACGCTTGGATATTCAGTTGTATTGGTTAGATTTTGTATTGAGAATAAATTTTCATTGATTGGCATATACAAACTTGGTGCTGTTTCGAGCCTGCTGAATAATTTAAAAGCTCCGTCAATTGGACCTGTAAAACCGAAATTAATTCTGGATTCGTCGAAGCCATTTCCCGCATCAGATTTTACAACCACGCTAACACTTTTTTCGTCAAGAGTTTCTTCTTTCCAGTTACTAGCGTTAATGTGGGTTCTAACATTGTTGTTGAGTGTTAAATTTCCCGCGCTCGAAGCTAGCACAAAATAACCTTGCATTGGTGCAATGTATCGGGTAATTCCATTGGTTCCGCTTCCAGAAGCTGAATTACAAACACCATAATTATTGGCAACTGGATTCCAAATCCACATATCATAGCCGCTACCACTGGTGGTAAGATTTGATCTGGACCAACCAGAGCTTGCTTGCCAATCAATAGAAGAACAATATGGATTTCCTATCAGGTTAAATCCTTTTAAACTTAAATTGGTTCCTGAATTGGCCAAAGCAATATTTTGCGTGGAATTATTTAAATTTCCAACAAATTCATTGGTAGGATTTTGAGCCTGAACTGAATACAAATATCCACGTCCCACTTCGAAATAATTTCCTGGATGCACAGTTGTCCAGTTTATCACTGATGTACTATTATTTTTATAGATCCAGCAACTATTTTGCTCATTCCATAAATATAAATCATAGCCAGTTCCGTTTCCATAAGTTCCCGAAGGCAACCAGGAACCACTGATACTTTGAGCTATAATAGGTGAAGAAAGGAAATGCCAGTCTTCTGAATTGCCTCTAATGTATCGCTGAACTGTTGCTGGAACCGCACTGGTATTGTGAATAAGCGATGCCGTACCATTGATATCTGATTGTAAAATCAATCCTGTATTTCCAGCATTATTTGCCAAAATGCCATAGACAGTAAGCGCTTTGCTAGGCGCAATACTAAGGTTGGCACCTGAACTGATGGTAAGATCATTGCACTCTGCTGGTGTATTGATATCAACAATCGGCATATTGGTTACACCTGAGTTAATAAGAACATTGGTAATTGAAGTTGGAACGCCACAAGACCAGTTATTAATATTAGACCAATCACTATTTACAGTTCCAAGCCAAATATCGGGCGAAGAAGTAACCGCCAATGTGCTTGAAGCTGAAGTTCCACAACTATTTCCGGCAGTTACACTAATAGTTCCATTCTGACTTACTGAGCCAGTAGTTACAGTAATTGAATTTGTTCCAGCTCCTGCTGTGATAATCCAGCCTGTTGGAACCGACCAAGTATAAGTGGTTGCATTGGCAACAGCAGCGATACTATAGGTTTGTCCGGCAATTCCTGGGCATTGAGTTTGTGTTCCACCAATGGTTCCAGGGGTAGTTGGAGTTCCAGGACTCACAATCACTGTTGATAAATTTGAAGTGACTGCATTACAACCAGAACCTGATGAAGAAATTACACAATAAAAATAATAAGTTCCTGATATTGTTGTCGGAACAGTATAGGTCGCACTGGTTGCTCCTGTAATTATGGTTCCTCCTGTGGTTGATGCACTTGTATTCGAATACCATTGATAAGTTAATGATGGAGTTCCTCCAGCACCAAAAATTGATAATGAAAGAACATCATTTGGACAAACAGTTGATGAAGCCGCAGGCTGGCTAGTTATTGAAGGATCGGCAATAACGGTAATCACTTTTGGACTTGAGCTTACTGAATTTCCGCAATAATCAGTGGTAACACATGAATAAGAATATGTCCCTGGAGTATTAATTGCCGCTGCATCGTAACTTAAACTTGTTTCTCCAGAAATATTTACACCATTTAGCTGCCATTGATATGTATATGGCGACATGCCAGTGGTTGGAGCCAAAATGGTAAGCGCGGCAGGATTATAACCAACACAAACAGACAATGCAGTTGTATTATGTGTTCCAGAAACAAGTGTACTTGGAATAAATACAGAAACAGCATTAGATGTAGCACTTCCACAACCATTTCCAGATGCACTTACAATGCAATAATAATAAAGTGTTCCTGAAGTAGAACTTGGTGGAGTGTAAGCAGAAGCTGTTGAACCAGCAATTATAGAACCTGTTGTATTATTATTGGCAACATTACTATACCATTGATATGTTAATGATGGCGTTCCACCTGCAGCAGTTATACTTAGTGCATTGGTTGCTCCCATACATTCTGAAATTGCTACAGGTTGCAATGTTATTGAAGGATCAGCGACAACGGTAACTGTTGTACTTACACAAGTACTTGTATTACAAGTTCCACTAATTCTAACAAAATAGTCCGTTGTTGATGTAGGACTAACTGTTAATGTTGAGTTGGTACCTAAAACACTTCCAGTACCACAACCGCCCTCATACCATTGATATGTGGCTGCTGTTCCAAGAGTTCCGCCATTAGCAGTTAAAGTAGTGGAACCACCTGTACAAATCTCAGTTGTTCCTGTTATACTTGTTGGGGCTGTTGATAATGAATTTACAGTTATTGTTGAAGTTCCAGTTGATGTGCATCCTGAAGATGAGGCCGTTGCTGTATATGTTGTGGTGGTAGAAGGTTTTGCGTAGACTGTGGTTGCTCCTATGCCGGTATAAACTGTGGTTGCTCCAGAATTGCTGTAGAGGCCAGTTGTTGGCGACCAGGTAAAATTTGCTGGCATGGTAAATCCAAAATTGATATTTGGGCGACTTGTTCCCACATATACGTAGGTGGGAACTGACAAGGCGTCATAACTTGCAACACCAGCAGGTGTAACATTATCCTGATAAGAATAATAAACAGAATTGTTAGTAGTAGTAGTGTATTTTGTAGTTGTTCCAGAACCGTTGCCACTATTACCTGAATTGTGTACTGTTTCTATTATTAAATTACTTATACCATCCCATGTGTAAGATGAGGATAATGTGAAATTAACAACTCCTGTAGTAGAAGGTGTGTAAGATCCATTATATTTTGTTACAGTTCCGCTTACCAATCCTGTTAATGCCGTTAAAGAAGTTGTTCCTATTCGTATTGTAAAGTCATTGCAGGTATATGCAGCAAAGGCTGCAATATCAAAACCTATTGAAGTAATTACTGAACCTGCTGATAAACCTCTGGCATTTAATTCTGTAACAGTGTACAGCATTTGATGCTTGGTGCCTCCATAAAAAGCACTTAAAGGATTTGAATATGAAGTAGATCCATTAGCATTAGCAGCGGTTCCAATAAAACCTAATCCAACAATACTCCCTCCACTTGCTACCAATGGCTGAATATCACCATCACAAATTGTGACAGAAGAAGGTGTTACGGAAACGGCACTTGGAGCAGTATTAACAACGACAGAAATACTTGCTGCCACACTCCACTCTCCATCACTCGATCTAATGGAGCGAATATAATAGGTACCTGATGAAGTTACAACATATGTTGCTCCAGAATTAGTTGTACTAGTTCCTGTTGCAGAAGTTTGCCAATACCATGTTTCTCCTGTTGGTTCTGTGCCATTTTTTGTTATTGTTACATTTCCACAATTTGGTGAATTAGAAGTGGGCGAACCTGGAATAGCTGGAGGAGTTATGCATGAAAGTGAAAGATTAAATCCTGCTCCTTGAACAGAACCATCAGAAGTAAACTTTACAGTTAATGCTCCGGTAGCATCTGAAGATGTTGTGACGGGCACTGTTCCAATACCAGCATATCCTGACCATAATAAGGTTCCAGTAATCCCCACACCATTATATATAAATAAATAATCACAACAAGATTCACCAGCTATAGTACCTGATACCCTCATCATTGCGCCGGATGTACTTGGATATAAAACACTATATCCATTCGCTGAAGCAGAATAATCAACAGAGGGTCCTGCATGATCAAATAAATTCCCACTACAGGTGGTGTAAGAATTGTTTGAAGAAAAAGGCACCGTCATTATTACGGTCAATGTTGCATTCCCATCAGATATTGCAGTTGTTGTACAAGTACCACTAACCACGCAACGGTATTTATAACCACTCATACCTAATGGAGGATTTGTAATTGTTAAACTTGCAGATGTTGCTCCTCCATAAACTCCACCAGTTGCTACATTATTCCAAGAACTAATAAACTCTTGCCATTGATACGTTAAGCCTGCTCCGGTTGCAGTACAATTAAATGTTGCTGTTGTGGATGGAGACACTGCTTGATTTGCTGGCTGGACAGTAATTGATGGAGCTGAATTCACTGTCGCATCAACTGATGTCCTGCTTGTGCTTTCACAAGAACTTGCAGAAATAAATCTGGTAACAAAATAAGTGGTCGTGGTTGATATTGTTGGTGTGGTGTAAGTATTATCAGTATAAGATGAACTTGTATAAAGCAAAGTTCCTCCAGTTGAAGCACTATACCATTTGTAAACCTCTCCAGAAACAGCACCACTCGCAGTTAATGCAACAGTACCTATTCCACAACGAGAACCTCCTATTGTTGTTGGAGCAGTTGGTGCTGTGCATCCTGCTGTAATATTTATCAAATAATCTTCCGTTTCTCCATAACCATATGAAATACATGGAGTTAAACCTGAACCTGATAAATTTTCAGCGACAATGATTCTCATTCTTGTATTTCCGACTGTTGAAGTTACAGGAACTACAAAGGATCCGGAAATAGTTCTTGGACTGATAGTAGTTGAAGCCTCAGTATAAACTTGCTCCCCGGCATCTGTAAAACTTCCATTTTGATTAAAATCAATCCAAATTGCACATCCATTAGAATAATATGTTGAACCATCGCATTCATCTTCCTGGATAGAAAATGAAATGGTATTTCCTTGCATAAGTGAAGTTAAAGAACCAAGAGTCGTGAAATTTGAATACATATAAGCTACTGAACCTGCACCTGGTGCAGTAGTACCGCATGTTGCTGAATTTGTTGCGCCATTTATGGTAACACTATAAATTTCCTCATCGCCAGTATTAGTTGCTGCAGAATTACAATAAGCAATTGTTACCATCAACGTTGCATTCCCATCAGTTGTTGCCACCGGTGTGCATGTACCACTGACAACACAACGGTATTTATAACCACTCATACTCAATGGAGGATTTGTAATGGTCAAACTTGCAGATGTTGCTCCTCCATAAACTCCGCCAGTTGTAATATTATTCCATGAACTAATATATTCCTGCCATTGATAAGTTAAACCTGTACCAGTAGCAGTAAATGTAAAAGTTGCAGTTGTAGCCGTTGTTACGGATTGATTTGCAGGTTGACCAGTAATTGCAGGTGAAGAAGAAATTGTTTGAGCCGCAGAAGTTGAAACTACACTTCCATTCCCTTGACCCGAAAACCAGAAATTTCCTTCATTTACAACATCAAAAGCAATATTGTTACTTCCAGCCGAGAGCGATGAAACATATGTAGGAACTGAAGGCGGTGATACTGCTGTTGTGGCATTGGAAGCTTGCATAGATGCAAAAGTATAAGTTGCAGTAGCTCCTGGAGAAAGCCCACCCGCATTTTGTCTATACATATAATCATTCCAGTTAGTTCCATTGGTATTCCATTTAATTCCAATATTCACATCCGGTGTGGCATCCGTCCATGTTGCCGTACCATTATTCATCAATGTAACAGTTACACTTCTGGTTTCATTTGGACACCATGTTGCAGAACCAGTGCTCATAGAGATAAATTTTGAACGATATACCGGAATAGCAGTTGTTAATGTTTGTGAAGTACCACTTCCGCATGAATTTGACGGTGTAACTGTGATGGTGCCATTCATTGTTCCTACTGTTACGGTAACTGAATTTGTTGTTCCGCCTGCTGTTTGAGCCCAGCCACTTGGAAATGACCAAGTATATGTTAATCCTGCAATATTTGTCACCGAATATGATTGTGAGGAACCAATATCCGGGGTGGTAGAACCTACAATTGCACTTGGTTGGGATGGTGCATTTGCAGTGGTAGAAGCCGTTGCTGTATTTGCAACATTATACCTAATATCCCCATCATTATTTTTGGCTTTTACATAAAAAGTATAAGAAGTTGAACAAGTTAATCCAGTTACTGTTTTGGTACCCCAAACTGCTTTTGTTTGAAAAACTTCTGTTGAACCAAGTGTACCATTGGCTTGAACATAATTGCCTGTTGTTGTACAATAAATAGAATAGGTGGTAATTGCAGGGTTCGCAACCGGCGATTCAGTATTTATTATTATATTTAAAGAAGTTCCTGTGGGTGTCCCAACTGTAGGAATAGCAGGTTCATCACATGCTGCATATATTGCTCCGCTTGTTGTATAACCACTATAAAGGGGAGTACTGCATTGATAAGCCCTAACTCTTGTGTAAAATATTTGGTTTGGTTGATCGCTTAGATTCCAATCAATGGATGTATTTGTTGTATTTGTTGTTCCTGCCCATGTTGAATTATTATAACTATAACTGTATTCGTAACCGGTTACTCCAGATACGGCTCCATAACTTTGCAAAATATGATGCTGTAAACCATTGTAGGGGCTGTACAAAGTGTTTGTATTTGCAGAAGGTGCGGCTGGAGCTAAACACGCAGTTTCAATTACAACATTATCCATACTGCAATTATCACCATACTCGGAGTGGAATTTAAACCCAACATATATTGTAGATTGATTCCCAGCTCCTGAAGGAAGGGTAATAGTTTTTAAGTTCCATTGACTTGTCCCTGAAGCCAAAGACCCATCATATCTTGGAATTAAACTTCCTGCATCCGTCCAGGTTGTGCCATTTAATGAATATTGCACCAAAACACCTTCATTCAAATAATTTCCAGAATTATAAGAACTACTATTTTCATTCAACCAATAAAATTTCACATTTACATTTGCTGTCCCAGTTGTAGTAATTGGAGGAGATACCAGACGGGTTTCCTGACTAGCCGAATAAGAAAATGAATTCCAAAAGACATAATTAGCACCCTCCTGAGGTGTTGTTGATGGAGATGAACTTGATGCTACAAAAGTTATTGCAGATGTCCCAACAACATTTTGCTGAGTCCAGCAAGTCGGAATAGTAGCTGAATTAAATCCTTGTGATAAGTTTAGACCTAGATTTCCACACGTTGTTGTACATCCTCCAGTGGTAGAACTTCCACTCCATGCCCAACTACTATTTACTGCTGCAACATGAATATAGTATGCTGTACCCGGGGATAAACCAGTAAAAGTTGCTGTCGTTGTTGGTGATGTTACAAGCGTATAGCTTGCAAAGGTTCCTGAATAAGTTGGACTCTGATCAATTACAGCATAATAATATCCTGCACCTGCACTGGCTGTCCAGGAGGCACTGATGGAGGTTGACGAAATAACGGAACAACTTATTCCTGCAGGAATAACCGGAGGGGTTAATACCGTTCCTGTTAATGGCGAAGTTGTGTTGTACTTGGGACCGCCTGAACAAGCAGTATTGTTATATGAAAAAATATAATAATAATAGTTCGTATTTGCTGTTAATGCAGCCTCTGTAAAAGTAGTTGTTGCACCTGATTGAACCACTGTACCCCCACCTATGGCATTACCTGCAACATAAGTTGTTCCATTAACTGGGTTTGAAGATAAAGAACTACTTGTACTTCTCACTACCAGGTATCCGCTTGCTACAGGAGATGCAGCTGTATAAGAACCTGATAATCCTGTGGACGTTAAATTAGTTAAAGAAAGAGATGTTGGCTGGGCTGTTGGAGTGGCGCATACAACAGCAGGCGTGTAGACTAATGAAATATCATCCACAGCGGGCGCAGCATTGGGGGCTGTAGCATCTGTTTTAAAAGTAAACACTAACCTAACAGTTGTGCCAGCAAGAGCCGTAAGATTAACTTGCGGCATTGCTGTAAAAGCAGCATAAGCTGTTGCGGTATTCGTAAACCAATTGGTATAACCCGTAGTTGGAATTACTGCATTTACTGGGGTATATGCAGTTGTTGTTGTAAATACATAAAGATAATCAAAAGTATCATCAATTGTAGGATACTTTAATTTGTAGTTCAAATAAACATTTGTTGCACCAGCTGGAATAAGAATATCTCTATAAAAATGTCCTACAGAAGCAGTAGCCGCTCCACCATAAGCAGTAGCTGTTCCCCAATATGCAGCTTTAGTACCCGAAGCAAAACCACCTAACGTGCCTACTCGCCAGGTTCTTGCAGAAGTACCTACAGCTGTCCAACCATTCGCGGCCAGTGTAGATGTCGCATTTTCAAATCCCCCTTCAACAGTTGGTGAAATTAAAGTGGTCTGCCCTTTTACTTCCATTCTCATACAAATTAGTATGAAAAAAACGAAGATTATTGAAGGTATTTTGATTTTCTGTGAATATTCAGAGTAAAAATTTCTCATTTATGATATGCTACTATAATTATTGATGTATTTAGACCTAGTTTGTATTAGTCAAAAAAAGGAATCTCTCATTTTAAAAAAATGAAGGGTTTCTTTTATAAAATTACAAAGGAAAAAAAGCGAAAACAATCGTCATAATGATAGTTTATTTACAGGTAAAACACCTATCAACATTGAAACACAAAAGAATTCATGGAAATAAAATGAAGTAGTTAAAGGATGTTTTTTTGGGGGTCAAGATAATCGTAAATGCAGATAAATATTTTTTGCAAAAATAATTTTGATAGTAAATTTATTTAAAATTACTCATCAATAAACTCAATAATTTCGTTTAGTTTTTTCTTAATCAAGGCAATATCATGAATACTTGCACAATTTGGATTTAATTCAAACTCTGCCTTGCAAATTTCTAAATACTCAATTATTAAATTCATTTTAGCTTGAACATCTTTAACATGTTCTGTAATAAAACTATCAAGAGCTGTGTCGCGTTCATTGTTTTCTTTCATGAATAGTGTCCTCCTAAATTATTTAACACTTTTTTTGCAAGTATTCTTTTAATAAAATCAATACATTATCATTACCGCCAATAATCAGCTAGCTTTTTCAATTAAAAAAAAATGGTTTTTGAATAGGATTTTTTCCGGTAAAATATTTCAGTGGGGTCGGAACTAAATTTTAAATAAATTTACCACTTGCAAAAACTAATGTCAATAATCATTTTACTCGAAAAACAATAAGCAAAACACCTATCAGCATTGGTGTAAGCTACGCAAAAAAAGCTTTAACAACAACACAATACAGAAGAATGGCTTATTTTTCAATTCAAAAAGAATCTAAATAAGCGAATCTGAAAAATTACTTTTTTTCTTATAAATCAAAGTTTTGGAACTTTTTTCATTTACAATTTAACGAATTTCAAACTAGGAAATTCGAAGTGTATCAGAGTAGGTGCTTCGGCAGGCTCAGCAGCCCTGCTTTATTTTTCATCTATGGTTTTGAGTTTTTTTCAAAAACAAATCAACCAATTAACCAATAACTAATCAACTAACTCCCTAATCATCAAATCAACCAATCTTCAAATTTTCAAAT
>JACAAW010000093.1 GCA_013377115.1 Bacteroidota bacterium | reverse complement strand
TTTGGGTAAATTTCTATGTTACTATTGTTCTCAAAACTACTTACCGAAGCGGGTCCTTTGTGATATTTTGAGAAAAACTTCCAAATTAGAGGAGTATAAGAAATATCGTTTGTTGGAGCAACTAGCCATTCATGGGCACCACCCGTAACTTTGTAGAATTCAACATCAGTATTATTATTTCCATTTGGATAAAGATAATGGTCAACAGTTTTGCCATCAGCAGCCAAGTCAGGTAATGCAGTGTGAATTGGCGTGGTATCACAGTTATTATGGGTAACCCAATACTTTACTAATGCTTCGGGATCATTTCCATACATATTTCCTGTATAGGCAATGGTCCCATCAGCAGTTCCATGAAAATGACAAATTGGAATTTCTGACGAAGGATTGCAGGTTAATGCGGATCCTTTTGTTCCAGAAACTGATGCAATAGCTGCAAATCTCGCGGTAGATTCACAAGCCAATCTTTGGCACATAAAACCTCCCAATGAAAATCCAGTAGCATAAATTCTTGTTTGATCAACATTATAATGAGCAATCACAGTATCGAGCAATGCATTTAAAAATCCAACATCATTTACTGCCTGACTTAATTGATATCCCATATAACTTGCACCTGAATTCCATGCATTTCCACCAGCAAGTGCATCAAGCATGGCTTGTGGGGTAATGACGATAAAATTTGCTGTATCAGCCACGTGATTCATTCCAATACCAAAAAAATTGGTCATATTGTCTCCAAGTCCATGTAAACAAAGAACAACAGGTACAGGAGTTGATCCATTATAAATTGTTGGAACATACTCGAGATAATTTCTGGTCTGTCCACCAAATTGCATTGTTTTGGCTGTTTGTGCGGATAAAATTGTTGATGTTAAAAGAAAAGCAATAAGTAGTTTTATTTTCATAGTTCAACGTTTTAAAGTTCAGGGTAAATATAGGAAGATAATGTATTCGAAACAATATTTTTCAAAAAAAAATTTCAAAATTCTTAGAGAAAATCCTTTTAGGTGGTTTTTTGCAAAAAAAAGGAGAGTGAAATGTTCACTCTCCTTTTTAAATATTGAAACTTACATCCTTTTTGGTGCAGCTTTAAGTACTTCTTCTGGGCAACCTTCAGCAAATACTTTAAAGTTCTCAATATATCTCGAAACCAAAGCATCATATTTGCTCCAGTATTCGCCTTTATTTCCCCAAGCATTTTCTGGATCTAATACATCATCAGGAACATTTGGACAAGTTAAAGGAATATCAAAATTAAATAATTTATCATGGCGATATTCAACATTGTCAAGTTTGCCATCCAAAATAGCACTAAGCATATTTCTAGTATGACGAATACTGATACGTTTACCAACACCAAATTTTCCGCCTACCCATCCAGTATTCAATAACCATACTTTAGCGCCGTGTCTTTCCATTTTGCTTCTGAGTAAATTGGCATAATAATATGGATGATGAACCATAAATGGAGCACCAAAACAAGCAGAGAATGCAATTTCTGGCTCAATTCCCAGACCTAATTCTGTTCCTGCAATTTTTGAAGTATAGCCGCTTATAAAATGATAAATGGCCTGATTCATATCTAAACGAGCAATTGGAGGCATTACACCTTGTGCATCACAAGTAAGAAATATTACATTTTTAGGATGACTTTTTACCATTTTCTCAGGAATCGCATTTGGAATAAAATCCAAAGGATACGATGCTCTTGTGTTTTCAGTAATTTGGTCACTGTCTAAATCGATTTTTCTAGACGTTGGATCAAAAACTACATTTTCTAATATTGTTCCAAATCTACGGGTACATTCGTAAATTTCTGGTTCAGCTTCTGCAGATAAACGGATAACTTTTGCATAACAACCGCCTTCATAATTGAAAACTCCTTCGTCACTCCAAGCATGTTCGTCATCTCCAATTAAAGCTCTATTTGGATCTGCTGAAAGGGTGGTTTTACCAGTACCGCTCAATCCAAAGAAAAGAGCAACATCACCTGATTTTCCAACATTTGCAGAACAGTGCATCGACATTACATCTCTGAGCGGCATTAAGAAATTCATAATGGTGAAAATGGATTTCTTTATTTCGCCACCATAATGAGTGTTTGCAACAATCGCTATTTTTTTCTCAAAATCAATAATAATTCCTGTTTCGCTATTGGTGCCGTCAATTCTTGGATCCAATTTAAATGATGGAGAGGCAATTACTGTGAATTCTGGAATATGAGTTTTGCATTTCTCCAACGTTTTTATTGTTAAAAACATATTACGAGCAAATAAACTTTGCCATGCACTATCAGTAATGATTCTGATTGGCATTTGATAATCTGGATCTGCTCCAACATAAACGTCCTGAACAAAAAGTTCTTCTCCTTGCAAAAAGGCCATTAATCTGCTGTATAAAGCATCAAATTTTTCTGGACTTAATGGACGATTATTTTTTCCCCAGTCAATTTTGTCATCTGTTGTATGTTCTTTTACAAAATATTTTTCGTTTGCAGCTCTTGCTGTCCATTTTCCTGTATGAACAACCAATGCGCCACCATTTGTAATTTTTGCTTCGTTACGAAAAACAGCTTCTTCGTAAAGAGCAGATTCCGAAAGGTTCCAATAAACTCTTTCTAAATCAACTAAACCATGATTTTTTAAACCGAATTCAGCTTTTAAATCTGCAGCCTGCTTTTGTGCAGGGGTTTCAAATTTTAGATATTTTGACATATATTGTTTCGTTAAATTATCTTTTAATGTTTTATTTATTTAGTTCCTGAAGCAAAACTATAAGTAATTCAAAATACAGTTCACTCTAAGTACTTTATTTTATAACCAGTCTCTTACTAATTTGCGTTCTCCAATATACAATTCATTTGGAGAATTTGGATCCAATGCCCATTTGATACGCTCAATACCTTGAGTAATATCTTTGATAGATCCGCAAGTTGAAAGACGTAAATAACCATCAAGACCAAACTCAATTCCTGGAACAGTAATAACACGTACTTTATCCAATAAGAAATAAGCTAGTTTTGTTGAATCGGTATTGTAATGGCTAAAATCAACAAAACAATAAAAAGTTCCATCAGGTCTTATTGCTCTAATTCCTTCAAAAGAATTCAATTCATCCATCATCACTTTTGTGTTGTTTTCTAATGTCATCGAAAGACTATCGACACATGATTGAATTCCATTAATTGCACCAACAGCAGCTTTTTGCAAAACAACGGATGGCCCTGAAGTTTGATGTCCCTGAATATTGACCATTGCTTTTATCAACTTTTTATTTGCAACAGCCCAGCCAATGCGGAAACCTGTCATGGCATATTGTTTAGAAACGCCATTAATAATGATTAATTTAGAATCTTCCAAACTTCCTTTTAGAAAATCTAAACAAGAAATTAATTTTTTTCCATTGAAAATAAGGCGGTGATAAATATCGTCCATCATCAAATAAATTCCGCGTGATTCGCAAAACTCAACAATTTGGCCAATAAACTCACGTGAATACATTACTCCCGTTGGATTATTTGGACTATTGATAATAATTAATTTTGTATAAGAAGTAGTGTGTCTTTCAATATCCTGCATTGTTGGATAGAATGAACCATCTTCAGGCAATACTGGAACAGGAACTGCACCACAAAGTTTTACCATTTCAGGATAACTAACCCAATAAGGTGCAGGGAAAATAACTTCGTCCTGTGGATTTAAAATAGCTTGCATTGCCACCATAATAGCTTGTTTTGCTCCACTAGAAGCAATCACATTTTCGGGAGTAACAATACGACCGTACATATCTCCAGTATAGCGAATAATTGCTTGTTTTAAAGCAGGAATTCCATCTGCAGGTGTGTAGCGCACATCACCAGAACTTAAAACTCCGGCAGCTGCGATTAGGGCGTCAAGTGGTGCTTTGCTTTTAGGTTCACCAATTCCTAAATGAATTACAGGTTCTCCTTTTGCTCTGAGAATTGAAGCGGTCTCATTTAGCCTTAGAGTAACAGATTCTGCAATTGATCTTCCAATAATACTTAAACTCATAATTCTCCTTTGTCTAATTAAATGTTTTTATTAAAGTGTTCATTTATTTATATTTAAAGAACAAATTTTTGATTTTTTAAAAGCAAATTTCCTAAAACGTCAAAAATTTTCAAAAATCAACAAATTTCTCTCCTTTTTCTTTTCAGCGATATCAGTGAAATCTCATCAAAAACAAGTTGATATATGTCAGATTTTGAGCAACCAAAATTAGAAATAAATTAATAACATTCAAAAGAAAAAACTTTTTTTACGACTAATTGTATTTTAGGAATTTACATTTAAATCTAAGTCTAAATAATTTGCAAATTCTTATCGATTAAAAGGTATTTGAGCGAGGAAATATCAATTTAGAAAAATTTCAAATATCTTTAAACTTTAAGTAAGTTGAAACCAATTCTTTGTTTTGCAATGCCCACTTCAATAAAGCATTATTTCCATTGGGAATTTGAAGTTTTTTACAAATATTCGATCGATAATTTTCTACAGCCTTTTTACTTATAAAAAACAAATCTGCTATTTCCTGACAACTTTTATTATCAGTAACTAAAAGCAAGGTTTTAGCTTCAGTAGAAGTTAATTCGTCAAAAAGAGAACGATATTGTTTTTGCTCTGTCTTATACTTACTGAAAGATTGAAACAGCGATTGCATTTCATAACTAATAAAGGTTTTTCCATCTAAAACTGTTTCAACACATTGTTTAATTTCCAAATGAGAATTTTCTTTTAATAAATAACCTTGCGCACCAGTATCAATAGCTTTAAAGAAAATTTCTTCATTTTTGTACATTGTCAGAAAAACAACTTTTCCCTCAAATGACCGCTTTCGAAATTCATTGTATAAGATAATACCGCTCATTGCTGGAAGCTCAATATCCAAAAAAATCAGTGAAATATTATTGTTTTTTATTATTTCGTAGGATTCTTCCGCATTTCCTGCCTCATGAATTTTCCATGAAGTATCTAATTCTTTAATAACATCACGCAATCCTCTTCTAAAAATAGGATGATCATCAACAATTAAAATTTCTAGCATGGGAAATGTATTTCAAGGTAAAATGAATTTGATTTTTTTGTGTTTATCGTGAGTTTTCCATTTAAAGCATCAACGCGTTCTTCAATGCTCATCAAACCAAACCTTTTTTTGAAATCTTTCGACAACCCTTTGCCATTGTCCTGATAAGTGATTTGGTATTTGTCATCGCTTTTAACAAAATCAACTCTTATTGAAGTTGCATTGGCATGTTTAATTGTGTTTGAAGCACATTCCTGAATGATTCTATAAACGTGAATCCTGTCAATTAATGAAAGACTATTAAACGAATCTACATTTTCAAAAATACAAACAATCCCTGTGTTTTTTTCGAGCTCTGTCAACAAAAAGCTAATTGCTTGGTTTATCTCAATATGTTCCAAAAACTTTGGATGAAATCTTAAAGAAATAGATCTGGTTTTATCAATTGCATCATCCAAAAGTTGAATTAATTCAATTTTGTCGTTCTCATTAATAACATTTAACTTTGATTGTTTGTTTTTCAAAATTGAAAGAATTTGGCCTACTTCATCATGAAGGTCACGAGCAATATTCGACCTTTCTTTGTCCGTTAATTCCAATACAATTTTCCGATGCTTCTTTAAATTTTTCCGTTTTAGCTTTTCGTATGAAAAAACAAAGGAAGCTATGACAATTAAAACGATAAAAATAAATACCGTGACGATACGGTTTTTTCCTTCTCTCGCTTTTTCGAAATCTTTTTCGAGTAAAAGATTCTTATTTTTTTCTTTTTCAAATGATTGGTTTTTCTCTAAAATTTCTTCCTGGGAGTTTAAATATTTAATTTTAGAAACATAGTTCTCATTATTTAAACTATCAGCTATGGCGGTGTTTTTTTTAAAATAAATCAATGCTGATTTGTGGTCATTAATTTTCTCATAATATTTGGAAAGCAAAGAATAACCTTGCTGTTCGCTGCTTGCATTTTTTCTTTTTACTGCCCATTCTAAGCCTAAATTCGTAAAATGAATAGCAGCAGGGATATCATTCAGGAGTTCTTTTGACTCTGCTTTTCCATAATACATTAATGAATAATATTCTTCCAAGCCTGCTTTAAAACAAATTGTCATGGCGCTATCATAAAGGGCTTCGGCATGTTGTTTTTCATTTTTGATTTTCGCAATTTCAGCCAAATTAGTCATTGTGGCAATTAAATCGATTGGGGAATGATCAATTTCAGATTGTCTCAATGATAATCGATAATTTTTTTCTGCGGAGGCAATATCTCCAATCTTTTTGTAGTATAAACCCATATTAAGATTGGTGTGGGCTTTGAGTTTCTTTGATTTTGAAATATCAGCACACTTTATAGCATCTGTGAAATTTAAATATGCTAAAGAATCCTCTTCCAAATTAAAATATAAAAGCCCAATATTATTCTTTACATAACCATATTCATAATAAAGCCTTGCCTTTTCTGCAAGTGCTATTGCAAGCTTATAGGAAGAAATTGCCTTTTCAATATTGTTAAAAGATTCGCTAAGAATTCCAATTCCATTTAAAGCTTCAATTTGTGGAAGAGTATCTAATCTTTCTTTTGAAAACAAATAAACGGCTGAAAAAATCTTTCTAGAAACTTCAAAATCAGATAAGGCAGATTTTACGTAAGCAATCTTTATTAAAGAAAGTGCTTTAAAGTGATTATCACGAATAGATTCTGAAATAGATAAGGCCTTTTTATAAAATACCAAGGCTTTTAAAAACTGAGCCCGATAATAATAAAAATTACCATAAACAATTGTAACTTCTATCTCTGGAGTTCTGAATCCATATTTTTTACTTACTTTAATTAATTGGTCTCCATAAGCAAACATTTTAGTAGAATCATAAAAGGAAAAAGACTTAACGGAGTCCATTAGCGATTTAGCCAATTCAGCAGTGCTAACTTTTTTTGTTTTTTGCGCATTAACTGATGTGGAAAAAAAAGAAAGGACAAAAACAAAAAGAAGAAGCTTTGTTTGAAAATTGCCAAGTTTCGTAAATTTCATTGAAAAAAGATGAAATAAAAATGTTAAGTTTAAGACAAATATAACAAATTATTATCAGTAATTTATTAAAGAGTATATATATACAAAACTAAAAGAACAGGCAAAACAACAAATACCGTGGCCCAAAAAAAGAATACATGAACCTCGCGAACTTCGGTTAGGGAAAATTGAAATATTCTTGAAAAAATGCTGAGTATTTTCATAATAAAAAGACGTAATTAATCAACCTTTCTTTTCGCTAAAATCAAACCGAGTTACTCTTTTAAAGCTGCATGAAAAGTGGCACAGTCAAACCTATAAACCCTTCGAAAATAGGAGGTTGTTAAACCCAATTAACCATTACCACTTTGCATGAAATACTTGCAGCACTAACAAAACTATTCTTATTTTAACTAAGATTTTCGTTCTAATTTAAATTAAATGCAAAAATGAATGTATCTCACAACGAAAACAAGGGGGGCGGCCCATGTATTTTCTTTTTTTTAATATGATTGTAAAATAAAAAGTGCCAATTTTATTGAATAATTTTTTAATTTTATAAATTCTAGGCAACCAAATTGCGATAATCAAGTCTAGTAAAAAAGGAAATAAATTAATGGTTAATGATGCGGAAATTATAAAAGGATGTGCAAAGGGGAATCGTGCTGCGCAGGATCAACTTTACAAAACTTTTGCTTCGTTAATTTTTGGTATTTGCCTTCGATATTGTGGCGATTATGATGAAGCGAAAGATGTGATGCAAGAAGGTTTTATTAAGGTATTTACCAATATTTCAAAATTTAGAAATGAAGGTTCTTTGGAAGGCTGGATTAAAAGAATAATTGTAAACACAGCTCTTGATCATTTCAAAAAAAAACAAAAGCTATATAACCACACAAATATTGATGACATCAATGAATTATTGATTGAAAACAATGAAGATATCGACCCACAAGAAGAAATTATTAGTGAACAAGAACTTTTGTTAATGATTCAAAGTTTGCCTGATGGTTATCGGATGGTATTCAACCTTTATGCAATCGAAGATTATTCACATAAACAAATCGCAGAAATGCTAAAAATAAGTGAGAGCACTTCCAAAACTCAATTATTCAAAGCAAGAAATTTGTTGCAAAAAAAAATTCAGATCTTTCAAAGTAATAAAGTACTAGTATAATGAACATGGAATCAAAAGATATAGACAATTTATTTAAAAATTCTTTGAAGAATTTTAGGGAAGAACCCCCTGAAGTTGTAAAAGAGAATATTTATTTTGAATTAGATAAAACAGAAAATAATCAAAAAGGCTTTTTCAGTAGACGGAAATACTTTTTTCTACTAAGCATTTTAACATTATGCGTTATTGGCGCTACTACCATTTATTTTTTGTCAATTACACCACCTTCAGAAAAATTATTATCTGAAAATCATGTAAACAATCGTGTTCAAAAAGAATATTCAAATGTCAATTCACAAAATCAAAAAGAATTATCACAAGAAAATAATTTAAATAATTCCCCAGAACAAAAAATCAAAAATTCCGAAATCCTTGATAAAAAAACAAACGAAAATAAAAATGGGCTTACGAATTTTACAAATAAAAAAACAAAGGAAGTTGCTAAAGAAAATCTAAATAATATTAATAATACAAATTCGGAAAATAATAAAATCCTAATCAAAGAAACAATTGATTCAAAGACAACCTTAAATACTAAAAATAAAATTTCATTAAGTCAGGAAAACATCAACAATAAAGCTGTTGTTGAAAATAATAATACCGAAATTTCCACCAATCAAATTCAAGAAAAAAATAATTCTTCAATTAAAATTGCAATCGAAAATAATGCAACAAAAGAAATTGATAAAAATGTAATAACAGAGAATCCTGTGAATAAAAACCCACAAGCCTCTGCCAATTCTGACTCATTAAAAAAAGTTGAAATTGAAACAAGTCAAAATATTGTGACCAATAATCAGCCAATCATAAAGAAAAAAAATACCCTTTTTAAGAATTTATCTGCTGAGTTATTTGTGGCTCCAGTTTATTGTACAAAAACTTTATCCGGATTAAATTCTGATTATTTAAATCTTCGAAAAGAAAACGAAAAGCCTTTATTGACCTATAATATAGGATTAGAACTAAAATATTCAATAAAAAATTTCTTTTTGCAAACTGGAGTAAATTATAGCAATGTTGGCGAAAAAATTAATTATAACACTAACACACTTACAAATATTGATAGCTCTGCCAGTCATTGGGAATTGCACTCATTTGCTATGATTTATGTTGATACCATTAGCTGGGATTCCACTCATGGATTTGCAATAATGACCACATCTGTGCCAATTATGGATTCAATCTGGCAATATAGCGCAGATTCGACTTATACTTTATTGCAAGTGAAAAACACAAACCAATTGTCTTACATTGAAATTCCTATTTTAATTGGTTATTCATTTGGAAAAAGAAAACTATCCTATCAAGCTTCAACAGGAGTTTCTTTTGGCTTTTTAAGCGGATCAAAAGGAAAGTTATTAAAAACCGATGCCAGCGGGTTTAACGACATATTGGTTGAAACTCCTTTTAAAAAAACCCTTTACAATTTTTTGTTTAGAATTGGTTGTACCTATCATTTAAATGAAAATTTGAGCATTATTCTTCAACCATCTTTTAAGTTAAATTTAAATTCTGTTTTTGAATCAACTTATCCTACTTCGCAGAAATACCAGTCATACGGATTGAATTTGGGATTGAATTATAAATTTTAATACTTCATTGCGATCCGCCATTTCGCCGAGAAGCAATCAAAAAGAAGCATTTTGTCCGATATTGATTAATAAAATACCCTTGAAATTTATTGATTCTAAAAATAATCGATAAAATCATTGGTTTATATCTAGATAAAATATATCTTTATCGCAAATAAAATTCACTTTTATGAAAAAAGCCATACTATTCTTCGTTTTTGTTTTTTCTATTTTATCACTTACCCAAGCACAAACCATTTTATTCCAAAATCCTTCTTTCGAAGGAACTCCAACTCCGCACATTACTCCGCCATATTGGAACATTTGTATGCCAGGAACAACTCCTGATACTCAACCGGGGAGCTGGGGAATAACTTTACCGGCATCAAACGACTCTACTTATATTGGATTAGTTGAAGATGATTCTATTGTTTGGGTTGAAGGAGCAACACAACAACTTTTAACTCCTATTTTACAAGGCCATTCATATTTTTTTACTCTAGATCTGGCAACTACAACTGTAGTTGGATCGGGGATAGATCCTGGTGATGTGGAGTTACAACTCTATGGTGGTAACGGAGGAAATTCAGGATGCGATTGCACTGAGCTATTATGGAGTTCGGGAAATGTAACTAATTTGACTTGGCAAACTCATATTGCAACATTTGTCCCAACGAATACCTATTCTCAAATGCTTTTTTTAATTCATAGTCTTGATTCTACAAAAAAGCCATATATTATGGTTGATAATCTTTCGGGCATTTTTGAAAATATAAATCCTGGTGTTTATTTAACACCTACTCCACTTTCCTGCATTAACAGTTGTGATGGTTCTATAAGCTCCATTATGATTGGCGGAACGCCTCCGTTTCATTATTTATGGTCGCCAACCGGAGATACAACAAGTTCTATTTCTAATTTATGCTCAGGAACAAATATTTTGAATGTGATAGATAGCAATAATATTGTTTACTCAGATACTGTAACAATAAGTCCTGGCTACATTGGAACAAGTCCATTATTTACTCCTTCTATTTGTGTTGTATCAGTTGATACTTCGATAAACAAAAATGTTATTATTTGGGAAAAACCTCTTAATTCACAAATAGACTCTTTTTTAGTTTTTAAAGAAACATCTGTTGCTGGTAATTATGTGCAAATAGGTTCAAATGCATATTCAAACTATAGCACTTTTATTGATTATGCCTCTATCCCGGCTCAGCAGGCTAATCGATACAAATTAGGAATAAAAGACTCTTGTGGAAGAATAACAATATTAAGTGATCCTCATAAGACAATTCATTTAACTGTTAGTACTGGTATTGGCGGAACCTGGAATTTAAATTGGGATAACTATGAAGGATTTTTATACAGCAGTGTTAATATCTATAGAGGAACTACATCAAGCAATCTTTCCCTACTAACAAGTCTTTCAAGCACTTTGTTTTCTTATACAGATTTAACACCTCCTCCAGGAGTTATTTATTATTTGATTGAAGCGATTAATCCAGTTCTTTGTAATCCTTCTTATAAAACGGGAAATGATATTGCTTCCACACTTTCAAATATTGTAACAAATGCAATAACAAATATTGAAACCCAAAATGAAAACACCCTATTTTCAGCCTTTCCAAACCCTGCATCCGATGGAATAAATATTCAATTAAATCAACTTGTTGGAAATAATTATTCTTTGCAATTAGTAAATTTCCTTGGAGAAATTGTTTATTCAAAAAATAAATTAAGCCAGCAAACACAATATATAGAAACAAATAATTTATCGGACGGACTTTATTTCATCCAACTAAAAACAGACAAATCTATTTCTTCAAAAAAAATAATTATTAAGAAAAATAAAAACTAGGCAACCAAATTCAAAAATCTAGTCTTGGTATTATAAAAAATGAATTTATAAACCAAAAATCATAAAATTATGAAAAAATTATTTCTCTCTTTGGCAATCGCAATTTCGAGTATTGCATTTGTAAATGCCCAGTCCATTATTATTAGTGGTCATGTTACTAACTTCTCTTCTGCACCTATAGCTAACCATCAGGTTACTATTGTTGGTGATAGCAGTAATGGAACATTCTATTACAACAATGTATTAACAGACGCTAATGGTTTTTATATCGATTCTGCAAATTTTGTTGGCGGAATGTTAGCTACTTATAATGTCTTCACTACAGATTGTAATGGCTCCACAGTTAACCATTCTGCTACCTCAACTAGTGCTCCAATTACTGTTGACTTCCAAATTTGCGATTCTATTCCAGTTGGTGCTTGCGGTGCTGGTTTTCAAGCTTATCAAGACACTATGGGAACAGGAAATTTTGCATTTTACGATTATTCAACAGCTGGAAGCGGAAATATTGTTAGCTGGTATTGGGATTTTGGTGATGGAAGTGGTTCTACCGTTCAATATCCATATCATCAATACGCCGCAGGAACCTATTTGGCTTGTTTAACTATTGCAACTGATCAAGGTTGTACCTCAACTTTTTGCGACACTATTACTGTAGGAAACAATATCACTTGCAACTCTTATTTTACTTACATAAATAGTGGAAACACTTATACATTCCAGGCATTCGCTTCAGGTGGTACTGCACCATATCAATACACCTGGAATTTTGATAATGGAAATGTAATCGGACCAGGAGGATCTTCAATTGTTACAAGTACATTTGCGCAATCAGGTTATTATTATGTTTGTTTAACAGTAGTTGACGCAAACGCTTGTACCAGTAATTATTGCGAATATATTTATGTTGGTGGCAATCCTGCAGGTTGCAGCGCTAACTTCTTCTTATATCCTGATTCAACAATTTTACACCAATATTATGCAGTAAATATGGCATCTGGATCAGGTCCATTAACTTACATTTGGAGCTGGGGAGATGGAACTTCTTCAACTGGAGCTTACCCAAGTCATACATTTGATACTGCAGGATTCTACACAATTTGTTTAACAATTTCTGATTCAACTGGCTGTACCAGCACTTTATGCGACTCTACTTATATTCAAAAATCAGGAAATACCATTATTAACCTAAATGTTATTCCTAATGGTGCAACTGGAGTTACTGAAATTTCATCAGAAAACTCAATGTCGGTTTATCCTAATCCTGCACAAAACATACTAAATATCGAAAACGTTAAGAATAATGCAGAAGTTAGCATTTTAGATATTAGTGGAAAAGTTGTAATGACTGTTAGAAATACAAAAAATATTGATATCAGCAATCTTTCAAAGGGAATGTATTGTGTTAAAGTGATAGACGAAAATACAGTTATCGTTAAACGCTTTATAAAAGAATAAATAAGTTATCTATATTTTCTTTAAAGTCAGCCCTTAAATTAGGGCTGACTTTTTTTTGCCCTTTCCATAAACAATTGGCATTTATACTTTTTTAACAAATTCAGACAATAAATATATTTCATTAGAAAATAAAAAGTTATAAATTCGCCTGAATTAATTATTCTTTTATTCATCACCTTATTCATAAATTTATGTTACTTAAAAGAAATTTTTTATCAGTATTAACAGGGATTGCATTAATCCTTCTAATCACAGGACCAGCTATGGCACAAAAGTATTCGCTCAACAGAGATTCAATCCCTGCAAAATACAAATGGAATTTAAACGATATTTATCCTAGCTGGGAAGCTTGGGATAAAGATTACGCAAAAATTGAAGGCATGATGGACCAGATTGCAAAACTCAAGGGAACACTTGCAAAAGGCGCAAAAGAATTAACTTTTGCATTAAAACTTAGAGAAGACATGGATATCATTTCTTACAAAGTGTATCAATACCCAGCTTTGATGAAAAATTTAGATACCAGAAATCAAGAAGTTGGATCAAAACTTCAGAAAGTTCAAATATTATTTTCAAAATATGCTACAGCAACATCATGGTTTAGTCCAGAATTGCTAACCATTCCTGAAGCAACAATGAAAAAATGGATTGCAGAAACTCCAGATTTAAAAGATTTTAAATTCGGATTGGAAGATATGTATCGTATGCAAAGCCATGTTCTTAGTGAAGACAAAGAAAATTTACTTTCTTTTTACTCCCAATTATCAGGAACTCCTGCTTCTATTTACTCTGAACTTTCAACATCTGATATTAAATTTCCAACCATCACACCTTCAAGTGGAGAAAAAATTACTTTAACGCCTGGCGCTTATTCTAATTTCCAAACAATGACCGCCAATCAAGCTGATAGAAAAATGGCTTTTGAAGCACATTTTGGAGCTTATACAGCAAACGCAAATACTTATGCTTCGATTTACAATGGAATTATTCAGAAAGACTGGGCAAGTGCTCAGGCCAGATACAGCAAATCATGTGTAGAAGCTGCTTTGGAAGGAAACAATATTCCAATTCAGGTTTATGAAAACCTTGTAAATACGGTAAAAAATAATACTAGTCCGCTTCAACGTTATTTGAAATTAAGAAAAAAAGTATTAAAACTAACTGAATATCATGCTTACGATGGCTCAATAAGTTTGACTGATTTCAAAAAAACTTATGCTTATGAAGATGCAAAGAAAATGGTTCAAGCTTCTATTGCTCCATTAGGAAAAGATTATCAAACAAAAATGGAAAAAGCTGTTTCTAATGGATGGCTCGATGTTTTTGAAGCCACAGGAAAACGCTCAGGAGCTTTCTCAAGCAATGTTTATGGTGTTCATCCTTACATGCTTTTAAATTATAACGAAACTCTTTACGAAGTTTACACTTTGGCTCATGAATTAGGACATACTCTTCATACTTTATTGGCCAACGAAAACCAACCTTTTTCAACAAGCGATTATACCATTTTTGTGGCAGAAGTTGCATCAACATTTAACGAAAGACTTTTACTTGATTACATGTTGAAAAACACAACCGATACAAAAGAACGTATCGCATTGTTAAATCAAGCAATTACTGGTATTGTTGGAACTTTTTATACTCAAGCCATGTTTGCCGATTTCGAATTACAAGCTCATCAACTTGCTGAAGATGGAAAACCAATCAACGTAAAAGCTCTTGATGATATCATGACTGGTCTTTTAGATAAATATTATGGTGATGCTGTAACTCGCGATCCACAACAAAAAGAAACTTGGATTCGTATTGCTCATTTCTTCCGTTCTCCTTTTTATGTTTATCAATATGCTACCTGTTATGCTTCTTCAGCACAACTTTATAAAATGGTAACCACTGGTACCGAAGCAGAAAAGAAAAAAGCTACTGACAATTATCTGAATTTATTAAAATCAGGTGGAAACGATTTTCCAATGGAACAATTGAAAAAAGCTGGTGTTGATTTGTCAAAACCAGAAACCGTAAAAGCAGTTATTGATCAAATGGATGATTTGGTAACACAACTCGAAAAGGAGTTGGATAAACTGAAATAAA
>JACAAW010000092.1 GCA_013377115.1 Bacteroidota bacterium | reverse complement strand
TTAAATAAAATAAAAAACTATTTACTAAATGGTATTAATTGGTTTTTTATTCTGAGCATTGGATTATTTGTTTTTCTTACTTCTTATTCAAAACAACCGAGTAGTAGCTGCAATTCTAGAAATTCTTTTAAAGCCGATTCTACTAGCCGAATTTCAATATTGGCCGTTGGCGATGCGATGGCTCATATGCCACAAGTAAAAAGTGCTTCGGATGACAGCACCAGCGATTGTTTTGATTTTTATCCTGTTTTTCAATACATCGCCCCACTTTTAAAAGCTACGGATTTGAGAATTGTAAATTTCGAAACCACTTTAGCTGGCCGTCCTTATTCTGGTTATCCTTCGTTTTGTGCTCCTGACACTTTTGCCTATACGCTGAATAAAGTTGGCTTCAATTTATTTGTAAATGCCAATAACCATGCTGCTGATAAAAGTTTAAGAGGAATCAATACCACAATTGACAAATTGGATTCAAGGTCCATTGCTCACACAGGAACCTTTAAAAACGCTCAAGAAAGAGAAAAAAACTATCCACTAATTGTCAATCAAAAGGGAATTAAAATAGCAGTTTTAAATTATAGTTATAGTACTAATGGAATTCCTGTTCCAAAACCAGGAATTGTCAACGACATTGATACCAATACCATAAAAGCCGATTTAGAAAAAGCCAGAAGTTCCGCTCCTGATGCTATCGTTGCTTGCATGCATTGGGGAATAGAATATCAAAGAGAGCCAAATTACGAACAAAAAAATATCGCTGATTTCCTTCTCCGAAATGGCGTTGACATTATTATTGGCTCACATCCACACGTTATCCAACCTATCGAAGTGAGAGAAACCAATTATAAAGGCAAAATAAAAAAGAACTTAATTATTTGGTCTCTTGGAAATTTCATCGCCAACCAAAGAAAACCCTATTCTGATGGTGGTTTAATGGTTCGTTTCGATTTGGTGAAAAACCATGCAATGCATTCCACTTATGTCGACAATATTTTATACATGCCTTTTTGGGTTTATAAATCTGAAAATCCTATAAAATATTATGTATTGCCAATCTATCAATTTGAAAACGATTCCACCACTTTCAAAATGAAACCGGAACACAAAAAGGAGTTTCAAAAATTCATTAACGATTCACGAAAACATTTAGATCGTGACACTGCTAATTTTAAGGAGTTTAAAGGATTTTAAAAGACATTCAGCGGGCACTTCGGCTTCGCTCTGTGTCCGAATTAAACAATAGAAAGTATCAAAACTCGAAATTAGATTCTTCGCTTCTCTCTGAATGACATTTGTTATTAATGTCTTCTTCTACCGTGACCTTTAAAATGTCCTTCACGATTTATGCCAACCGTTTTTAAGGCACCAGAATTTGGATAAAACTGAACTTTAGATTTTTGTGTAGGCAATGAAGTAACCACTCCAAATTGAGATATCGGAAAACTTGCTTCTGCTTTTAAAATATTGGATTCTTTGATTTTTACAATTGCATTTTCTGGAATTCGATAATAAAAACCATGTTTATTTGAATTCTCTTTTCTATTCTCAAAATTTGCTAATTGTCCAGTAGCGAAATTTCTTTCAAAACTTATGGTAATTAAATCTCCATCAGAACTTGAAGTATCCATAATTCCATCTTTTTCAGAAAATTTAAATAATGGAATTAAATTAGAACCATTTGAAAGTTGCGGAATATAATTAAAGCGATATTTTATTGTTTTCGTCGAAGTTAATCCGGTGAATAATTTCATATAATCACTTTCAAGTTTTTCCAATTCTTGAATCATATATGTTAATGTAGATTTTTCATAATTCACTTCTGAAGTGCCACTTAATAAATTAAATTTATTTTCCTTTACGCGCATAATAAAATCTACAGCATCCTTTGCCTTTTGCTCCATCGATTTTTCTACAAGACTTTTTACCAGCACTTGCTTTGCGATAGAAACAGTGTCTAAATTCACGTTTTCAATAATGGTGTCGATTTTTTCAAAAGTATTGGCATCAGCGAAATAGCTAAAGTTACCGAAACTGCTATTAAATGATTCACTATTTGGTTTTATATCGGCTGAATTCTCATTACTTTCTGGGAATTCATTGGCACTTAAAATTAATCCTGCTTCATTCAAAGCTAAAAATGTAGAATTTTTGCAATGTCCTTTTCCAAGTTTCACTAAATAAAACTGACTAGAATCTGGTTCTGCAAAATTGGTAACTTTAATTTCTGCCAATTCATATGTGGTCGAATTTGCAATTGCAACATTATTTAAACCTAAATATTTTGATGCGAATGCAGCATAAGGACCTTTTACCAAATCATTTTTCTTAACTTTTACTTCAATACTAACCACGGTTTGTGGTAAAGCATAATAAATCCCGGCTTCATTAACTGGTTTTTCGTAATGTTTAACTTTTATGACATTAAATTTCGAACATGACGATAGAAAAATAATTGCAATAACGGCTATTACTGAAAGTTTATTAATTGTAGAAAATTTCATTTTCATAAGTTGTTATCTGAATTTAATTTTGCTTTTCTCAAAATCAATAAGCCCACAAAAGTAATCAATCCATTTAAAATTAGCAATTCGAAACCAAATTTGTAACCATTTAATAATTGAACGGAATATTCATTTAAAACGAAACAAATTATGGGAGAAAGTAAGCAAACCAATGGAACAAATTTATCTCGAACATTAATTTTCGTGAACAAACCAAAAGCATACAAACCCAACAGTGGGCCATAAGTATAGCCAGCCACCGTAAATAATTTGCTGATGATTGCTTGATTATTGATTTGTTTAAAAGCCACAATTACGCCAAGTAAAACAATAGCAAATCCAATATGAACAAGATATCTAATATTTTTTTGCTTTTTCTCTGTTAAATCTGTCCGCTTTTTGATGTTCAGAAAATCAACACAAAAAGAAGTTGTTAATGCTGTTAAAGCGCCATCAGCACTTGGATAGGCGGCAGAAATCAAACCTATTAAAAACACCAGACCTGCAATTGGTCCTAAATGTTGGAATGCAATTATTGGAAATAAATCGTCGGTGGTAGTTGGAATTTTCAAACCAATTTGAGAAGAATAAATATAAAGAATTGCCCCTAAAAGCAAAAACAAGAAATTCACAAAAACCATAATCAAACTAAAAGTAAGCATGTTTTTTTGAGCGTCTTTAATATTCTTACAACTCAAATTTTTCTGCATCATTTCCTGGTCGAGGCCAGTCATAACGATGGCGATGAAAGCTCCACTAAAAAATTGTTTAATAAAAAAACGTTTGTCATGCCAGTCGGTGAAAATAATTTGGGAGTTCTTACTTTCAAAAATATTTCCAATCATTTCCGAAAAAGTAGAATGAAGTTCTTTTGAAATAAATACAATTGACAATACAACTGCCAAAAGCATAAATGTGGTTTGCAAAGTATCTGTCCAAATAATTGTTTTAATTCCTCCTTTAAAAGTATAAGCAATTACCAATGCGATAAAAATACTTACACTCAGCCAAAATGGGACATTCCAAGCATCGAAAACGAAAATTTGTAAAACATTTACAACTAAAAACATTCTGAAAGATGCCCCAATGATTCGGGAAAGCAAAAAATAAAAGGCTCCTGTTTTGTAAGACCAAAATCCAAATCTTTGTTCAAGATAGGAATAAATTGAAGTGAGATTAAGTCGGTAATAAAGCGGCATCAGGACTGTTGCTATTACAAAATAGCCAACCAAATATCCCAAAACTACCACCAAATAAGAAAACTGTGTTGAACCTACCCAACCTGGCACTGACATAAAAGTAACACCAGATAAAGAAGCACCAATCATTCCATAAGCAACCACAAACCAAGGCGAAGTTTTATTTCCCAGAAAAAATGAATCGTTTGTGGATTTGCGAGATGTTAGCCATGTAATAAAAAAAAGCAGAACAGTATAAATGAGGAAAACGGAAAGAATTAATGTTGGCGTCATGCTTTTTTTTTTAGCAAATGTAATTAAAGATTTTATAAGACTACAAAAGTTTCAAAAACTTTTGTAGTCTGCAATAAAATACTTTTGCCACTTTTCGCAGAATTAAGTATTTTTGCACTTCTTAAAAAATAAAAATGTTTTATCAAAGAACTTTTCCTTCCAAACTTGTTGAAGATGCCGTAAATGAGTTTTCAAAATTACCAGGTATTGGTAAACGAACCGCTTTGCGTTTGGTTCTTCATTTATTGCGACAGGAAGAAACTCAATCAAAACATTTGGGAAATGCATTAATAAAAATGCGCAGCGAAATTCTTTTTTGCGACAGTTGCCATAATATTTCTGATTCAGAAACTTGTTTTATTTGCAGCGACGGAAGCCGAGATCATTCGACTATTTGTGTAGTTGAAGATGTTAGAGACATGCTTGCAATAGAACAAACAAATCAATACCGAGGAATTTATCATATTCTAGGCGGTGTAATTTCACCAATGAATGCCATCGGCCCCAAAGATTTGAACATCGACACCTTAATAGAAAAAGTAAATAGTGGAAGTGTAAAAGAAATCATTATGGCATTGCGTACCACAATGGAAGGCGACACCACCAATTTTTATATCTACAAAAAAATTAGCGAAAGCAATGTTGTAATTTCCACTATTGCCAGAGGTGTAGCGATTGGAGATGAACTAGAATATACCGACGAAATTACTTTAGGCCGGTCTATAATCAATAGAACACTTTACGAGAAAACGATTTAGGTTTACAACAAATTTTCAGTCTTTTTGTATATTACATTTCTATCTTTCAGATAATCCAAAACAAAATTGAAACAGTTTTCATGTTTTCCAACCAATTCTGGAGGAAATACACCTTTTTCAGTAAACAATCCATTCAGAATTAATTCTGCACCTGCAGTTCCTGTAAAACCAGTTGTACGTGCCATGGATGAAAGCATTTGTTTTGGATCAAATTCGTCATATAAATCGTAGATAATTTCTTTCTTCACGCCATTTTCTTCACCAACCACTTTTACACGCATAATAGTAAATTCGGGTTCGTCATGTTCTAATTTCCATTGATTGAAAAGAATTTTCAATGTGAAATCAATTGGCTTAACAGAAACATTTTTCACTGTCATTGGTTCCTGACTAAAAAAACCTGAAGCTTTTAATGCTTGAATCAATTTAATATGACCAGGATAACGCAAAGTTTTTTCCTTCATATTTGGAATATCCTTCAATGTATAGATTAAAGAACGCAAACCATCAGAGTTAAAAGCTTCTAAAGTTCCAACTTCATCAAAACTGATAAGTTCAGCATCACTCATTGCGAGTTTAATAAGGATTTTGCCGTTTTCAACATAACGAGCTGGGCGTGTATATTCTTCAATTACATCAATCGGAGAAAATGGGGCTTTATATTCAAAAGGAAATTCGCGTTTTTTTGGCAATCCACCAACCATATATTCTAATGAATCGATTTTCATTCTATCATAGTGATAACCAGCAATAAAATTAGGAACTCCAGGAGCAACGCCACAATCCATAATTACAGTTACATTATTATCAACGGCAAGTTGATTAAGTGGCAAAACATCTTCAGGTAAAAAAGAAATGTCCAAAACATTTTTTTTCGCAAGAATTGCCGTTTTTATAGTTTCCAAACCCATAAAACCTGGAACTGCAGAAATTACTAAATCGAAATCTTTTATTTCATTCTTCAACAAAGCGGTATCTGAAACATTCAAAACTTTTGTTTTGATTTTATAATTTGAAGATAAATACTTTAAAGCTTCTTCGTTAACATCAACAGAAGTTACATCATATTTTACAGACAAGTCAATTGCCATAGCTTTTCCGACCATTCCGGCACCTAGAATAATAATCTTTTGCATAAAAAATAAATTTTGAGTAATAGAAATAATAATGCTTTAAAAGTAAAAAGAATTCTTGAATTATAATAGTTAATTTGATGAAAAATCAATTAATATTTCGTTAATTTGACCACCAAAATGAATTAAATGAGCATTCAAGAAAATCTTATTGAAATTAAAAAAACAATTCCTGATTTTGTTAAATTAATTGCGGTTTCTAAAACAAAACCAAACGAAGACATTTTGCTTGCTTATAACTCAGGTCAGAGAGTTTTTGGTGAAAATAAAGCACAAGAGCTTTCTGAAAAATATCAGGAATTACCCAAAGATATTGAATGGCACTTTATTGGTCATTTACAAACCAATAAAGTAAAGTTCATTGCTCCTTTCGTGAGTTTAGTTCATAGTATCGATAGCATCAAACTGATGGAAGACATCAATAAAGAGGCGAAAAAAAATAATAGAATTATTGATTGTTTGATGCAGTTTCATATTGCAGAAGAAGATACAAAATTTGGTTTCGATTTTAATGAAGCAAGTCGATTACTCAATTCAAATATTTTTGCTTCATTAGAAAACATTAGAATTATTGGAGTTATGGGAATGGCAACCTATACTGATAATGAAGTTCAAATTAGAAAAGAATTTCAAAATTTAAAATTGATTTTCGACCAACTAAAAAGCGAGATTTTTAAAGACAATATTAGCTTTAAAGAAATTTCGATGGGAATGTCAGATGATTATCAAATTGCAATTGAAGAAGGAAGCACAATGGTTAGAATCGGCAGTTCTATATTTGGAACAAGAAATCTTATTTAAGGAGTCTCCTTTTCAACAGGAATATCTTCAAAAAATCCATTATCATCATCGTCTTTATCTTTTTTCTTTCCGCCAGATTTACAGATATAATGTTTTACAATTTTGATTTTTGGTTTTGGGAAATATCCTTTGGTAATGCCTAATGATGGATCATTATAAACTTTAGTCATGAAAATCCCATAAATTGGAAGTGCAGTATGGCAGCCCTCTCCTTCTTCACCAACAAAATGAATACTTCTATCTTCACCGCCAACCCATGAACCGCAAACCAAATCTTTGCTCATACCCATAAACCAACCATCAGAATAAGAAGTTGAAGTACCAGTTTTTCCACCAATCTGGTTTTTCTGAAAAATATCGAATTCGAAAAGTGCTTGGGAAGTTCCGCCTGGTTCTTCCAAACCGCCCATCATCATGTAAACCATTAAAAATGCAGTTTCTTCACTAATAACTCGCTTGGCCACTGGTTTGAATTTTTCAATGACTTTTCCTTTTTTATCTGCAACTTTAGTAATTAAAAATGGTTCGTTTCTAATACCTTTATTTAAGAATGAACTATATGCTCCAACCATTTCGTAAATAGAAACATCGTTAGAGCCCAATCCAATTGAAGGAACTGGTTTTAGCGGACTTAAAATTCCTAATTGTCGTGCATATTTGGCAACTTTTTGTGGAGTTACCTTTTCTGTTAATTGCGCCGTTACAGAATTGCAAGAACGTGCCATCGCATGACGAAGGGTCATATTTTCGCCTGTAAATTCAAAATCTGCATTGTGAGGCGACCAAGATTTCTTTACACCATTTTCCACATAATTAATAGTAACAGCCCTGTCTTCAATTCTGTCACAAGGAGAATAGCCATTATCAATTGCTGTTAAGTATACAAAAGGTTTGAAAGTTGAACCTGGTTGTCGTTTAGCCTGATTTACATGATCGTATTTAAAATATTTATAGTTGATTCCGCCAACCCAGGCTTTAACATTACCATTAAATGGATCCATGCACATGAAACCAGCATTCAAAAACTGTTTATAATATTTAATGGAATCGATTGGACTAAAAATCGTGTCTTTCTCGCCTTTCCATGAAAATATGGTCATTTTTTTCTTTTTATTCAAATACATCATCACGGAATCAGGATGATTTTTGTACCTCTTTTGCAGTTTTTTAAATAAATCGGTTGTCTTTACAAAGTTTTCAATATAATGAGGAACTTCTTCTCCATATTTATCAGTCCAAGGCACACTACCTTTAGTAAGTCTATTGAATTTCTTCTGAAGTTTTTTCATTTGTTCAGCAACCGCTTCTTCAGCATAACGTTGCATTTTAGAATCGATGGTAGTGTATATTTTCAAACCATCTGTATATAAATCAAGACCTTTCTTTTTCAGCCAGTCTTTAAGAAAGTTTGCCACGGCATTTCTCAAATAAGCGCCATGCTCAATATTACTTTGGTCATCTTGTTTATAATTGAGTTTTATTGGGTGTTTTGAAATAACATCAAATTTTTCTTGTGTTAAATAACCATATTTCACCATTTGGGAAAGCACAATATTTCGTCGTTCCAAAGCATTTTTTGGATTGGCGATTGGGCTATACAAAGTTGGGGCTTTCAGAATACCAACAAGTAATGCAGCTTCTTCGGTGTTTAATAAAATTGGATGTTTCCCAAAATAAGTTTGAGAGGCAACTTTAATACCATAGGAATTACTACCAAAATCCACAGTATTTATATACATGGTAAGGATTTCTTGCTTTGTATAACTACGTTCCAGTTTCACAGCGGTAATCCATTCTTTTGTTTTTGCAACAATGGTTCGCACAATTGGAATATAACCAAATAATCCGGTAGAAATTTTCCTAGTTTTATAGAGATTCTTTGCTAATTGCTGGGTAATAGTGCTACCTCCTCTATTATCGCCCTTTGCGAAATACCAAAATACAGAAAAAGTAGCCCTTAAATCGATTCCGCCATGTTCAAAAAAACGGGCATCCTCAGTAGCAATAAGAGCATTAATAAAAACTTGAGGAATTTCATTATAGGTGGCTGGAGATCTATTTTCTTTATAATACTTTGCAATTAAAACACTATCGGCAGTATATAATTCTGATGCAACCGAAGTTTTGATTTCCTTTTCATTATTTACAGATGGTGAGGAGCCAAAAAGCCATAAAAAATTAAAGTTTACAGCAAGAAAATATATTACAACTGCAACAAAAAGTTTTAAGAAAAATTTCAATAATCTATAATACCATTTAGTGGGGGTTGCTTTTTCCTTTTTCTTTCCGAAAAATCTAAAATTGCCAATCCTTTTCTTAATATTAAGGAAGATATTTTTAATCAACACTATTATATTCAAAGTCAATAAAAGCTAAAAATAAAGTGCAAAAATAGGTTTTTCTTTTTAATTCCAATGCTATTATATTAATTTAACATTTGTCTAAATGATAAATATCAAAAACTAGAAATATTTAGTTGTAAATACTTGACAAATGTAATTAGAGGTAGTATTTTAGACGATTAAACCAAACTAAATTAGCTAAAAACCCCCAATGATAATTAGTTACTCCTCTTTTCTATGCAATTCAGTTTCGAGAAAACCCTTTTCGTCTTATTTTATTGAAAAGCATACAATCCTTGCATTTAGTCAGATTTATGACTATTTTGTTGCAGATGGAGACAATTTTGAAAAAAAAACTAAACTAAAAATAAATTAACAATTATGAGAAAGTTATTATTACAAATTTCAATTGGCATTTTGGCCATTTTATTAAATTTCGGAGTTTCGAATGCGCAGCCCAGTGAGGGTGGAAACCCTAAAGGTATTCTTTACAAAACACAGATTAGTAATGTGATTGACGAAAGAATACTTCCTAGTATTGATGTTACTCAAGCCTTACAGGAAGATTTACTAAAACCAGGACCGGAATGGGCTGGAAGGTCAGTTCCTGTTGGTTTAAACATGATAACATCCGGAACCTGGACCGATATGCCTGATGGAAGTAAAATCTGGAGATTAAAATTAACTTCTAGTGGTGCTCAAGCTATTGGAGTTTGTTACGATGATTTTTATATTCCGGAAGGTGGAAAATTGTTTTTGTATAATGCTTTTGAAACTCAAATATTAGGAGCCTATACAAGTAAAAACAATCCTGTTTCTAGAAAGTTTTCGACAGAACTTGTCCAAGGAGAATCTGTTACCATTGAATATGTTATGCCTCCAAACTTACCAAAAAAGCCCAATCCTAATGCTCCAATTAACGGAACAATTAATGGGAATTCAATAACCAATCAAAACAATAGTGCTTTTGGCAATCAATTGCCCTCTATTAGTATTTCAGACATAATATATGTATACAAAAGTGTTCCTTTTTTAGACAGATACAATACAGCAAAAGCAACTGGATTTGGTGCTTCTTTGGCTTGTGAAGTAAATATTAATTGTACAGAAGGTGCAGCATGGCAAAACCAGAAAAGAGGAGTTGCTGAAATTTTCTTATTAGAAAACGGATCTTGGGGCTGGTGTACTGGTTCTTTAGTAAATACAACAAATAATAGTGGCTTACCTTATTTTCTTACCGCCGACCATTGTCATGGAATGGGAACAACCTTTGCATCTGCAATAGAAATGAATCAATGGCAGTTCTATTTTAAATATGAATCACCAACTTGCGCGAACCCAGGCGCTGACCCATTTACTGGAACCTTTACAATTACAGGTTGTGCATTAAAAGCAAGTAGTCCAATTTCTGGTGGTTCTGACTTTTGTTTGGTATTGCTAAACACCACTCCACCTCAATCATATGCTCCATATTTTAATGGATGGGACAGAACAAATACAGCTCCTACAGGAGGAGTTGGAATTCATCATCCAGCTGGAGATATTAAAAAGATTTCAACTTATACTGGAACACTAACTCCAGCGCAATGGAATGACGGAACGTATATAGGAGCAGCAAATGCTCATTGGGCAGGAAGTTATGTAACAACTACCAATGGATGGGGACAAACAGAGGGTGGTTCATCTGGCTCTCCAATTTTCAATTCTGCAAAGAGAATTGTTGGGACTTTAACAGGAGGAACTTTAGCAAATTGTACTACAGGATCGTCGTTTGATTATGGAAAGTTTTTTTATCATTGGGATCAGACCCCTGGAGGAGTAACCACACAATTAAAAACATGGTTGGATCCGCCAACCAATAATTTAACAGTAGTTGATGGGTTTGACCCATATAATGGATATCCTGATTTTTATGGGACTCCAACAACCGTTTACGAAGGACAATCTGTGAATTTCACAGATATTACAGTAGGGGCAACTACTTGGCTTTGGGAATTTGAGGGCGGTACACCTGCTACATCTACTTTACAGGTACCTCCAGCTATTTTTTACAATCAGCAAGGAACATACAGAGTTAAATTAACATCAACCACACCAGTACCTGTGACAAGTTTAAAAAGCACAGAAAAAGTTGCATATATTACAGTTTTACCTGGAACAGCAATAACTTCAATATGGTGTGATAATTTTTCAACACCAGCAAATTGGACATTAACAACACAAGGTGGTTATACCAACGCATGGGCAATAACCACTGCAGCTCCAACAGGAACTTATAGTGGTCCGATGGGAAGAATTAATTCTACTTCTGGTGGAAATTATGCACTTTTTGATTCAGACGCATTGTGTGGGGGTAATCAATATGCCCATTTAACAAGTGTGGCCGCCCAAAATTGTACAAATTACGAAGCCGTAACTTTAAAATTTGAAGAAAACTATGCAAAATTCTATGACAGTACATTAGTTTTTGTTAGTACAGATAATTTTGTTACATCTACGAAATATGTGGTTCATGGCGATTATGCGACCAATGATGGAACAACAAATCCACAGGTACAAAGGATAGATATTTCAAGTGCTGCAGCTGGAAAAACAAATGTAAAAGTTAGATTTACTTTTAAAAGTTTGCAAGCTGATTTAGGTGCTAACGCTGGATGTGGTTATGCATGGGAAATTGATGATGTTTGCCTCGAAGGCGTAACTTTTGGTAATTCACTTCCTCAACCTAATTTCATTGCAACAACCAGTAAGAAAATAATTCCTGGACAAAGTGTAAATTTTGCTGATCAATCTCAATTTGCAACTTCATGGTCATGGAGTTTTGCAGGAGGTACACCAGCAACTTCAACAGCTCAAAACCCAACAAATATTGTTTACAATACTGAAGGATATTACGCTGTTACCTTAACAGCAACCAATCAAAACGGTTCAGTTTCAACAACAAAAACTGATTATATTCATGTATTTAATAGTTGTAGTTTTGATTCAAATATTCAAGATGGTGATGGTGTTTCATATTATAAAGCACCTTCTGGTTTTTGGGGATATGTTCCTGGCCATAATAATACTACTGTTACAGCTTACGCTGATAAATTCACAATAGGGAATTCAACTGGAAAAGTAAAATCGCTTGCCGTTGCGGTTGGTTCTGCTGATGTTATTGGTAATGCAACAAATGTTACTTTTAAAATTTGGGATAATAACGCCGGTGTGCCGGGAACAGAGTTGTTTTCAAAATCTGTTTTGGTGAGTACTTTAGATGCAGGTTTTATTAATTATATTGATTTTAATCCAGTAGCTGTTGGTAGCACATTCTTTGCTGGATTCTCACTGACTAATGTTGCTAATCTTGACACTTTTGCTTGTTATTTAGCAAACGGAGGTTCTGGTAGAACCAATACTGCATATGTTTTAGATGGAGCTTCATGGGTAACATATCAATCAAAATTTGGAGTAAATGGATCACTTTATCTTTTACCTGAATATTGTTTAGACCAACCAGCAACAAATGTTCCAAATGTTGATTTTTCTGCCAGTCAGACTGTCATCACTCCAGGAACTTCAATAGCTTATACAGACCAATCTACTGGTGGACCAACACCAACATCATGGGCATATACTTTCCCTGGTGGAACGGGAACAACAAATATTCAAAATCCAACTCCAATTAATTATGCTGCTGCAGGTCTTTACGATGCAACATTGAATGCGACAAATGTTAATGGAACAGGAACAAAAACCAAATCAGGTTATATTTTAGTTACACCTGTTTCAAACGTTGTTTTTTGGAATTTCCCTAATACATCAGCTAACATTACAGCTGATGGCGGTGCTGCAGCTAATCTTACTAAAACAATTACCAGATCCACAAGTGTTGTAGCTCCTGCTTTCGCCACAACAGGTGCAAGTGGAGGAACTGATAAATGTGCAAGTTCAACCGGTTGGAATGATGCTCTAACTACCAATGATTATTGGAGTGTAGAATTTTCTACTCTTGGATTTCTGAATATTAAAGTATCATCTAAGCAAAGTGGGACTGCTAATGGATCTCCAAAGAATTTTACTCTTTACTATTCTCCTGATGGAGGAAATAATTTCTATAGTTTGGCAACTGTACCTCCAATGTCAACCGCAAACAACTGGACCCAAGGCGTTTTGACAAATGTTGCTCTACCTTCTTCTTGCGATAATCAACCTAGTGTAATGCTGTTATGGTTAAAAACAACGAACGTTTCTTTAAATGGAGGAGCCACAACAAATGCAGCATTAACTTTAATAGATGATATTTATGTTAGTGGTCAAGCTTGTTCCTACAACCCAGGTGCCGCTGGTACCATTACTGGACCAGCAACTGTATGTCAGGGACAAACAGGAGTAGTTTACTCAGTTCCTAATATTACCAGTGCATCGGTTTACAATTGGACAGTTCCTACTGGTGTAACCATAGTTTCTGGACAATATACTAATACAATAACTGTAGATTTCGCTCAAACAGTTACGGCTGGAAATATTACCGTTTATGGAGAAAATATTTGTGGTATTGGAACTGTATCTCCAAATAAAGCTTTTACAGTTAACGCTGTCCCTGTATCTCCAGGTACCATCACTGGTATACAAACAGTTGCAAGCGGTCAAAATGGAGTAGCTTATTCAGTTACTGCAGTTCCTGGAGCAACAAGTTATACATGGACCGTACCAAGCTTCGCAACCATTGCCTCTGGTGCAACTACAAATAGTATCACTGTTAATTTTGCTTGTCCAGGAGATATTGGAAACATTTCTGTTCATGGAAATAATGCCTGTGGTGCAGGTTTAGAATCATATGCAAAAACAATAAAAATAAATTGTCCTCCAGTTGCTGATTTTTATGCTAACAGAACTCAAGTTTGTGCAGGAGGAACTGTAACTTTTACAGACATTAGTTCTAATTCTCCAACATCATGGTTATGGACCTTCCCTGGTGGAACTCCAGCAACCAGCACATTGGAACATCCAACAGTTACATATAATACTTTGGGAGTATACAATGTAACTTTACAAGTTACTAATGCTAATGGTAATAATACTTTAACCGAAACTGCATTTATTAATGTAGGTGTTCCCGCTCAACCTTCTGCAATTGTAGGTTTAAATACACCATGTTCTGGAACAACGCAAACGTATAGTGTTACTGGCCTATCTGGTGTATCTTATGCTTGGACTCTTCCTGCAGGTTGGTCAATTACTTCAGGAGCAGGTACAAGTTCTATTACTGTAACTGTTGGTGCCACTTCTGGAAACGTACAAGTTACACCTTCAAATACTTGTGGAAATGGAACTGCTCAAACTTTAGCAACAACTGTTGGAACGGCAAGCGCAGCTAGCATTAGTATTGCAGCTTCGGCAAATCCAATTTGCGCTGGTACCTCAGTAACATTTACATCCACTCCAACTAATGGAGGAGCAGCACCTACATATCAATGGAAGTTAAATGGAGGAAATGTTGGAACAAGTTCAAGTACTTATGCAAATGCCGCACTTGTCGCTGGAGATATTGTTACTTGTGTTTTAACATCCAACCTAAATTGTGTAACTGGAAGCCCTGCCTCTTCAAACGCAATTACAATGACTGTAAATCCAAATGTAACTGCCAGTGTTTCAATAGCAGCTTCAGCAAATCCTGTTTGTGCTGGTACATCTGTAACTTTTACTGCAACACCAACGAATGGTGGTGCTGCTCCAACATATCAATGGAAATTAAACGGTGGGAATGTTGGTACTGGAATTGCAACATATACAAATGCTGCTTTTGCAAATGGGGATATTATTACCTGTATTTTAACATCCAATGCAACTTGTGTTACAGGAAGTCCTGCAACTTCAAATGCAGTTACAATGACTGTTAATACAAGTGTTGCGGCTAGTGTATCAATTGCAGCTTCAGCAAACCCTGTTTGTGCTGGCACATCTGTTACCTTTACTGCTACACCAACCAATGGAGGTACAACTCCAGTTTATCAATGGAAATTAAATGGTATCAATGTTGGAACAAATAGCACTACTTATACAAATGCAGCATTAGCAACAGGAAATATTATCACCTGTTCGATGACATCAAATGCATTATGTGCTACTGGTAGTCCAGCTACTTCCAATTCAATTACAATGACTGTTAATCCAAGTATTGCTGCAAGTGTTTCTATTGCGGCTTCAGCAAATCCAATTTGTGCTGGGACTTCAGTTACATTTACTGCGACTCCAACCAATGGAGGAACAACTCCAGTTTATCAATGGTTGTTAAATGGAGCAAATGTTGGTACCAACAGTACCACGTATACAAATGCAGCCTTAGCTAGTGGGAACATTGCTACTTGTGTTATGACTTCAAATGCTTCTTGTGTTACAGGAAGCCCAGCAACTTCAAATGCAGTTACAATGACTGTTAACCCTAACTTACCAGTTAGTTTAAGTATCGCAGCATCGGCAACAACAATTTGTGCTGGAACCTCAGTAACCTTTACTGCCACTCCAACAAATGGTGGAACAACTCCAGTTTATCAATGGAAATTAAATGGTACTAATGTTGGAACTAATATTACTACTTATACAAATACTACTCTTGCAAATGGAGATCTAGTAACCTGTTTATTAACTTCAAATGCAACTTGTGCTACAGGTAGCCCTGCTACTTCTAATACAGTAACAATGGTTGTTAATCCAAGTGTA
>JACAAW010000091.1 GCA_013377115.1 Bacteroidota bacterium | reverse complement strand
TCCGAAAAAACTTCGATACAAGCGGAGCTATTATGCGAAGTAAAAGGAATGTCTTTATGAACAAATAATTGGTGACGGCTGATACAATGCAGTTTGCAAAGACCTTTTTCCTGCATCTGCAAACCAAGCTGCCTTGCGCGAAAGCCAGTTCCTCTGCTCTCTAAATTGTCGGTGTCGTCAATTCCAATTAAAATCCTTGCCATTATTTCGTTTGTAGTTCAATTAGAAATTTTTCGAATGCTTTTTCTATTTTGACATTGGTTTCTTTGTGAAATTTATCAAAGGTTCTAACCAGTTTTTTGCCTTCTTCAGTAAGGATGGTGGTTCCACCATTTTTTCCACCTCTTTGTCTTTCTAATACTGGAATATTAATAAATGTTTCAATTTTTTTCAAATCACCCCACGCTTTCCTATAGCTGATTTTTAATTCATCAGCAGCGGCTTTTAGAGAACCTAAATTATCGATTGTCTTCAATAATAGCCATTTTCCATCGCCCATAAATCCTTCACCCGAAACGCTGGTGAGCCAGATTTTATAATGCAATGAAATACCGTCGTAATTTTTGTTTTTTTTCATCCGATACCTTAGGAAAACTTTACATATCCTTGCAAAAATAGGAACTTTTATCAGAAATACAAAGTAATATTTTTTCATTTTTTAGATTCCTCTCCGCCAAAAGGCGGATCGGAATGACAATAATATATTTTATTTGGTGGGAGCGAGGGAGTTTCAACTCGCCAAGCGAGCTGACACTCCCTCGCTCCCTTAAACACATCTCGAATGCTTGTCATTCCGAACGAAGAGAGGAATCTCTTTTACAATGAAATTGAGCAACAATAATTGCCAAGAATCATAGTAATACAACGAAAACCATTGAAAATACTAGGAAAAACTTTGTGTCCCTTTGTGACTATTATAAATCACCGATACAAACACAAATATGCCGCATCCGCTTCCACTTTTAATTTGAATTTCTTATTGGGTTCAACGATGAAAGTTTGGTTTGCAGTATATTCTTTCCAATCTGTTTC
This sequence comes from Bacteroidota bacterium, assembly GCA_013377115.1. Taxonomy (GTDB): domain Bacteria; phylum Bacteroidota; class Bacteroidia; order Bacteroidales; family CG2-30-32-10; genus Cfx2-01. The sequence continues at coordinate 14,715 of JACAAW010000091.1, read as the reverse complement.
ATCAGGAAGTTGAACTGTAAGTTTGCCAGAAACAACAGTCATAAATTCTTTTTGTGATGTTCCGAATTCATAATCACCTTTTGCCATAACGCCAACAGTCGCTGGTCCTTCTGGAGTTTCGAATGCTATGGATTTTACTTTGCCATCAAAATATTCGTTTGTTTTAAACATAAAAATAGTGTTAGAGTTTTATAATTTTTAAAGAAGTAAAAATAGTATTTGTTGGGGAATGGTGCAAGTTTTTTATTGGCTAGTTTAAGATTTGGGCTAAAGCCCATTTGTCTTCGGCATTTATTAACCCCGCCATAAATGGTGGGGCTAATAAAGGAACAATGTCTTTGGGACTTTAGTCCTATAATTTAATACCTCAAAAAAAAAGAGCTGTTTTCACAGCTCCTTTTTTTTATAAATGAAGTTTTACAACTTCAATAACTTCTGGCAAATCCATTCCGATTGCTTTTAAATGCTCTAGAGTTGGAACACCATCTTTTGTCCAGCCTCTGCGTTTGTAAACTGCATCCAAAAGTTGTTCGTAGCGGTCTTCGCGATAAGCACGAGTAATCGCAACTTTTTCAGTAGTAGATTTTCCTGTAGGATCAACACCAATCAATTCTTTCATTTGTTTGTCATATCTTTCTGCACGTGAATCGTATTCTTCATTGGTTACGGGTCCGCACGCTCTATAAGGTTGTGCATCATCTTTTCTTAAACCAAATCCTCTGCGAATATTAAAAGTTCTTTGGAAATTATAAACGCGTTCTGATTGACGAATAATTTCGTGTTTATCAATATTGTTACCTGTTACAGCATTGTAAATGGTTACATAATTGTCAACGTGTTCTGGAACTTTTGCTGGTTCTGAAGTTTCTCTGTTGTTTTCTGGTTCAACATCATTCCATGGAAGTTTACACAATCCCATTAAACCAAACCAAGTACGGAACATTGGGAAATAATGCAATGCTTCTGCTTTATTTTCAAAAGTTGGAATTTGATTGTTCACCATATCCATGAAAATCAACCAAGCTTCGTCATGTTGTGGACCTTTGTTGGTCATTGCATAACCACCTTGTTGCGCCAAAGATTCTTTTGAAACATATTGAGAATATTCTAGACCTTTATTTTCCATTCCAATATCTTGCATGAAAGCAGCATCGCCCCATCCATTATCTGCGAATAATTTTTTCATTTTACGAACACCAAGACCAGCGATTTTTCCAAATCCTTCGCCTCTTGACATTTGGTGAAGCATTTCCATCATTGCATCAGCGTTGCCCCAAGTTAAATCTAATCCACCAGTTCTTTCTAAATTCAAAATACCATTTTCGTAGCATTCCATAACGAAAGCGGTAAGTGTTCCGTAAGTAATGGTGCAAACTCCATAAGTATCACAATAGAAATTACATTCTATTGTGTGGTCTGCATCAAAAATACCACAACATGAACCTAAACTAGCAGCAGTTTCGTATTCTGGTCCATCAACAGTAACTTTATGTCCTTTGTAAGGCCCAGTTCTCAATTCGAAACCATCAACAGCTTTTGCGCAAGCCATGGTACATCCTATCCAGCAACCGTCAGGCATACCTTGAGTAAATTTGCTTTTCCAAACACTAGAATGAATATTCATAATATCTTTATGACTACCATATTTGAAATTATTGGTTGGCAAAAGGTCGTAATCGTTCATTACTTCTACTAAGTGGGCAGTACCTTTTGTTCTCATTTCGCATTGGCTGTCATCCAATTCTTTCATTTCTTTGTTGAATCTTTTACCTCTTTCCATTATAGCAGGTAAATCAACAACATTATTTAAATTTCCTTTAATACCAGCTATTTTACAAACCAATGCTTTGATTCTTTTATCTCTGAAAACTGTTCCGATTCCACCGCGACCAGCTTGTTTTAAACGGCAAACTTTTCTTCTCAAATCATAGAAGCTGAAGTTCAACATTCCAATAAGTGAATTGTCAGCTGCAGTACCAGCAGAAACAACAGCAATATTTGCTTTGTCTTTTTCATTATCAGCATACATTTCTGTAAGTTGTTCAGCTAAAACGTGGCTGTCATAAGCTTCAGCAGGAGCTTCCTCGATTGTGATTTTTCCATTAATACCATCGATAAATACAATTACGTCTTTTTCAGCTTTTCCTTGTAATTCAAGAGCATCAAATCCAGAGAATTTCATGAAAGGGCCAAAATATCCACCAACATTTGAATCCATGATAGAATCCGTTTGAGGAGAAATTGCAACAACAATCGATTTTCCTGTACCGGAATATTGAGTAATACCTGCAATTGGTCCTGGAGATATCACAATTTCGTTTTCTGGGTCATTCCATTTTGTATCAGGTTTGGTGCCATCCCATAAAAGTTTTAAGCCGAATCCTTTTCCCCCAATAAATTTATCTTTCATCATTTGAGAAACTGGTTTCTCTTTTATGGTATTGTCTGAAAAATTGATATAAAGAGTTCTGTTTGCATATCCTTTTTCAATAGGTGCCAATTCGTAAGTGAATTCCTTTAATACCTTGTGTTTTGATTTGATTTGCGAAATGTCCATAAAAATTTACTTTTTGGTTTTTATTCGTTACAAAATTATTAAATATTTCATATCAAGTATCAGAAATTTGCTGAATTTTCAATATGTTTAACAGTACATATCGGCTTTTTGTCTACTTTGCATATAAACATAAAAAATTTTCTCATTAAACCTTGTTTTGAATGAAAAATGATTTAATTTTGCATTCGATATGCACAAAAAAACATAACGGAAAGCTTTATCAATTATGAATAACACGATTTATAAGTTTAATGACCCTAAAAACGAACCTGCCTTCGTATATAGTAAAAACAGCACTACCAGGCATAAACTGAATCTGGAATTGGACCGTTTGTCTAATTTAAATCTCGAAATTCCATTAATTATTGGTGGAAAAGAAGTGAAAACAGGTGTGATGGGAAAGATTGTAATGCCACATGATCATAATAAAGTACTGGCTCACTATCATATGGCTACTGAAAAAGAAGTTAATATGGCCATTGATGCTGCGATGAAAGCAAAAAAAGAATGGGAAGATATTTCATGGGTAGTTCGCGCTTCAATTTCCTTAAAAGCTGCCGAATTGATTTCGAAAAAATACAGATATACCATCAACGCGGCAACCATGCTTGGTCAAAGCAAAAATATTTACCAAGCTGAAATTGATGCAGCTTGCGAAACCATAGATTTTTTGAGACACAACGCTTTTTTTGCATCGAAAATATATGAGAATCAGCCAAAATCCGATTTCGACCAATTGAACCGAATGGAATATCGCCCCTTAGAAGGTTTTGTATTGGCCATTTCGCCGTTTAATTTTACTGCAATTGCTTCAAATTTAAATATGTCGCCAGTTTTAATGGGAAATACCACAATTTGGAAACCAGCATCAACCGCAGTTTTTTCAAATTATTTTTTGATGAAAATATTTAAAGAAGCTGGATTGCCTGACGGAGTTATTAATTTTATTCCAGGTAGAGGTTCTGTAATTGGCGATACTGCTTTGGATCATAAAGATTTGGGTGGTGTTCACTTCACAGGATCAAATAATACTTTCAATTCAATTTGGAAAAGAATTGCAAATAATATCGAAAAGTACAAATCATATCCTAGAATTGTTGGTGAAACTGGTGGGAAGGATTTTGTTTTTGTTCATGCATCAGCGAATCCTGATGAAGTTGCAACAGCTATTATTCGTGGCGCTTTTGAGTACCAAGGACAAAAATGTTCTGCCGCTTCAAGAAGCTATATTCCAAAATCATTATGGCCAGAAATTAAATCCATTCTTTTGAGAATGAAAAGTGAAATTAAAGTTGGTGATGTGCGAGAATTCCCAAATTTTGTTAATGCAGTTATTGATGAAAAGGCATTCGATGATATTATGGGATATATAAATTTTGCTAAGAATTCTGGTGAAGCCGAAATTGTTTTTGGTGGTTCAGGTGATAAAACGGTAGGTTATTTCGTGGAACCAACCTTAATTCTTACAACAAATCCGCATTTCGAAACGATGGAAAAGGAAATTTTCGGACCTGTAATGACGATTTATTTGTACGATGATGAAAAATTTGAAGAAACTTTAGATTTATGTGATCAAACTTCACCTTACGCTTTAACAGGAGCTATTTTTGCAACTGATCGCTATGTTGTTGCTCAGGCCTGTGAAAAACTTCGCTATGCAGCAGGGAATTTTTATATCAATGATAAACCAACTGGTGCGATGGTTGGTATGCAGCCATTCGGCGGTGCTCGTGGTTCAGGAACTAATGATAAAGCTGGTAGTGATTTCAATTTATTAAGATGGATCAGTCCAAGAACAATAAAAGAAACTTTTGTTCCTGCTTCTGATTTTAAATACCCATTTATGAAATAGCCTTAAGATTGCTTCGTCATACTTCCCTTCGACATGCTCAGGGTAGCACCTCGCAATGACGTCATTGCGATTCGCTATTTAGTGGAGAAGCAATCTAATTAAGCTGAAAAATTTAATGCAAAATTCAATTTAAATTTATTAAAAATGTTAGAAAAAGAATTATTTGAACGACTTGGAATTAAAGAATTAAATTCAGGAGTTAGCACAGGAGTAGAATGGCTTAAGCCAGAAGGAAGTGTCTCAGTTTCGACTTCGCCTATTGATAATAGCGAATTGGGAAAAGTAATAAATGCCACTTTTGATGATTACGAATTTGTAATGAAAAAAGCACAATCGGCTTTTGAAATTTGGAGAAATTATCCAGCACCAAAACGTGGAGAAATTGTTCGTCAAATTGGACTTGCACTTAGAGCATCAAAAGATGATTTGGCCAAATTGGTTACCTTAGAAATGGGAAAAATATTTCAAGAAGGTCAAGGCGAAGTTCAGGAAATGATTGATATTTGTGATTTTGCGGTTGGACAATCGAGAGCTCTTAATGGTTTTACAATGCGTTCAGAACTTCCTGAGCATAGAATGTACGATCAATATCATTCATTAGGAATTGTTGGATTGGTTACTTCTTTTAATTTTCCAGTTGCAGTTTGGGCATGGAACTCAATGTTAGCTGCTATTGCTGGTGATGTTGTTGTATGGAAACCAAGTTCAAAAACGCCTTTGTGCGCAATTGCAACTCAAAATATTATTGCCAATGTATTGAGGGAAAATAATGTACCCGAAGGAGTTTTTAATTTAGTCATTGCAAAATCATCCGTATTGGGGGATAATTTCTTTAACGATAAACGAATTCCTTTATTCTCAATTACTGGCTCAACTGCAGTTGGTAAAAAAGCTGGCAGAATAATAGGTGAACGTTTGGGAAAATCAATTCTCGAGTTGGGCGGAAATAATGCTGTAATTGTTTCAGAGCATGCTGATTTGGATATGGCAATTAATTCAATTGTATTTGGAGCAGTTGGAACCGCTGGTCAAAGATGTACATCCACTAGAAGAATTATTGTTCATGAAAAGATTTATAATGAAGTTAAAGATAGATTGTTGAATGCATATAGCCAAATTGAAACTAAAATCGGAAATCCTTTAAATTCTGACACAATTGTTGGTCCTTTGGTTGATGATTCTTCAGTAAAAGCTTTTCAAAATGCAGTTATTAAAGTTCAAGAAGAAGGCGGAAAATTGCTTTTTGGTGGAAAAGTACTTTCTGGTTCTGGTTATGAATCTGGTAATTATGTGGTACCTGCTTTAGCCGAAGCACAAAATCATTTCGAAATTGTTCAGGAAGAAACTTTTGCCCCAATTCTTTACATGATAAAATATTCCACTTTTGAGGAAGCAATTGAATTAAATAATTCAGTTCCTCAAGGTTTATCATCTTCCGTCTTTACACTAAGTATGCGTGAAGCAGAAATGTTTTTATCTGATGCTGGTTCTGATTGCGGAATTGCCAATGTGAACAGCGGGACTTCTGGAGCTGAAATTGGTGGCGCTTTTGGTGGTGAAAAAGATACGGGTGGAGGTAGAGAATCTGGTTCTGATTCATGGAAGTCATATATGAGAAGACAAACAAATACCATCAATTATAGTAAAGAAATATCTTTAGCTCAGGGAATTTCATTTAAATTCTAATAATAATCACTGAAAAAAAAGGCTGCCAAGACTAAGCAGTCTTTTTTTTGTCTTAGCAAAAAAAAATTCGCGAATAATTTAGTTTGCATTATTCATTTCTTATCTTTGATAAGTTTTTAGAAATTAAATTTTAAGAAATGAGAAATAAATTATACTTTATATTTTTGTTCATATTATTTTCAATTCCTGTTTTTGCTGCACATGAAAATGATCCTATTGGAGCAAGATCAGGTGCTTTGGGAGGAACGTCTTTAACGCTTTCAGATGTTTGGTCGGTTGGGAATAACCAAGCTGCTATGGCATGGAATAAGGGAATTTCAGCCGGGATTTTTTACGAAAATCGATTCATGACAAAAGAATTAAGTCGTAAAGTTGCTGCAGTTTGTGTTGCCACAAATTCAGGCGTTTTTGGCTTAAGCATGAATTATTTTGGCTATTCTCAATATAATGAAACAAAAATTGGTTTGGCTTATGCTAAATCTTTTGGGCAGAAATTGTCCTTCGGTTTGCAACTTGATTATCTCTCAACAAAAATTGCCGAGAATTACGGAAAAAATAGTGCTTTTACTTTTGAAGTTGGTATTTTGTACAAAATTAATAAGAGCTTATCCATAGGAACTCATATTTTCAATCCAATTCAGGCAAAAATATCAGATTATAACAATGAGAAAATTCCGGCAATATTTAGATTGGGATTAACCTATACTTTTTCTCCAAAAGTGTTTATTAACATTGAAACAGAAAAAGATATTAATCAAAATCCTGTTTTGAAAGGCGGTGTTGAGTATCACATGATCAAACCAGTTTATGTGAGAATAGGAATGTCTTCAAACCCAACGTTGAGCTCTTTCGGTTTTGGTGTTGAATTTAATAGTTTGAAATTTGATTTTGCTTCTAGCTACCATCAAACGCTTGGTTTTACGCCACAAGTTTCTTTGATTTATTCTTTTGGAAATCTTGATAAATCAGGAAATAAATAATGGAAAAAATTAAAACATATAATATTTTTTTTGTTTTCAAAGTTTTGTCATTCGCTTTTCTCTGTTGTTTTTTTTCAACCAAAGTTTTTTCACAAGAACCTATTGAAACCAATAAAGAAGAAATAGAACAGAAAATTGAAAATCTAACAGAAAATACTGAAGCAGAACTTGATTATTCGGATTTAGTGGAAGGTATTGAATATCTGAAAAAGCATCCCATAAACTTAAACAATACAAATACTGAAGAATTATCTCAATTGTTTTTTCTGAACAGTGTTCAAATTTCCAATTTATTGTTACATATAAAAAAGAACGGAAAATTACTCTCATTATACGAATTGCAATCCGTAGATGGTTTTTCATTAGAAGTGATTTATAGTATTCTTCCTTATGTTTTTGTTGCAAATGATGTAAATAATCGTCATTTCAATTTTAAAGAATTGTTTCAATATGGTAATAGTGAATTATTTCTGAGATATCAACGTGTATTGCAAGATCAGCTTGGCTATTCTTCCATTACTGATTCCGCATTGGCTGCCAGTCCAAATTCAAGATATCTTGGAACGCCCGAAAAACTCTTTTTAAAATACCGTTTTAAATATTACGACAATATTAGTTTTGGCATTACAGGAGAAAAAGATGCTGGAGAGCAGTTTTTTAAAGGTGCTCAAAAAAATGGATTTGATTTCTATTCAGTTCATTTGTTTTTAAAGAATTTTGGTGTTGTAAAAGCATTGGCTGTTGGTGATTATCAATTGCAGTTTGGTCAAGGCTTGACATTATGGTCGGGAATGGGATTCGGAAAATCATCTGATGCAATTGGAATTCGAAAAAGTGGTCAGGGAATTAAACCATTTACTTCAACTGACGAAAACTTATTTATGCGAGGAATTGCTACAACGATTGGAATAAAAAATTTCAATGTTTCTGCATTTTATTCCAAGCATAAAATCGATGCAAATATTTCTGCTTATGATTCGCTCAATAATGAAGCAATGATGATTAGTTCAGTTCAAGAAACAGGACTTCATTCAACACCCAATGAAGTTGCTGATAGGGACGCCATTGGAATTTCTCTTTATGGGGCTCATTTAGGATATACCAATAAAAAATTGAATATCGGTGCAACTGCATACAAAACTGTTTTTGATACTGAATTAAAAAGAGATGTTCAATTGTATAATCAGTTTGAATTTCAAGGAAAAGAGAATTTGAATTTCGGAATTGACTATAGTTATATCATTAGAAATTTCAATATTTTTGGAGAGGTTTCCCGAAGTGAAAATGGTGGAATGGCTTATTTAAATGGAATAATGATGAGTTTGGATGCACGATTATCTGTTTCAGTTTTGCATAGGAAATACGAAAAGGATTATCAATCTATTTATAGTAGTGGTTTTGCTGAAGGAAGTTCTATCGCTAATGAAGAAGGTCTTTATCTTGGTTTTGTTGCAAAGCCTTTCCGTGCATGGACATTAACTGCTTACTGCGATAATTTTGCTTCTGCTTGGATGAAATTCAGAACAGATGCACCTTCTAAAGGAATTGATTATTTGGTGCAGTTAAACTATAAGCCAACCAAAAAAATAGAAATGTATTTCAAATTCAAACAAGAAACCAAGCAATTAAATAGTTCTGAGAACAGTTATATTTCTTTTTTGGACAATACTTTAAAACAAACTTACCGTTTTAACCTTGTTTTTCCACTTTCCGAAGCATTTAGTTTTAAAAGTCGTGTTGAATTTTCTTCTTATAAAGTTGGCGATGGCCCAACTTATCACGGTTATTTGGCTTATGAAAATATCTCATATAAATTAATGAAATCTCCTATTACCATTTCATTGATGTATGCCATTTTTGATACCGATAATTATGATACCAGAATTTATGCTTTTGAAAACGATGTGCTTTATGGATATTCCAGTCCAGCCTATTATTATAAAGGAAGCCGAATTAATTGTGTATTGAAATATCGGCTTTCGAGAAGTATTGATGTTTGGTTAAAATATGGCCAAACCATTTATTCAAATAAAAATGTTGTAAGTTCTGGGCTCACCGAAATAAATGGAAATACAAAGTCTGAAATAAAAGCACAAATTAGGTTTAGATTCTAGGGCTTTTTTCTTTAAAAATTATTTTTTCCAACATGTTTACTTTAAACTTTTTTATGTAGGTTTGTCGCATTATTAATTTAATTCATTTTCTATGTTAAAAGATCATCCAAAAGGTTTATTAGTAGCTTTCTTTACCAATATGGGAGAACGCTTTGGTTTCTATACAATGATGGCAATTCTTGTTATGTTCTTACAGGCACGCTATGGATTAGACGCTGAGTCAGCTGGAAGTTATTATTCCTGGTTTTATTTTGCCATTTATGCCTTGGCGCTAATTGGTGGTTTAATTGCTGACTGGACAAAAAAATATAAAACAGTAATTCTTATTGGACAAATTATCATGTTTGCTGGATATTGCATCATTGCAATTCCTGGTCTAGAATTATGGGTTTCAATTAGTTCTTTATTTGTAATTGCTTTGGGAAATGGTCTTTTTAAAGGCAATCTTCAAGCTGTTGTTGGACAAATGTACGATAACGATAAATATCGTAAATTTCGTGATGGAGCATTTATGATTTTCTATATGGGAATTAATATTGGTGCATTTTTCGCTCCATTTGTTGCTAAAGGAATTAAAGGTTATTGGTTAAAAACCAATGGTTATTTAGAAGATAGTAATTTACCTGCATTATGTCATCAGTTTATAAATGGCACAATGAAAGATACTGCCCAACTTCAGAAATTAGCCGATTCTTCTATTATTCCTGGTGGTGGAAAATCTGCGGCAGATCTAAGCGTATTTGCTACAGATTATATCAATGTTTTTTCAACTGGGTATAATTATGCTTTTGGTATTGCTGCTGGCGCAATGGTTGTTTCCTTGATTGTATATTTGATATTTAACAAATTAATTCCTTCAAAACAAAAAGAAGTTGAAGTAGCCGTTAAACCTGATATTTATGACAACAATAAAATTTATGAAAATAAAAGTACTGTTAGTTTAGGTAGTAATTTAAAAGCGGTGGTTATTTCATTGGTTTTAATGGTTGTTGTGGCTTTAGGATTCCATTTGGCAGATAATTATACTGATATCAGTGATATCAATTACAAATTAGGACTTGCTGTAGGTTTGTTTGTTGGTTTTGTTTCATTAATATTCCAGATTTCAACAAAAGAAGAACGTCCTCGAATTACTGCATTGTGTTTGGTATTTCTGGTTGTAATATTTTTCTGGATGTCATTCCATCAAAATGGTTTAACCTTAACTTTATTTGCACGTGATTATACTGCTCAATTTGTTGGACCAGTTACGAATTTGTTTTTCAATATTTGGTCAATTTTGTCTGTAATTGCTTCAATTGCTGGTTGCGCATTACTATTCTTTAATAAAAAGAAAGTTGCAAAAATTATCGGTGCAGCAATGTTCTTAGTTTTTGGATACTTGTGCTATTATTTTGCAAGTCATTATAATTCTTTAAATTCTATTTCTCCTGAAGTATTCCAATCGTTTAATCCATTATTTATTGTTGCTTTAACACCACTGGTAATGGGCGTGTTTGCATGGCTAAACAAAAAAGGTAAAGAACCTTCATCACCAAGGAAAATTGGTTATGGTATGTTTATCGCTGCCATTGGATTTATTCTCATTTTAATAGCTTCTTTAAATTTAGTTTCGCCAAAAGACATTGCTGGAGCTGCTGTTGAAGAAAGTATGAGAGTTTCTCCTTATTGGCTAATGAGTTCTTATTTAATTTTGACAATTGCTGAGCTTTTCTTAAGTCCAATTGGATTATCATTTGTTTCGAAAGTTGCTCCTGCTCGTTTCCAAGGTTTAATGCAAGGTGGCTGGTTATTGGCAACCGCAATCGGTAATAAATTCTTGTTTGTAGGAAGTTTATTATGGGGAAAAATTGATTTGTATATTCTTTGGGGAATCTTCATCATTTGTTGTGTTCTTGCAGCAATTTTCATATTCTCAATTATGAAACGTTTGGAAAAAGTAACCAACTAGTTTTTTAATTGACTAAAATAATAAAGCAGCATCTTTTTGGGTGCTGCTTTTTTTATAAATTTGCATAAAGAAATTTATTTCATGAATGATCAGAAGAATGAGCGAAAACCCGATTGGCTAAAAATTAAATTACCACAATCAGCAAACTATTCAAAAGTAAAAAAGATTGTTCAGCTAAATCAGCTTCATACCATTTGCACAAGTGGCAATTGTCCTAATATTGGCGAATGCTGGGATGCTGGAACAGCAACTTTTATGATACTTGGTGAGATTTGTACACGTTCCTGTAAATTTTGTTCAGTGATCACCGGGAAACCACTTCCCGTTGATAATGAAGAACCCAAAAGAATAGCACATTCTGTTCAATTAATGAATTTAAAGCATTGTGTAATTACTTCGGTTGATAGAGATGATTTGCCTGATGGAGGAGCAGAAATATGGGCAAATACTATTTTAGAAATCAAAAAAATCAATCCAGAAACTACCATCGAAGTTTTGATTCCAGATTTTAATGGAAATTTTTCATTGGTAAAAAAAGTACTTGATGCTAAACCTACAATAATTTCGCATAATTTGGAAACTGTTAGGCGATTAACTCCTGATATAAGAAGCAAAGCAAAATATGATAGAAGTATAGAAGTTATAAAATACATTTCAGAAAATGGTGGAAAAGCCAAATCAGGAATCATGCTCGGACTTGGAGAAACAGAAGAAGAAGTTATTGAAACAATGAAGGATCTCATTAATGCTGGTTGCCAAATTATGACTATTGGTCAATATCTTAGACCTAAAAAAGAGAATTTTCCAGTTCAAAGATATGTCACTCCTGAAGAATTCAAAAAGTACGAAGAACTTGGAATTGAAATGGGATTTCGATTTATTGAAAGCAAACCTCTGGTGAGGTCATCGTTTCATGCTGAAAAACACATTCATTAAAAATGAGAAATACAAAAGTTGATTTCCAGGATCTTGGATTAATTGATTATAAAAAAGCCTGGGAATTCCAAGAAGAAATTTTCCAAAAAACACTGGAAATTAAAACTCGCAAATTAAAGGATGATTTAAACAATGAAACAACAGAAAATCATTTTTTCTTTTGTGAACATCCGCATGTATACACTTTAGGAAAAAGTGGTTCGGAAAGTAATTTGCTGGTAAATCAAATTCAATTATTAGCAAAAGGTGCTACTTTTTATAAAATAAATAGGGGTGGAGATATCACTTATCACGGACCAGGTCAAATTGTTGGTTACCCAATTTTGGATTTGGAGAATTTTTCACTTTCAGTAAAATCATATGTTCATTCAATAGAAGAAGTCATCATCGAAACCTTAAAAGATTTCAATATTGAATCTACAAGACTGCCTGGTGCAACTGGTGTTTGGCTTGATGTGAACAAACCAACAGTTCGTAAAATTTGTGCCATTGGAGTGCGCTGTAGCCGATGGGTTACCATGCATGGTTTCGCTTTAAATGTAAATACGGATTTAAATTATTTCAATTTGATTAATCCTTGTGGTTTTACTGATAAATCTGTTACATCAATTCAAGTTGAAACAGGGAAAACGATTGAGATGGATTTCGTTAAAAATCTTATTGAAAAGAATTTTGTTAAAATCTTTAATGCTAAATTGTTTTAGGTTTTTTTGTGTTAATTTATTTTTATATATTTGAAATGTAATTAATTAAAAAAAGAAACCTATGAAGAAAACACTACTTTTTATTTCCTTAACTCTTATTTCATTTTTTGGATTTTCTCAATATCCTGTTGGTCATCGCCAAATTACTTTTCAAGATCCAGCTAGGAGTAATAGAAGTATTCAAACCGAAATTTATTATCCTGGTGTTAGTGCTGGCGAGAGTGTAACGGCTGCCACTGGAGCATTTCCAATAATAGTTTTTGGACATGGTTTTTCCATGAATTATGATGCCTATTTGTATTTCAAAGATGCGATGGTTCCTGATGGATATATTGTTGCTTTTCCAACCACCGAAACAGGGTTTTCTCCAAGTCATTCGGACTTTGGTTTAGATTTAAAATTCCTAGTAAATAAATTATTATCAGAAAACTCAAATAATGCATCTCCATTTTATACCCATGTTGGAACAACTTCAGCAATTATGGGACATTCAATGGGTGGTGGTTCCAGTTTTTTAGCATGCGAAAACAATACAGTTCCAACAGTTATGGTAACTTTTGCTGCAGCAAATACGACTCCTCCTTCAATAACTGCGGCTGGTAATGTTACCATTCCTTGTTTGGTAATTTCAGGTGCGGTTGATTGCGTTGCACCTCCTGCAGATCACCAAGTTCCTATGTATAATGCATTAGCAAGTGCATGCAAAGTTTATATTAGCATAAATAATGGTGGACACTGCTATTTTGGTGATTATAGTTTTTATTGTACATTTGGAGAATCCACTTGCATGCCAACAATTCCAATTACCAGTGCAGCCCAACAAGATGTTGCATTGGATTATACCAAACTTTATCTCGATTATTATTTAAAAGGAAATGCAGCATCATGGACAAAATTCAATGATTCATTAACTGTATCTCAAAGAATTACTTATCAGAAAAATTGTCCTACAGTTAATGTTGAAACTGTTGATTTTGAAAAATTTGTTCAGGTATTTCCAAATCCAGTTACCAATGATTTGACGATTGCTTTTCCATTATCTATTGCTTCAAATGTTTCAATGACTGTTTTGAATGTTTTGGGCGAAAAGATTATTGAAAAAAGGATCAATTCTGAAAATAAAATATTTGAAGAAAAAATGAATTTGTCCAGTTTTAAATCAGGGATTTATTTTGTGGAGATTAGAACAAATCAATTTACCATAATTAAGAAAATTATTAAAGAATAATATTTAAGTCCAAATTGAAAAGGCTTTCGAAATTTTGGAAGCCTTTTATTTTTTATGACAAAAAACGAAATATATAGCTGGGGCCATAGTCGGCGATTTAATGCTTACGCAAATTATCACCAAAAGATTTTTAGTGAGAGAATTCAGAAACTTTCCATAGATGCTGGATTTACTTGCCCAAATCGGGATGGATCAATTGCTCTTGGTGGCTGTACTTATTGTAATAACGATGCATTTAATCCTTCTTACTGCGAAGTTGGAAAATCTATTTCGCAGCAATTAACCGAAGGAATTGAATTTCATGAAAACCGTTATCGACGAGCAAGTAAATATCTTGCCTATTTCCAAGCTTATTCAAACACTTATGATTCGTTAAATTCATTAAAGAAACGATATGAAGAAGCTCTGAGTTTTGAAAATGTAATTGGTTTGGTAATTGGCACTCGTCCCGATTGTATTGATGAAGAGAAACTTGATTATTTGCAAAAACTAAACGAAACTCATCACATCGTCATTGAATTTGGGATAGAATCCTGCTACAATCATACTCTGGAAAGAATCAATCGTGGACATAGTTTTGAACAATCCGTAAAAGCCATTACAATGGCTGCAGAAAGAAATCTATTTACTGGTACGCATTTAATTTTTGGATTACCAGGTGAATCTCGCCAAGAAATGCTTGCCGAAGCCAAAATTATTTCTGATTT
>JACAAW010000090.1 GCA_013377115.1 Bacteroidota bacterium | reverse complement strand
TCAACTTCACCACCAAAGTCGGAGTGACCAGGAGTGTCGATGATATTTATTTTTACACCTTTGTATCTTACCGACACATTTTTGGAAAGAATTGTAATTCCTCTTTCTTTTTCGAGGTCATTACTATCTAAAATTAATTCCCCAACATTTTGATTTTCGCGGAAAAGATTAACTTGATGAAGTATTCTGTCAACCAGAGTGGTCTTTCCGTGATCTACGTGAGCGATAATGGCTATGTTTCTTATTTCGTGCATTTAATATTTATTTCAGTTAAAAAGTTTGCAAAGGTACTCATTTTTTTTAATTTAGAAATCAAAGCACTAAATAATTATTCTCCGATAAAAACACGCAAATTTACCTACATATTTTGCGTTAAATTGCGCTTTTTAATGGGAGTTATTAACCTTAAATTTATCTACTCTAAAAATGATTATTTGTTGAAATTAAAAAACTTGGTTATGAATAATTCTTTACAATCTTTGGATTTGAAATTAGGAATTGGATATTGCAAGATCAATGAACAATCTTGTTTTAATGGTAATATTCAATCAAATGACATTTCAAAAACGTCAGGCCAAAATTCTCATATGAAAAATGTTCTGAAAAAGGCTTTTAAAACTATCGAGATTATTGAAAAATGGAAAATAGTTTCCAAATCCAAAAAGGAAGTTTTAAGCGAAAGGTTTCCATTAAATATTTTAATTGCTGAGGATAATTTGATTAATCAAAAAGTACTTTATAAACTTCTCGAGTTTCTGGGATATAAAGCTGATGTGGCTTTGGACGGTGTAAAAGCTGTTGAATGTTGCGAAAACAAAAAGTATGATATTGTTTTTATGGATATTGAAATGCCTGAAATGGATGGATTTCAAGCAACAGAATGCATTCTTAATAGTTTCAAGGTTGAAAAAAAACCGATAATAATAGCTTTTACCGCGAATGCAAGCAAAAAAGATTGTTTAAAAGCTGGTATGGTTGACTTTTTATCAAAGCCTGTAAGTTTCGAACAGATTGAAAAATGTGTTAAGACTTGGGGCAAAAAAATAAGCCAGAAAAATCTTCAACAAGCATTTTAGTTATTTTATTTTAATCCGATTTTTTTAGCTATTTCAGCAGGTATAGCATCTTTATGAATTAAAATTGCAACTGTTTTTAGTTTTACAAAAGCTTCAGACAAATTGATATATCCACCAAAATCATTACCAGTTGCACTCCAGGAGTTTTTTGTCAAATAGTAAGTATTTCCTTTTTGATCATTTACTTTTCCAACAATATGCATTAAATGGTCGTCGGTTGTAGAATAATTGTCGAACATTGATTGACGCATCTCTTGAGTGATAGTTTTTTCAGTTGTAATTTCTGTTTTACTCTTATCTTCATTTAGAGGCACGATAGCAAAACCTTTTTTGTTTGAAAATTCTTTTTCACTTACATCTCCATCCCATGCAACAGAATATCCATTTGATAAAGCATTTTCAATTACATTCATCATTTCATTCATTGGAAGATTGTAATATAATCCGTTCGACCAGTTATCTGGAACTTCTAAATCAAGTTTTTGATAAAAAGGATGATGATTAAATGAAGTAATTTCAATATAATCATCAGGATTAATTCCACAGAAATCTTTCTTAAAAGATATTGCATTATAGCTTTTGCCATTGTAATTAAAAGTTGTTGGGATTTTTCCAAGATAAGTATCCAAAGTGTTATCAACTAAACTTTTCCAGGCTGTTGAAATTTTGCCATCTTTATTGTTTACAATTGCATCAAGCATTGCTTTGAGAACCGCATCCATTTCGTTATGATAATGCTTAGATTCTCCTAAGTTTTTTCCATTATAAATTTCATCAGGAACAATGCCATAATCACGAATCATATTAATAACATCATGCGCTTGTCCACCAGGTCCAAAATTAGAACTGCCATGAAGTCTAACATATTTAAGTGCTTTTAATGGATAAGCATTTCTAACAAAAAACATTTCTGATAAATCAACTTCAGGTTTTCCTAATCGTAACATTTCGGTTTCGATAAAAGAAGTTGTGGCAAAACTCCAGCAAGTTCCAGATTGTGCTTGATCTTTTACAGGAGTCGTCTTTATTTGTTTTACAGTTGTAAAATTATATACTTTATCATCTTTTTGAGCAAAAGTTGAGCCGATAAATAGGCTGATAGCGAAAAGTAGTAGAATGTTCTTTTTCATTTTTTTTCATTAAATATTTACACAAAGTTAGAAAAAATATTTGAGAACTAATAAATTGTAGAAATAGTTGTTTTATTTATCTTTACCCATTAATAATTCCATCTTTCAATTTGTATATAAATATGATGAAAAAAATATTACAACTGGTTTTGCTATCTTTAATAGGAATTGGTGTTTCAGCTCAAACTACCAAGAAGATTCCTTTAAATCATAATGTTTACGATTCTTGGAAAAGTGTCAACCACCAAATTATTTCTAATGACGGGAAATGGGTTTCTTTTGAAGTAAATCCGCAAAAAGGTGACGGAGTTTTATATCTTAAAAATATAGAAAACAATAAAATCGATTCTATTAAAAGGGCTTATGATGCTGTATTTTCTGGTAATTCTGATTTTTTAGTTTTTAAAATCAAAGCTCCTGAAGATAGCACACGAAAAGCTAAAGTTGCAAAGAAGAAAGATGATGAATTACCAAAGGATTCCATCGGAATTTGGACTTTTTATAATGATTCAATTAAAAAATATGCCAATCTTAAATCATTTAAAATCCCAGTTGAAAATTCGAATTGGTTAGCTTTTCTTTTAGATAAACAAGTTGAAAAATCCACAAAGGATTCTACTGAAAATAAAGATTCGACCAAGATTTCTATGAAAAAGAAACCAAAAACAAAAAAGCCTAAGAAAAATAAAGAAATTGGAGATTTGTATTTTTTTAATCCAATAGCTTCAAAGGTTGAAACTTTTAAAAATGTAACCGACTTTAATGTTTCGAAAAAGAATTCTGTTTTTGTTTACATTGTTTCAAAATCAGATTCAATTGATACCGTTTCAGTTTTTTCTTATAATTTGAATAAGGACAAAAAATTCTGTATTCTGAAAAAGAATGGATATGGAAAAAAAATAACAATTGATGAAAAAGGGAATGAAATAGCATTCCTTTATTCTTCTGATACCTCAAAAACGAAGAAGTATAATTTGATGTTTTCAAGTAATTACGAAAAAAATTCAATTTGTGTTCTTGATTCGTTGAGTAAGGCAATCCCTTCAAAATGGTCAGCAAGTGAGAATAAAGAATTGGAATTTTCTGAAGATGGAAGTAAATTGTATTTCGGTATTGCTCCAAACCCAAAACCTGAAAAAAAGGATACAATTCCTGAAGATGAAATTGCAAAATTGGATGTTTGGAACTGGAATGATGGTTATTTACAGACCCAGCAATTAAAGGAACTTGACAAAGAAAAAAAGAGGACTTATTTATCGGTTTATCATATTCAAAAAAATGAAATTGTCCAATTAGCTGATGAAAACGTTCAAACAGTTTCTACAACCTTAAAAGGTAACACAAATATTGCAATTGGAATCAATGTTAAGCCTTATCAAAAAATAATTTCATGGGAAACAAACCAATACAAAGATGTTTATGTTGTTGATATTTTAACTGGGAAAAAGAAATTGGTCCTTACGAAAAAACAATTCAATATTGATATTTCGCCAACAGGAAATTTTATTGTCTGGTATGAGCCTACTGACACATGTTGGTATTCTTATTCAGTTCAAACTTCAAAAATTTATCCATTAAATAAAAACTTAGCTGGCATTTTTTGCGATAATGAAAATGACGTTCCCCAAGTTGCCGCATCATTTGGAATTGCTGGTTGGGCTGATAATGATGAATTTGTTTTCATAAACGACAAATATGATGTTTGGAAAATGAGTCCTGAAAATAAAATTCCAGCAGTAAATACTACAAATTCTTTCGGGTTTAAAAACAAAATTATTCTAAGATATTTGAAGCTGGATAGGGAGAGTTTGTTCTTGCCAAAAGAAAATATTTTGTTGAAAGCCAAAAATGATAAAACAAAGCAAGAAGGTTTTTTTGTAAAGGAAAATTCCAATTCCAAAGATCCAAAACAATTAACAATGATGGATTGTGCAATTCAATCTCCCATAAAATCAAAGAATTCGACCACTTTAATTTGGCAAAAAAATACTTTTAAAGATTGTCCTGATTTGTGGACAAGTGATTTTTTATTTTCCAAAATTTCGAGGATTTCAAATGCAAATCCACAACAATCAAATTATTTATGGGGAAGTGTTGAATTCGTAAAATGGATTACATTTGAAGGAAAAGAACAAATAGGTTTATTGTATAAACCAGAAAATTTTGATTCAACAAAAAAATACCCAATGATTTCTTATTTCTACGAGAAATATTCTGATCAAATTCATAACTATTATCCGCCATCACCAAGTCGTTCGGTAATAAATTTCCCATTATATACCAGTAATGGTTATTTAGTTTTTATTCCAGACATTGATTACAAAGTAGGATTTCCTGGTGAAAGTGCATATAATTCAGTTGTTAGTGGAACAATGAGTTTGATAAATAAAAAATTTGTGGATAAAGATAGAATTGGAATTCAAGGTCAAAGTTGGGGAGGATATCAAGTGGCTTATTTGGTAACTCGCACCAATTTGTATAAAGCCGCTATGGCTGGTGCTCCAGTTTCGAATATGACAAGTGCTTATGGTGGAATTCGCTGGGAATCTGGACAAACTCGTATGCATCAATATGAAAATGGCCAAAGCAGGATAGGAGGCACTTTATGGGAAAATCAGAATTTATACATCGAGAACTCCCCATTATTTTATGCTGATAAAGTTGAAACTCCATTATTAATAATGAGCAATGATAATGATGGTGCTGTTCCATGGTCGCAGGGAGTAGAATATTTCTCGGCGCTTCGAAGATTAGGAAAACCTGTTTGGTTGCTTTGTTATAACGGCGATGAGCACAATTTAATGAAACGTCCTAACAGAAAAGATCTATCTATTCGTATGATGCAATTTTTTGATTATTATTTGAAGAACGCCCAGCCACCTTCGTGGATGATTGACGGGGTTCCAGCTATTGAAAAGGGTGAAAATAACGGATACCAGTTAAAATAAATGAAAAATTGTTGCATTAAGGTATTTTATCAATTATATTGCATAAAATAAAAAATGAGAAAAGTGGATGTGATTTGTTGGGTTATTTATCAGTAATTCAGTAAATTACAACTTGAAAAAAATTATTTAAACGATTTAGATGGTTGAAGTAGCTTTAGGAATAGACATTGGCGGAACAAACACAGTTTATAGCGCAGTCGATAGGAATGGGAATTGTCTAGTTAATGGCAGGATTTCTACAAATGATTACATTGATTTTTCAATGTTTTTACAAAATTTAGTTAAAAGCATCAATAATTCGATTTCCAGTTTCGACCAGGACAAACTCGAATTGATTGGAATTGGAATTGGTGCACCAAATGGAAATTTCTTTACTGGTACGATTGAATATGCTCCAAATTTAAAGTGGACAGGAATCATTGATGTTGTTTCAAGTTTTAAAAAGTATTTTGAAAACATTCCAGTTGTCTTAACAAATGATGCTAATGCAGCAGCAATTGGCGAAAAGGTTTTTGGTTCTGCAAAAGGAATGAAAGATTTTATCGTGATTACTTTAGGAACGGGTTTAGGTAGCGGTATTGTAGTGGACGGAAAAGTATTATATGGGAAAGATGGATTTGCTGGTGAAGTTGGACATACAATTGTGTATTATGACGGAAGAGAATGTGGGTGTGGAAGAAAAGGCTGTTTGGAAACGTATGCATCAGCATCCGGGATAAAGCGAACAGTAATCGAAATGTTGGAAACTTCCAATTTGCCAAGTGTTTTCAGAGGATTAAATGAAAATGAAGTTTCTTCTAAGAAAATTTTTGAAGCTGCCACAAAAGGCGATCAAATATCCATTGATGCATTTGAATTTACAGGAAAAATTCTTGGATGGAAGTTGGCTGATGTTGTTGCAATATTAAATCCTGAGGCAATTTTTCTCTATGGAGGTTTGGCTCAGGCAGGGGATTTGATTTTTAATCCTACAAAAAAACACATGGAAGATCAATTATTGAAAATATTCAAAAACAAAGTTAAATTGTTGCCTTCTGGACTTTCTTGTGAACAGGCTGCAGTGCTTGGTGCGAGTGCTCTTATCTGGAAGGAAAGAGGGATTTAATCACTACTACTTTTTATTTTTTATTTATGTTTGATAATTTGGTTTTTAATGGACCTTATTTTATCTTTGAGACTCATTAATTAAATCACAAAATGCGGATAGAGAAAGACTTTTTAGGGGAGAAAAAAATAGATAATGAAGCTTTTTATGGTATTCATTCACTTAGAGCAGTTGAGAATTTTCCTGATAACACAATCTTTCATTATGAATGGTATAAAGCTGTTGCCGATGTAAAATTAGCATGCTATTACACTTACAAAAGTTTTAAGCAAGCTGTTTTAAGTAAATACAATCAGAATGAGTTGTCGTTTAAACTGTTTGATGACCTAATTATTGATGCTTTAATATCAAGTGCATCAGAAGTTTCAAGAGGAGAATATTTTCAGAATTTTATTGTTCCAGCCATGCAAGGAGGAGCTGGAACAAGTATTAACATGAATATCAATGAAATCATTGCCAACGTTGCTTTGAAAAAAATTGGCGAAAATCCAGGCAATTATTCAATAATTCATCCGATTGAGCATGCGAATATTTACCAGTCAACGAACGACGTAATTCCAACTTCTCTAAAATTAGTGAGCATGCGTTTGCTCAATGAATTGGAAAATTCAATCAATAATTTGCGTTCAAAAGTAGAGTTGGTAGAAGGAAAATATAGAAACAACCTTCGTATTGCTTATACTCAAATGCAAGAAGCGGTTCCTTCTTCTTATGGAAAACTTTTCAGTTCCTATAGTGATGCATTGTCGCGCGATTGGTGGCGAATTTCAAAATGTTTTGAACGCATAAAAACCGTGAACTTGGGCGGAAGTGCCGTAGGAACAGGAATAGGAGTGCCTCGTTTTTTTATTATGGAAGTAGTTCCAATGCTTCAAAAGATTACCAAACTTCCATTAACCCGAAGCGAAAATTTATCGGATGCAACTTCTAACCTTGATGCTTTTGTTGAAGTTCATGCAATTATTAAATCTCATGCGGTAAACCTCGAAAAGATGGTTTCTGATTTACGTTTACTTTCTTCGGATTTGGTTAATATAAAAGAAATTGAATTACCTCAAAAACAAATGGGAAGTTCCATAATGCCTGGAAAGGTAAATCCAGTGATTCCTGAATTCGTAATAAGTGCTGCACATAAAATATATAGTAACGATTCTTTGATTACTTCTCTTTGTGCAATGGGCAGTCTGGATTTGAATGCATACATTCCAACAATTGGTCATGCTTTTATTGAAAGTTTAAAACTTCTTATTGGAGCAGACGAAACTCTTGCTGTAAATTTATTCGAAGATTTATCAATAAATCAGCAAACTGCAAAGGAGAAATTGTTTAAAAGTCCCGCAATTACAACTGCTTTAACTCCATATATTGGATATGAGAATGCAACATTAATTGCCAAAGAAATGAAACAATTTGATATTGATATTTTTAAAGCAAATGATAATTTACATTTGTTTGACGAAGATAAATTACAAACAGTTTTACAACCCGAAAATCTATTAAAATTAGGATATTCTGTTGAAGACATTATTTAGATCTTAAATTTAGTTTTATGTCAAAAGGTAGAGACGCAAAACCACATATTGGAATTTTTGGCAGGAGGAACAACGGAAAGAGTTCCTTAATCAATTCTTTGTCTGAACAGGATCTTGCCATTGTTTCTGAGGTTGCCGGAACAACTACCGACCCAGTTAAGAAGTCCATGGAAATTCACGGAATTGGTCCTGTGATTTTAATTGATACTGCCGGAATTGATGATGTTGGTGAACTTGGCGAAAAAAGAGTTGCGAAAACCCTCGAAATTCTTAAAATTGTTGATATTGCAATCATTGTTATTACAGGAAATGTTTTTGCAGAACCCGAAAGAAAACTCATTGAAGAGCTAAATACCTTTGAAATTCCTTTTTTTGTTGTTCATAATAAATCGGATGTTGAAGGTCTATCGAATCACATTAAAAACTTAATTGAAAACGCTTATTCCACAAAAGTGGTGGATTTCTCCTGCCAGGAAAAATCCAATAAAAATGAATTGCTTTTAACAATAAAGAAATTTATTCCTGAATCTGCATACCAATCCAAATCATTGATTGGAGATTTGTTATCTTATGGTGATTCTGTGCTTTTAATCACACCAATTGATATTGAAGCTCCTGAAGGCCGAATGATACTTCCGCAAGTTCAAGTGATTCGTGATGTTTTGGATAATGATTGCATTGTTACTATCTTAAAAGAAAGGGAAGTAGATTCTTATTATAAAATAATGTCTCCAAAACCTAAGTTGGTTATTACCGATAGTCAGATTTTTTTGAAAGCTGATGCTTCTATTCCAAAAGATGTTCCGTTAACGAGTTTTAGCATTATTTTAGCAAAACACAAAGGAGATTTTATTAACTATTTAAAAGGAACACCACATCTTTCGAAATTAATGGATGGCGATAAAGTTCTTATTCTGGAATCATGCACGCATCATTCTTCATGTGATGATATTGGTCGTGTTAAAATTCCACGTTGGCTAAGTAATTTCACAGGAAAGAACTTAGAATTTGAAGTTGTTGCTGGATTGAATAAATTACCTCAAGATATTCACCAATATAGCATGGTAATTCAATGTGGTGGTTGTATGCTCACTCGGAAACAAATAGTAAATCGATTGAAACCTGCAATTGAAGCTGGTATTCCGGTTACCAATTACGGAATGGCGATTGCTTATATTCATGGAATTTATGGCAGGGCCATCGCGCCTTTTGTAAAATTAGAGAATAATTCTTTGGATTATCTTTAATATTTCACTTTTCTAAATATATTTTCTGGTAATTTTAATACTTGTATAAGATTTTAACTAATTTCGTTGAGATTTCTTTTAGAGAAATAATTTCTGAATACCCCTTTGAATTTAAAGATTATGCTTAACAACATTGACCAAATACTCGCTCAAGACAATTTCTCGAAACAAGATATTGTTTGTTTATTATCTGCTGATGAAACAGACCGACGAAAAATTTATGAAAAAGCCTTAGAAACAAAGGCAAAATATGTTGGGAAGAAAGTCTATTTCCGTGGATTAATTGAATTCTCTAATATTTGCGCCAAAAATTGTTTGTATTGCGGAATTAGAGCTGGAAATAGCAATGTCCACCGTTACGAAGTTGCAGAAAGCGAAGTGATTGAAGCCGCCATGTTTGCTTATGAAAATAAGTATGGTTCAATCGTTATTCAGTCGGGAGAAAGATCGGATAAAGTTTTTACTTCAACAATTACCAATTTATTGAAGAAAATAAAAGAGCTTACAAAAGGGGAGTTAGGAATTACGCTTTCATTAGGCGAGCAATCTGAAAACACTTATAAAGAATGGTTTGAAGCCGGAGCACATCGTTATTTAATGAGAATTGAGGTTTCCAATAAGGAACTTTATGAAAAACTTCATCCAGTAGACGAAAGGCATAGTTTCGAAAAAAGAATGGAGTCATTAGAATTGCTTCGAAAAGTTGGTTTCCAAGTTGGGACTGGGGTTATGATTGGACTTCCATTTCAAACATTAGAGGATTTAGCGGATGATTTACTCTTTTTTAAGAAATTTGATATTGATATGGTTGGTATGGGACCATTTATTGAGCACGAAGACACGCCTTTATATCAATACAAAGCTGATTTAATTCCCAAATTGGATAGGTTTAATCTTTCATTGAAAATGGTGGCAATTCTTCGAATTATCATGAAGGATATCAATATTGCAGCAACAACAGCCATGCAAGCATTGGATCCTTTGGGAAGAGAAAAATCTTTAAAAGTTGGAGCCAATATTATTATGCCAAATTTAACACCAATCAAATATCGAAACGATTATTTGCTATACGAAGACAAACCTTGCACAGATGAAGATGCAAGCGAATGCAGGAATTGTTTAGAAGCAAGAATTAAAATTGCAGGCGATGAAATTGGCTATGGAGAATGGGGCGATTCGAAACATTTTGCAAATAGAAAATGATAATCAGAAATTATTTATCATTATTCATTTAATAAGGCTAAAAATTCAGTTTCAGAAATAATTGGGATATTTAGTTTTTCAGCTTTTTTCTTTTTTTCAGGACCCATATTATCTCCAGCAATCAAATAAGAAGTTTTTGCAGAAATAGCAGCTACATTTTTCCCGCTGTTTTCTTCAACCATTTTTTTTATTTGGTCGCGTGAATATTTTTCGAAAACTCCAGAAACAACAAAACTTAAACCTTCAAATTTATTTGAAACTGTGGTGTTCTCTTCTTCTGTAATTTCAAAGCGCAATCCTTTTTCTTTTAATCGGTTGATCAATGAAATGCTTTCGGGATTTGAAAAATAGTTTTTAACGCTTTCGGCTATTTTTATTCCAATTTCTTCAGTGCCAATTAAATCTTCGAGAGATGCATTGATAATGCTGTCAATATTTTTGAAACTTTGTGCAAGTTTCTTGGCAACTGTTTCGCCAACATACCTGATACCTAAAGCAAAAAGAACTTTCTCGAACGAAACTGATTTTGATGCTTCAATTCCTTTCAAAATGTTTTCTACTGTTTTTTCCATAAATCGCATTATACGCTCTTTTCCTGTGTCTTCAGCAATGAAACTCTTTTCAATGCCAAATAGATCTTCGTATTTTAAATCGTATAAATCTGCAATATTATTAAGTTTTCCACAATCGAAAATGATTTCAACTTTTCCTTCGCCCAAACTATCAATATTCATTGCTTTTCGACTGATGAAATGTTCTATTTTCCCTTTGATTTGTGGTGGACAAGTATTGTCATTTGGACAATAGTGATTTGCTTCTCCCTCAATTCGGGTCAGTTTTGTTCCACATTCCGGACAATTTTCAATGTAGATAACTTCTGGAGCATTGTTTTCTCTTAAAGCTAAATCAACTCCAGTAATTTTCGGAATTATTTCGCCACCTTTTTCAACAAAGACCATATCGCCAATTCTCACATCAATTTTTTTTATGATATCGGCGTTATGAAGCGATGCTCTTTTTACCATGGAACCTGAAAGCAAAACGGGTTCTAAATTGGCAACTGGCGTGATACTGCCGGTTCTTCCAACTTGGAAATCGATAGATAGTAATTTTGTAGAAACGCTTTCAGCTTTAAATTTGTAAGCAATTGCCCAACGTGGATTTTTTGCAGTATAACCGAGTTTTTCTTGTAAAGGAATTGAGTCAACTTTAATAACGATTCCGTCAATGTCAAAAGGTAATTCATTGCGCTGAAGATTCCAATCATTAATATATTCGATAACACCTTCAATGTTTTTACATTTAATCATGAAATCGGAAACTTTAAATCCCCAATTTTTTGTGTTTCTTAAATTTTCGTAATGAGAGCTAAAAGGAAGGTTTTCGCCCAATAAATAATATAAAAAGCAATCAAGTCCGCGTTTTGACACTTCTTTTGAATCCTGCATTTTAAGACTTCCTGAAGCTGCATTTCTTGGATTTGCAAAAGGTAATTCGCCATTTGAATTTCTTTCAAGATTTAATTTCTCGAAACTTTTATGCGGCATGAAAATCTCACCTCTTATTTCAAATTCTGGTGGATAATTCCCTTCTTTTAAAATCAAAGGAATACTTCTGATGGTTTTTACATTTGTAGTTACATCATCACCAAAAACGCCATCTCCACGGGTAACAGCATGACTTAATTTCCCTTCAATATAAGTTAAACCAATAGAAAGTCCATCAAATTTTAGTTCACAAACATATTCAAAAGGCGTTTCTCCGATTATTTTCTTGATTCGTTCATCAAAGTCTTTAAGTTCTTCTGATGAATAAGTATTTCCTAAAGAAAGCATTGAATATTTATGCTTTATTTGTTTAAATTCTTTTGTGATTTCGCCACCAACTCTTTGAGAAGGAGAATTAGAATTTAAAAATTCAGGGAATTGATTTTCAAGTTTTATCAATTCTTCCAGCAATATATCAAAATCGTAATCACTGATTGTTGGGTTTGATAAAACATAATAAGAATAATTATGCTGATTTATTTGTAAGGATAAATCTAAAATTCTATTTTTTGCTTGATCTGAATCCATTGAATTTTATTACTTTTTAATATAATGGAAGTTTAAAAAGCGAAATTAATAATTTCGTTCAAAATATAAATAAAAAAAGGCGATTAACTAATTAACCGCCTTTTTAAAATATTTTCAAGGAATTACATTCCGATAATTTTAATATTAAAGTCACGCGAATTGATACACATTACAGGTATTTTCGATGCGTTAAATAAAACATGTTCTTCTTTTGTTCCAACAATTGGAGCAGGCAATGCATCAGAAGTAGTTAGAAGTAGAACTAAATCAGCATTAACAGTGTTTAGAAAATTTAATACCTGTTTTGTGAAGCCACTTCCAGTTTTTGCAAGTGTTTCAGTATATTTAATGCCATTGGTATCAAACATTTTTTTAACTTGAGCTAAATTCCCTTTTACTTTGTGAGCAAGGATTTCATCGCTTTCTTTTGTTGTTAAAATGTGAACAGTAGAATGGAAAATTTTTGCAATAAACTCAGCCCATTTTACCTTTTGTTTTGATTCTTGAGTTGAATCAAGTGTAATAAGAATATTTTTGTACCCATCATTTGCCATTTTTTGTTGAACAACAATGATAGGAATATTTAAACTAGCGATTACTTTAAAAGCATAACTTCCAACAAGATGTTGAACTCCAATTTTTCCATGGGTACCCATAACTACTAATCTTGCAGCAACTTCTTTCGCAACTTCTGCAATTGTAGTAAAAATAGTACCTTCTTTAGCTAAAATAGAAACTTCGATGTTATTTTTGGATTTAATTTCATCAGCAACAGATTGAAGCTTTGTGTTTATCCACTCCAATCCTTTGTTTTCCTTTTTAAGCATTGCTTTGGTGTTTTTATCAATTACGTGAAATAAGCAAATTGATAAGTCCAATGCCTTAGCAATACAAATTGCATGGTCAATTGCATATTCTGCAACTTCAGAAAAATCCGAAGGAACTAATATTACGTTGGTTGTTTTGGGTTCCATAAAACACTATTAACTGTTTATTGACAAAAATAAATAATTATCCATTTTAACTTCACAAAGTTATTAAGTTTTTTTTGATAAAACTAAATAATAGTATTTTTTTTTCGACAAATATATGAAAAGTGTTTTTCCTTTGCTTTATTCCTTTTACAAAACAGTTATTTTCGTTTTTTTTAATTCATCATTACAAACTCAAAATTATTTTTCATTTTTAATACTTCAAGAGATTTTGCATAATTTAGGATGTTCTGAATTACTCTTTCTGAAGGTCCAGTGATTTCCATTGAAGAATTAATACTGTCAAGATTATTAAAGTCCGCAATTTGAGATAGGAATTCTGATGTTTGATTTAAGGAAGCCAATCTCATTTTTCTTTGTGTAATCATTTTGTTCATAGGCAAAATTTAATTTTATTTTACCTAAAAACGAAGAAAGAAAAATATTATTGTGTGAAGAGAAGAAAAATTATACGTTTAAAATTATATCTTTTTCTTTTACCATTTTTCTTAAATTGATAATGGCATATCGCATACGGCCAAGTGCTGTATTGATGCTAACATTGGTATGTTCAGCAATTTCTTTAAAACTCATTTCGGAATAATTTCGAAGCATCAGGACTTCCTTTTGATCATCTGGAAGTAAATCTAGCAAAGCTCTAACATCTTTGTGGATTTGTTCAGTTATCATTTTGTCTTCAATGCAGTCATCAAAGACTTTGATATTGTCGTAAGCGTTGTATTCATCTTTGTTATCGACAATCTGAAGGCGCTTTGATTTTCGAAAATAATCAATTGCCAAATTGTGAGAAATTGTCAATACCCATGGCAAAAATTTCCCCTGGTCATTATATTGACCTGCTTTCAACTTATTAATGACCTTGAAAAAAGTATCTTGAAATATGTCTTCTGCAAGCTGTTTATCTTTCACAACTTTCACAATATTCGCAAAAATTGATTTTTTGTGACGACAGATAAGTACTTCTAAGCAATTGTGGTTTCCTTCTTGGAAATTACGGATTAGGTCGTTGTCGCTAAACAATTTGTAGGGCATAGTGTCCTCCTTTTTTTAGTGGTTTAAAAAAGGTAATTATTTAGTCGATATAGCGCCTCCTATTTATTAATTAAAAAACCTGAAAATTGAAATAATAATATTAAATTATTATCCTAATTTTGCAAATATAATAACTTGAAGAAGTGAAAGCAAGTTATTTGTTAATAATTTTTCGCCAATAATATTTTTTAATTTAAGAAATGATTCCTCAATCTATTGATAATATTGATCCCAAGCATAATATAATAATAAAAAATGCAAGAGTAAATAATCTTAAAAATTTATCGATTTCTATCCCACGAAATAAATTTATTGTCATCACCGGTTTGTCAGGAAGCGGAAAATCTTCACTTGCTTTTGATACACTTTATGCTGAAGGCCAAAGAAGATATGTTGAGAGTTTAAGTTCATACGCCCGTCAGTTTTTAGGAAGAATGGCTAAGCCTGAAGTCGATTACATTAAAGGTGTTGCGCCTGCTGTTGCAATTGAACAAAAGGTAAATACAAGGAATCCAAGATCAACAGTAGGAACTTCAACTGAAATTTATGAATATATAAAACTTTTGTTTGCAAGAATCGGAAGTACAATTTCCCCAATTTCTGGGGAAATTGTAAAAAGAGATACCGTTGCAGATGTTGTTGACTATATTTCTGTTCTTAAAGAAAGCACGACTGTTTTAATTCAGTCTGAAATAAAAAAGACAGACAAACCAATTGAGGAGTTTCTTTCTTTGCTTTTAAAACAAGGGTTTTCGCGCGTTTCCATAAATGGCGAAGTGAAAAGAATAGATAGCCTGATCAAAACTGATTATGCCAAGAAAAATAAAGTTTATATTATTGTTGACAGAATTATCCTTAATGAAATTAATGATGAGACAGTTTCTAGAATTGCAGATTCTGTTCAAACGGCTTTTTATGAAGGAGACGGAGAATGTGTGATTGAAACAAAATTCAAAGATGAATTAACTGTTTCAAGGGCTTTTTCAAATAAATTCGAGAAAGATGGAATCGTTTTTGAAGAACCAAGTCCCAATTTGTTTACATTCAATAATCCTTATGGTGCCTGTAAAGCATGCGAGGGTTTTGGGAATGTGATAGGAATTGATGAAGATTTAGTGGTTCCAAATAAAAACCTTTCAGTTTTTGATGAAGCCATTGCATGCTGGCGCGGTGAGAAAATGAGCGAATGGAAAGATCAGCTGGTTATGAATGCTTATAAATTCGATTTCCCAATTCATCGTTCGTTTTATGAGCTAACTCCGCAAGAGAAAAATTTATTATGGACAGGAAATCAATATTTTAGAGGAATTAATGATTTCTTTAAATTTGTTGAAGAGCAAACCTATAAAATTCAATATCGGGTGATGCTATCGAAATACAGAGGGAAGACATTGTGCCCTGATTGTAAAGG
>JACAAW010000009.1 GCA_013377115.1 Bacteroidota bacterium | reverse complement strand
TCAGCCTTTGAGGAAACTTGCTCGGCCTTTGAGGAAAGTTTCTCACCCGTTAAGGTTTCTCACCCGTTAAGGAATGTTGCTCAACCTTTGGGGAAACTTGCTCGGCCAATGAGGCAATGCAATCAATAATTAATGTGAGTTCGAAATAATACAAAGATTTATATCGCCACCTACGGGGCTTTTTAATTTGTTATTTGTCTTTTTTTACCAACATATCGCCTCTACGAGGCTTTTAAAAAGATTTTTAAGCTCTAAAAAATGCCTTTAGGCATGAAATGTCGGTAATAAAAAAAAACAAAACCTAAATAAGTGCCGTAGGTACGGAATAATAAAAATTGTTATTTCGAACTCACGTTAATTAGGAAAACTTCAAGAAAAATACATTTATAAAAAAAAAGCGTCGTACAATAAATACGACGCTTTTTTTATAAAGTAATATTAATTAAGCCTGAGCCGTTGGACCTCCAAAATTAAGAGGAAGAGATTGGTTATCAGACTCTTTTATATTTCCATGAACAGATTCAAATTTAGAAATATTGTCTTTTAATGCCATCAACAAACGTTTTGCATGTTGAGGAGTTAAAACAATTCTCGATTTCACTTTTGCTTTAGGAACTCCGGGCATCATTCTAATAAAATCTAAAATGAATTCAGAATTCGAATGAGTAATGATTGCTAAATTTGAATAAACACCTTCAGCAACTTCCTCGCTAAGTTCAATATTAATTTGATTTTGATTATCTAATTCTTCTGTCATGATATTTAATTTTTAGTCAACAAGTACATCTTCTTTCGAAGCCAATAAAGTTTGATATTCTTCCATAGAACCTACAATAATATTATTGTATTCTCTCAAACCTGTACCAGCTGGAATTAAATGACCAACAATAACATTTTCTTTCAAGCCATTAAGAGTATCTTCTTTAGCATTAATAGCTGCCTCGGTAAGAACTTTTGTAGTTTCCTGGAAGGAAGCTGCAGAAATCCAACTCTTTGTTTGTAAAGAAGCACGTGTGATACCTTGTAAAATCTGACTAGAAGTAGCTGCAACAGCATCTCTAGCTTCAACTTGCTTTTTATCTTTACGTTTCAAAATTGAATTTTCGTCTCTCAATTTTCTCAAAGTAATTATTTGTCCTGCTTTTAAAGTTTCAGATTCACCTGGTTCAACAACAACTTTCTTTCCGAAAATTTCATCATTAATATCAAGGAAATCAGCTTTATTAGCAATTTCGCCTTCTAAGAATTTAGTATCGCCTGGATCAGCAATTAATACTTTTCTCATCATTTGACGAACAATTACTTCAAAATGTTTATCATTAATTTTTACACCCTGTAAACGGTAAACTTCTTGAACTTCATTTACGATATACTCTTGAACCTTTGTAGGTCCTTTAATTGCAAGAATATCGGCAGGTGTAATTGCTCCATCAGAAAGAGGAGTACCAGCTTTCACGTAATCATTTTCTTGAGCAAGAATCTGTTTAGAAAGAGAAACCAAATAATGTTTTTCTTCTCCAGTTTTTGAAGTAATAATAACTTCTCTATTTCCTCTCTTGATTTTCTTACCAAATGACACAACACCATCAATTTCAGAAACAGCTGCTGGATCAGAAGGATTTCTTGCTTCAAACAACTCAGTAACTCTAGGTAAACCACCGGTGATATCACCAGATTTTCCTAATTGACGAGGAATTTTCACTAAAACATCACCTGCTTTAATTTTATCACCATCATTTACAACAATGTGAGAACCCACAGGCATATCATAAGTTTTAATTACTTCTTTTGTAGAAGACATGATATTGATTGAAGGATTCTTTGTTTTATCACGAGTTTCAACAATTACTTTTTCGTGGTAACCAGTTTGCTCATCAGATTCAACTCTGAAGGTAATTCCTTCAATGATACTATCAAATGAAACTTTTCCAGGTAATTCAGAAATAATAATTGCATTGTATGGATCCCAATCACAAATTAAATTTCCTTTTTTCACTTCGTCGCCTGGTTTGAAATACAAGTTCGCGCCATATGGCAATGCAGCGGTAGTAAGGGTAATTTTCGTGTTTTTGTCAACAATTCTAATTTCAGCAGATCTACCAATAACAATTTGGTATTTATCACCATTTGCATTAGTAAAATCAACGCTTCTTAATTCGTCGAATTCAAGAATACCATCATATTTTGCTTCAACTTTAGAAGAAATTGCAATGTTTGCAGCAGCTCCCCCAATGTGGAAAGTTCTAAGTGTTAACTGTGTTCCTGGTTCACCAATTGATTGAGCTGCAATAACTCCAACAGCTTCTCCCATTTGAACCATTCTACCAGTAGCTAAATTTCTACCATAACATTTTGCGCAAACACCATGTTTAGATTCGCAAGTTAATACCGAACGAATTTCAACAGATTCAATTGGAGATTCTTCAATAACTTTTGAAATATCTTCAGTTAATTCATTTCCAGCTTCAATAATCAATTCGCCAGTTAATGGATTGAAAATATCATGTAATGAAGTTCTACCAAGAACTCTGTCATATAAACTTTCAACAACTTCTTCATTGTTTTTAAGAGCTGTTGTGCTTAATCCTCTAAGTGTACCACAATCTTCTTCGTTAATAATCACATCTTGTGAAACATCAACTAAACGACGGGTTAAGTAACCAGCATCCGCAGTTTTAAGAGCGGTATCGGCCAAACCTTTACGAGCACCGTGAGTAGAAATAAAGTATTCCAAAACTGATAAACCTTCTTTAAAGTTAGAAAGAATTGGATTTTCAATAATTTCACCTCCTGAAGCACCAGATTTTTGTGGTTTCGCCATCAAACCTCTCATACCAGACAACTGACGAATTTGTTCTTTTGAACCTCTGGCCCCAGAATCAAGCATCATGTATACTGGATTGAAACCTTGTTTATCTTTCGATAATTTATCCATTAAAGTATTGGTCAACTTTGAGTTGGTATGCGTCCAAATATCGATAATTTGGTTATAACGCTCGTTATTGGTAATGAATCCCATATTATAATTATTCATTACTTCATCCACTTCAAGATTGGCTTTCTTAATCATGATTTCTTTAATTTCAGGAACGATAACGTCGCCTAAATTAAAAGATAATCCACCTTTAAATGCCATTCTAAAACCAAGGCCTTTAATTTCATCAAGGAAATTAGCTGTAGAAGAAATACCAGTTTTTTTCAAAATATCACCAATGATATCTCTCAAAGATTTCTTGGTTAACAACTGATTAATGAAACCATATTCTTCAGGAACAACTTGATTAAATAAAACACGTCCAACGGTAGTCTCAATAAGTTTATTTACGATAACACCATCTTCAGAAATATTTACTTTTACTTGAATAAAAGCATGTAAATCAACTTGTTTTTCGTTGTATGCAATAATTACTTCCTCGGCAGAATAAAAACGTAAACCTTGACCTTTTACAATTTCATCACCTTCAGTTTTTCTTCCTTTGGTCATATAATAAAGACCAAGAACCATGTCCTGAGAAGGAACTGTAATTGGAGCACCATCTGCAGGGTTTAAAATATTATGAGAAGCCAACATCAATAATTGAGCTTCAAGGATTGCTGCATTTCCAAGTGGAACGTGAACAGCCATTTGGTCACCATCAAAATCCGCATTGAATGCAGAACAAACTAAAGGATGCAATTGAATAGCTTTTCCTTCAATCAATTTTGGTTGAAATGCCTGAATACCTAATCTGTGAAGAGTTGGAGCTCTGTTTAATAATATTGGATGACCTTTTAATACGCTTTCTAAAATATCCCAAATAACTGGATCTTTTCTATCAACAATTTTTTTAGCTGATTTTACAGTTTTTACGATACCTCTTTCAAGCATTTTTCTAATGATAAATGGCTTAAATAATTCTGAAGCCATATCTTTAGGAATACCACATTCATGAAGTTTCAATTCTGGTCCAACAACAATAACCGAACGTGCAGAATAATCAACCCTCTTACCTAATAAATTCTGACGGAAACGACCTTGTTTACCTTTTAAACTATCAGATAAAGATTTTAATGGTCTGTTAGATTCTGTTTTAACAGCATTTGCTTTTCTAGAATTATCAAATAATGAATCAACAGCTTCTTGAAGCATACGTTTTTCATTACGTAAAATAACTTCTGGAGCTTTGATTTCGATCAATCTTTTTAAACGATTGTTTCTGATAATAACCCTTCTGTAAAGGTCATTTAAATCGGAAGTTGCAAATCTACCACCATCAAGAGGAACCAAAGGTCTTAATTCAGGTGGAATAACAGGAACAACTTTAACAATCATCCATTCTGGATTATTTTGAACTCTTTTTTGCGCACCTCTGAAAGCTTCAACAACCTGTAAACGTTTTAAAGCTTCAGTTTTTCTTTGTTGAGAAGTTTCTGTATCAGCTTTATGACGAAGATTGAAAGATAATTCATCTAATTTCAATCTTGACAATAAATCAAATAGAGCATCAGCTCCCATTTTTGCAACAAACTTCTCAGGATCAGTATCATCAAGGTATTGATTTTCTTTTGGAAGAGTTTCTAAAATATTGAAATATTCCTCTTCAGTAAGGAAATCAAGATAATTAACACCATCAGCCTCTTTTATACCAGCATTTACGACAACATATCTTTCGTAATAGATAATCATATCAAGCTTTTTAGTAGGTAAGCCTAATAAATATCCGATTTTATTTGGTAATGATCTAAAAAACCAAATATGAGCAACAGGAACAACTAATTGAATATGTCCCATTCTTTCTCTACGAACTTTCTTCTCTGTAACTTCTACACCGCATCTGTCGCAAACGATTCCTTTGTATCTAATTCTTTTGTATTTACCACAATGACATTCCCAGTCTTTAACTGGACCAAAGATTCTTTCACAGAATAAACCTTCTCTTTCAGGTTTATAAGTTCTGTAATTGATTGTCTCTGGCTTCAAAACCTCACCACTTGAACGCTCACGAATACTTTCTGGAGATGCAAGACTAATAGTGATCTTTGAAAAATTATTTTTGATATTGTTTTCTTTTCTGAAAGCCATATATTGAATTGTTGAATTGTTAAATTAGTAATTCGGAATGCTAAATAATTGAATTAAATAGCATTCCGAAATAAATAAGCTAAATGTTAATCAAAACTTATATTTAAGCCAAGACCGCGTAATTCGTGAACTAATACATTGAAAGATTCTGGAATTCCAGGAGTTGGAATAACTTCACCTTTAACAATCGCTTCATAAGCTTTAGCACGACCAATTACATCATCAGATTTAACAGTAAGAATTTCTTGAAGAATATTTGCAGCTCCGAAGGCTTCAATTGCCCAAACTTCCATTTCCCCAAATCTCTGACCACCAAATTGTGCTTTACCACCTAATGGTTGTTGAGTAATTAAAGAATAAGGTCCAATTGAACGAGCATGCATTTTATCATCAACCATGTGACCAAGTTTCATCATATAAATGATACCAACTGTAGCTGGTTGATCAAAGCGTTCGCCTGTACCACCATCGTGAAGATAAACTCTACCATAGTCAGGTAAACCAGCATCAGACATATAACCATTGATTTGCTCAATTGTTGGTCCATCAAATATTGGAGTAGCGAATTTCAATCCTAGTTTTTGACCAGCCCAAGCAAGAACAGTTTCATAAATCTGACCCAAGTTCATACGAGAAGGTACACCAAGAGGATTCAATACGATATCAACAGGAGTTCCATCTTCTAAGAAAGGCATATCTTCATCTCTAACGATTCTTGCAACAATACCTTTATTACCATGACGACCTGCCATTTTATCACCAACTTTCAATTTTCTTTTCTTAGCAACAAAAACTTTTGCTAATTGAACGATTCCACTAGGTAAATCATCACCAATAGTTACTGTAAACTTTTGACGATTGTAAGCACCTAAGTAATCTTTATATTTGATATTGAAATTGTGAAGTAGATCTTTAATCAAGACGTTTTTGTCTTTATCAGTTGTCCATTTATTTGGGTTTACATTGGTATAATCAATTCCCAAAAGCATTTTTTGTGTAAACTTTGCTCCTTTTGGAATGATTAACTCCTTATAATTATTGTAAACACCTTGAGATGTTTTACCGCTAACCAAAACAATTAATTTATCAACTAATTTTGATTTTAAATCAGCAACATCTTTTAAATGATCTTCTTCAAGTTTATTTAAAACAGCTTTTTCTTTAACTTTTGTTTTTCTGTCTTTAATAACTCTAGAGAATAACATTTTATCAATAACAACACCCTTAATTGAAGGAGGAGCTTTTAATGAAGCATCTTTAACATCACCAGCTTTATCACCGAAGATAGCTCTTAACAGCTTTTCTTCTGGAGTTGGATCAGTTTCACCTTTTGGAGTGATTTTACCAATAAGAATATCTCCTTCGTTAACTTCAGCACCAATTCTAATCAAACCATTTTCATCCAAATCTTTGGTTGCTTCAGCACTAACGTTAGGAATATCATTTGTAAGTTCTTCAATACCACGTTTAGTATCACGAACTTCGAGAATAAATTCATCAATATGAATTGAAGTAAAGATATCTTCTCTAACAACTCTTTCAGAAATTACAATAGCATCCTCAAAATTATAACCTTTCCACGGCATGAAAGCAACTTTTAAGTTTCTTCCAAGCGCCAATTCGCCGTTTTGAGTAGCATAACCTTCACATAAAACTTGACCATTAACAACTTTTTCACCAATTTTCACAATTGGTTTAAGAGTGATACAAGTACTTTGGTTGGTTTTTTTGAATTTTGTTAAAGTATAAGATCTAATATCATCATCAAAACTGATTAATCTTTCGTCCTCGTTTTTAGCATATCTAATAACGATTTTGTTGGCATCAACATACTCAACAACTCCGTCACCTTCAGCATTAATAAGAACTCTAGAATCTTTTGCAACATAATGTTCCAAACCTGTACCAACGATTGGGGCTTCTGGCCTCAATAAAGGAACTGCCTGACGCATCATGTTAGAACCCATCAAAGCTCTGTTCGCATCATCATGTTCCAAGAAAGGAATCAAAGAAGCTGCAATAGAAGCAATTTGATTTGGCGCAACATCAATTAAATCAACTTGATTTGCATCAACAATAGGGAAATCTGCTTGAAATCTTGCCTTAATTTTTGGACTTGTAAAAGTTCCATCATCAGCAATTGGTTCATTTGCTTGAGAAATAATTTTCATTTCTTCCTCTTCAGCACTTAAATACATTGGTTCCTGATCTAAAGCAACTCTTCCTTCAATAACTTTTCTGTAAGGAGTTTCAATAAATCCTAAGCGATTTATTTTTGCAAATACGCATAATGAAGAAATCAAACCAATGTTTGGTCCTTCAGGAGTTTCAATTGTACAAAGACGACCATAGTGAGTGTAGTGAACGTCACGAACCTCAAATCCTGCTCTTTCTCTGGATAAACCACCAGGTCCTAAAGCAGATAATCTTCTTGTATGAGTTAACTCAGCAAGAGGATTTGTTTGATCCATAAATTGAGACAATTGATTTGTTCCAAAGAAAGAATTAATAACCGAAGACAAAGTCTTAGCATTAATTAAATCGGTAGGTTCAAAAACTTCATTATCTCTAACATTCATTCTTTCACGAATTGTTCTAGCCATTCTAGCAAGACCAACACCAAATTGTCCATATAATTGTTCACCAACTGTACGAACTCTTCTGTTACTTAAATGGTCAATATCATCAACATCAGCTTTTTGGTTTACAAGACCAATAAGGTATTTGATAATATGAATAATATCTTCTTTTGTAAGTACTTTTACATTTACAGCGATATCTAAACCAAGTTTTTTGTTGATTCTATAACGACCAACTTCGCCCAAATCATATCTTTTGTCTGAAAAGAATAATTTTTCGATAATACCACGAGCAGTTTCTTCATCAGGTGGTTCAGCGTTTCTAAGTTGACGGTAAATATATTCAACAGCTTCTTTTTCAGAGTTTGCTGTATCTTTTTGTAAAGTATTGTAAATAATAGAGAAATCGTTAGAATTAACATCTTCTTTATGAAGAAGAATTGATTTCGCACCGGAATCAACAATTAAATCAATATGGTCGTTATCCAAAACTATTTCTCTATCGAGAATAACTTCAGTACGTCCAATTGATACAACTTCACCAGTATCTTCATCAACAAAATCTTCAATCCAAGATCTCAAAACTCTTGCAGCAAGTCTTCTTCCAACAACTTTTTTAAGTCCTGATTTACTAACTTTAATTTCATCTGCAAGATTAAAGATTTCTAAAATATCTTTATCTGTTTCATAACCAATCGCTCTCAAAAGAGTAGTAACAGGTAATTTCTTTTTTCTGTCAATATACGCGTACATGACATTATTAATGTCAGTAGCAAACTCCATCCACGATCCTTTAAAAGGAATAATTCGAGCAGAATAAAGTTGTGTGCCATTAGCATGGCGACTTTGACCAAAGAACACACCAGGAGACCTGTGTAACTGAGAAACAACAACTCTTTCGGCACCATTAATAACAAATGTTCCTTTTGGAGTCATATAAGGAATCGTTCCTAAATAAACGTCCTCTTGTTTTGTTTCAAAATCTTCGTGTTCGGGGTCAGTACAATATAATTTTAGTTTTGCTTTTAGAGGAACACTGTGTGTTAAACCTCTTTCGATGCACTCTTCTATAGAATAGCGAGGTGGATCGACAAAATAATCAATAAACTCTAAAACGAAATTATTTCTTGCGTCAGAAATAGGAAAGTTCTCAGCAAAAACTTTATATAAACCTTCGTTCTGTCTATTTTCTGGAGTGGTTTCCAATTGGAAAAAATCCTGAAAAGATTTTATTTGAATATCCAAAAAATCGGGATATTCATAACGGTTTTTTGATTTAACAAAACTTATTCTTTCTGAAATTTTATTTTTTGAAGCCAATGTTCTGAAATTTTAGTTTGAAGTAATGAAATAAGTTAGTTATTCTAATTAAAATAGCAAAAAGGATTAGACCTCAACACTGATTAACAGCTGAAGTCTAAACCCTATTTTGTATATAGAAGGATGTCCTTACTTAACCTCAACCTCTGCTCCAGCTTCTTCTAATTGAGTTTTCAACGCTTCAGCTTCATCTTTAGTAACGCCCTCTTTAATTGGTTTTGGAGCTGCATCAACTAATTCTTTAGCTTCTTTCAAACCTAAGCTAGTTAATTCTTTTACTAATTTAACAACTGCAAGTTTTGAATTACCAGCTGCTTTCAAAATAACATCGAAAGCTGTTTTTTCTTCAACTGCTGCTGCTTCGCCACCACCTGCGTTGCCAGCTACCATAACTGGAGCTGCTGCTGGTTCAATACCATACTCATCTTTTAAGATTTGAGCTAATTCATTTACTTCTTTTACTGTTAGATTTACTAACTGTTCTGCAAAAGCTTTTAAGTCTGCCATTGTATTATTATTTTAAAATTGTTTTTAATTATTTATTTATTTTTCTGATAATGTTTTTACGATACCGGCTAATTTCATTCCGCTCGATTGAAGAGCTGAAATAACATTTTTGGCTGGTGATTGTAATGCTGCAATAACGTCTGCAATAAGTTCATTTTTCGATTTAACGTTTACTAGCATTGCTAATTGGTTGTCACCAATATAACAAGCTTCTTCAATATAAGCACCTTTTAATATCGGTTTTTCACATGTTTTGCGAAAATCCTTAATTAATTTTGCAGGAGCATTACCTGAATCAGAAAACATAATCGAAGTTGGACCTTTCAGAACATCATACAACTCTGTAAATTCTTTATTGCTTCTTTCCATTGCTTTTCTGAGCAATGAGTTTTTCACAACTTGCAATTGAATATTTCTTCTGAAACATAATCTTCTTAGTTTGTTGCTTGTTTCAACATTCAAAGTAGAAATATCAGTAATATAGAAATAATTACTATTTGCCAATTGTTCAGTCAAAGAATCAATAAACTGGTTTTTTTCTTCTTTCTTCATAGTTTAAGAATTCGTATGGTTTATCTAGAACCGTTTATTTATAAGGTTATTGACTTAGGTTCAATTTGAATACCAGGACTCATCGTGCTTGAGATGTATATGCTTTTCACATATGTACCTTTTGCAGAAGATGGTTTTAACTTAATAATTGTTTGCAATAATTCTCTTGCATTTTCAACTATTTTTTCGGCATCAAAAGAAACTTTACCTACTGATGAATGAATAATACCGTATTTATCAACTTTAAAATCGATTTTACCAGCTTTCACTTCTTGAACAGCTTTTCCGACTTCCATTGTTACAGTACCTGTTTTTGGATTTGGCATTAAACCACGAGGTCCAAGGATTTTTCCGAGAGCACCAACTTTAGGCATAACACTTGGCATGGTGATGATTACATCAACATCTGTCCAACCGCCTTTAATTTTGTCAACAAACTCATCTAATCCCACGAAATCAGCACCTGCTGCTTTTGCTTCATCTTCTTTATCTGGTGTACATAAAACCAAAACTCTAACCGTTTTTCCAGTGCCGTGAGGCAATGTTACGATTCCTCTAACCATTTGATTTGCTTTTCTAGGGTCAACGCCTAGTCTAACATCAAGATCAACAGAAGAATCAAATTTAGTATTGGTAATATTTTTAATTACAGTAGCAGCTTCAGTTAGTTGATAAATTTTACTTTTTTCAACTTTGCTAAGCGCTTCTTTTCTTTTTTTTGTTAATTTAACCATTTCAAAATTTGTTAAATAATTTA
Source organism: Bacteroidota bacterium (assembly GCA_013377115.1). GTDB lineage: Bacteria > Bacteroidota > Bacteroidia > Bacteroidales > CG2-30-32-10 > Cfx2-01. Next base: position 36,793 of record JACAAW010000009.1, on the reverse strand, counting down.
ATTCATTAATTCAATCAATGTTAATTTTTAACACCAATTCATTTAACAATTCTTATTTCACTAAAGGAGATTCACCTTTAATTGTAATTCCCATACTTCTAGCAGTTCCGGCAACCATACTCATAGCAGATTCTATTGTGAACGCGTTCAAATCGGGCATTTTTGCTTCAGCAATTTCTTTCACTTGATCCCAAGTAATAGAAGCAACTTTTACTCTATTTGACTCTGCTGAGCCTGATTTTAATTTCGAAACTTCAAGTAATTGAACTGCAACTGGTGGTGTTTTGATAATGAAATCAAAAGACTTATCCTTATAAACAGTAATAATTACAGGAATAATTTTCCCGGCGCTATCCTGAGTACGTGCATTGAACTGCTTGCAAAACTCCATAATATTAACACCTTTTGCACCTAATGCAGGTCCAACGGGTGGTGATGGATTAGCAGATCCTCCTTTAATTTGCAACTTAATTATACCAGTAACTTCTTTTGCCATTGTTTTATTTATTTAATAATCTGTAAACTAGAAACTTGATCTTAGGGAAGCATTCGATAATTCTAAGCTGGGTTTCTTTATCTTAAATATCTTTATTCTTTTTCAACTTGCATGAAACTTAATTCTAAAGGTGTTTTTCTACCGAAAATTTTCACCATAACTTTAAGTTTCTTCTTTTCTTCATTAATTTCGTCAATCACACCACTGAAACTATTAAATGGTCCGTCGGTAACTGTAACAGTTTCTCCAACAATAAATGGAACATTTAATTCTTCTTCTTTTTCTGACAATTCATCAACTTTTCCTAAAATTCTATTAACTTCTGATTGTCTTAAGGGAACAGCTTCGCCTTTAGAACCTAAAAAACCTAAAACTCCAGGGATACTTTTAATTATATGAGGTATTTCACCAACCAAATTGGCTTCAACTAAAACATAACCAGGGAAAAAATTTCTTTCTTTACTAATTTTTTTTCCTTTTCTAATTTGATAAACTTTTTCAGTTGGAATTAGTATTTGCGAAACATAATCAGTTAAATTTAATCGGGAAATTTCATTTTCAATATACTGCTTTACCTTCTTTTCGTTCCCGCTTATCGCTCTAACCACATACCACTTATTTAGTTGTTCGCTCATGCTATTATTTATTGTTGGTTGAGAATTTTATTGCTTAATAATTTTTCTTGCTAGCTTACAAATACTAAAATAGTTTATAAAACTGTTTTAACAAATTACTAAATGAAAAATCCATTAAAAATACCACTAAAGCAATAATAAGAGATGCAATTGAAACTATCAAAGCACTACTTTGTAATTCACTCCATGATGGCCAAGAAACTTTGTTCATTAATTCGTCAAAAGTTTCTTTAAAATATTCCGTTATTTTTTTCATTTAAAATTTCTTTTTGCACGGGTGGAGAGACTCGAACTCCCAACCAATGGTTTTGGAGACCACTACTCTACCATTGAGCTACACCCGTAGTTTTTATTATGGCAAATGAAGGTTCTTGAAAAAACTCAAGAAACCTTCATTAAATCCATTTGTTACTTAATTATTTTATTCAATAATTTCAACAACCTGACCTGCACCAACTGTTCTACCACCTTCACGAATTGCAAATCTCAAGTTTAAATTCATAGCGATTTCTGATAATAATTCAACTGTAGCTGATAAGTTATCACCTGGCATAACCATTTCAACACCATCAGGAAGTAAAACTTCACCAGTAACGTCAGTTGTTCTAAAATAGAACTGTGGACGGTATTTATTATGGAATGGAGTATGACGACCACCTTCTTCTTTTTTCAAAACATAAATTTCTGCTTTGAATTTTTTGTGAGGTTTAATAGAACCTGGTTTGGCAATTACCATACCTCTTCTAATAGAATCTTTATCGATACCTCTTAATAATAAACCAACGTTATCACCAGCTTCACCTCTGTCAAGAATTTTTCTAAACATTTCAACTCCTGTAACAACTGATTTTAATTTTTCAGCACCCATACCAATAATATCAACTGGATCACTTGAATTAATAACACCAGTTTCAATTTTTCCAGTTGCAACTGTACCACGACCAGTGATAGAGAATACATCTTCAACAGGCATTAAGAAATCTTTATCAACTTCACGAACAGGTATTGGAATATAACTATCGCAAGCATCCATCAATTCCATAACTTTTTCAACCCATTTTGGTTCAAGATTTAATCCACCTAAAGCAGAACCTTGAATAATAGGAGTATTGTCACCATCGAATTTATAGAATGATAGTAATTCTCTAATTTCCATTTCAACAAGTTCTAACAATTCAGGATCGTCAACTAAGTCAACTTTATTCATGAATACAACTAATGTAGGAACACCAACCTGACGAGCTAAAAGAATGTGCTCACGTGTTTGTGGCATAGGACCATCAGTAGCAGCAACAACAAGTATAGCACCGTCCATTTGAGCAGCACCAGTAACCATGTTCTTTACGTAATCCGCGTGACCAGGACAATCAACGTGTGCATAATGTCTATTCGCAGTTGAATATTCAACGTGAGCAGTGTTAATAGTAATACCTCTTTCTTTTTCTTCTGGTGCATTATCGATTGAGTCGAATGATCTAAACTCTGATAATCCTTTAGAATGTAAAATTAAAGTAATAGCAGCTGTTAAAGTAGTTTTACCGTGGTCAACATGACCAATAGTTCCAATGTTTACGTGTGGTTTGGAACGATCAAATTTTTCTTTTGCCATATCAAGTTTTGATTTTTAGAATTATTTTATTGTTATTATTATTAAAGTTAAAAGTTATACACACTAAAGCAAAGTTCAACTGAGCCAATGACGGGATTTGAACCCGTTACCTCGTCCTTACCAAGGACGCGCTCTACCAACTGAGCTACATCGGCAATGGAGCGGAAAACGGGGCTCGAACCCGCCACCTACAGCTTGGAAGGCTGTCGCTCTACCAAATGAGCTATTTCCGCTTATCGTGGGGGGAGGAGGATTCGAACCTCCGAAGGCTTAGCCAACAGATTTACAGTCTGCCCCATTTGACCGCTCTGGTATCCCCCCCGATGATTTAATACTTTTAAAGAACTTGAGCCGGTGGAGGGATTCGAACCCCCGACCAGCTGATTACAAATCAGCTGCTCTGACCAACTGAGCTACACTGGCATTTTTAAAAACTACTATTTTTATTGTATAAACAAAAAAGCAGCCCCTTTTAAAAGGACTGCAAATTTATGAAACATATTTTAATAAACAAATAAAATTACCTTTTTTTTAATAATATTATTATTTATTCATATATGACTGAAATTCATTGATTTAAATTTTACTTTCTATTTCTCTTTGTATTTTGTTAATTGTTTTTTTAATGCATCAACAGCAATATCCGTTGCTTCTTCGAAGGATTTGCACTGTTTTTTTGCAAAAAGATCATTTCCTTTAATAATTAATCGAATTTCGGCAATTTTATTATCAATTGCTTCTTTTGCATCAATTTTTAATATTACTTCGCTTCCTAATACCTTATCATACATTGAAGCTAATTTTTCAACTTTTTCCTGAATAAAGCCTTCTAACTTCTTGTCCGCTTTAAAATGCACAGCACTAATGTTAATTTTCATGTTTTTCCTCCTAAATTAATAACTACGCCTTTGGATGGGCTTGTTTATAAATCGTTTTTAACTTTTCAATTGAATTATGTGTATAAATTTGTGTGGCAGATAAATTTGAATGTCCTAGAATTTCTTTTATCGCATTTAATTCCGCCCCATTGTTAAGTAAATGAGTTGCAAAGGAATGTCTCAAAACATGAGGACTCTTTTTATCCATCGTACTAACCATGCTAATATAGTGCTTTACGAGCCGATAAACAAGTTTTTGGTATATTTTTTTTCCGTTTTCACTTATTAAAAAGAAATTTCCAATTTCCCCTGAAACAACTTTTTCCTTTTCAATAATATAATTATTTAATGAAGCTTTAAGAACGCCACCAAATGGAATTATTCGTTCTTTATTTCTTTTCCCTAAAACTTTTATACTATTATTATATATATCAATATCTTTTTCTTTTAGGTTGACCAATTCTGATAAACGCATTCCAGTGTAATAAAGCAACTCGATTATTATTCTATCTCTATAAGAGTTGAAACCTGTCCCAAAATCGATCTCATCTAAAAGTAAATCCATTTTATTTTGCTCAACAAACACAGGTAATCTTTTTGATGCTTTTGGCACAATAACTTTTGCCATTGGATTTTCAGAAATAACTCCTTCCTTAATAATAAACTTAAAAAAAGAATTTAATACTGTTATTTTCCTTCTGATTGTTCGTGGAGTTACCGCTGCTTCCATCAAACTAACCATCCAAGAACGTATGATAGAATAATCAGAATTCTCAATACCACCAATATTATATTTTGCTTGTAGATAAATTTGGAACTGAGCTAAGTCAGTTTGATAGGCGATAACTGTATGCTGCGAATACCTCTTCTCAAATTTAATATAGTTGATGAATTTTTCTTGTAGCATACTTCAAAAAAAAAGAATATTCCCTTAAACCACCAGAAATCTAATAAGAAATCAAAAAGCAGTTAAGAAAATATTCTTTTGAAAAAATATTTTTATTAAAAATTAAATGTCAATAGCTTGACGCAATTTTTGGATATAAACCGCTTTGATTCTTTGTATCCTATTTTTAACTGAAGGTTTGGTAAATTTTTGTCTTTCTCTTAATTCTTTTACAACACCTGTTTTTTCGAATTTTCTTTTTAATTTTTTCAAAGATTTATCAATGCTTTCGCCTTCTTTAACTGGAACAATAATCATAAAAAAACTCTCTTTCTTTTTATTTTGTTAAATTTTATTTTTTTTATTGGGCTGCAAAGGTAAAAATTACTTTTCACTTTACAAATTTATTTGTCTGATTTTTTTATAAGTTTTTAAGCAAAAACTCTGTCATTCTTGTGTATAAATGAAACCGAGTGTTTCCACCATAAATACCATGATTCTTATTTGGATAAAATTGCATTTCGAATTGCTTATTTGCATCAACAAGTGATTTAATTAATTCCATTGAATTTTGAATATGAACATTGTCATCAGCAACCCCATGCACTAATAAAAACTTCCCATTTAACTTTTTGGTGAAATTTATCGGAGAATTTTCATCATATCCTTTTGGGTTTTCTTGAGGAGTTCTCATATATCTTTCAGTATAAATATTATCATAATTCCTCCAATTTGTAACAGGGGCTACTGCAATTCCGGTTTTAAAATACTCTGAACCTTTTGTCATACACAATGAACTCATATAACCGCCGTAGCTCCATCCAAAAATCCCAATTCTTTTTGAATCGATATATTTTAATTTGCCAAGATATTTTGCAGTTTCAATTTGATCTATTGTTTCAAATTTACCCAATTGCATATAGGTCATCTTTTTGAACTCCGCTCCTCTTGCTCCAGTTCCACGATTATCAACTGATACAACTAAATAGCCTTTTTGAGCCAACATTTGAAACCATGCAAAATCGAATGAACTCCATTGGTTTTCAACGGTCTGAGAGCCTGGACCGCCATAAACGTACATTAATACTGGATACTTTTTGGTAGAATCAAAATTAAGTGGCTTTATTATCCAACCGTTTAACTCAATATTTTCAGTTGTTTTAAAATTAAAAAATTCTTTTTTACCAAAGCCATATTCCTTCATAGAAGCCAGAACATTTGAATTATCTTCTAATTTAACCAATTCCTTCCCATCTGATTTATTAATTGAAGAATAATAAGGAGTATTCGCATCAGAAAAATTACTTACATAATATTTAAAATTATTACTAAACTCAACGTCACTCACACCCTTCTTTGATGAAATTCTCTTTTTCCCAGTTCCATCTAATTTTATTGAATACAAATCTCTATCCATTGGAGAAATTTCAGAAGAAGTGAAATAAATTATCTGATTCTTTTCATCAATCCCTTTAAAGGCATCAACATCCCAATTTCCCTTTGTAATCTGACGAATCATATTTCCATCAAAACCGAATTGATAAATATGATTATATCCATCTTTTTCACTAGAAATTAAAAAGCTTTTTTTATCATTTAAAAAAGTCAGGTTATCAGTAATATCAATATAGCATTTGTTTTCTTCATTGTAAATAACTTTTGAACTTCCATTTGCTGCATTAGTTAACAATATTTCCAACTTATTTTGAAGTCGGTTCATTCGTTGAATCGAAAGTTGATTAGGATCTTTAGTCCATTTTATCCTCGGGATATATTGATTCTTTTCAGGCCCAATATCGGCAGGAATAGATGAATTGGATTTCACATCATAAATCCAAATAGTAACAATTGAATTATCTTCACCAGCTTTTGGATACTTATATTTATACTGTTCAGGATACAATTCGCCATACATCGTCATATCATATTCCTTTACTTTACTTTCATCCATTTTATAATATGCGATCTTATTTCCATCAGGTGACCAGAAGAAAGCCCCAGTAAAGCTAAATTCCTCTTCATAAACCCAATCTGTTGTCCCGTTTATGATATTATTATACAATCCATCTTTTGTAATTTGGGTTTCAATATTGGTCATTAAATCTTTTACGAAGATATTATTATCAACAATAAAAGCTACTTTGGTCCCATCAGGTGAAAATGCAGCAAGACGCTGTTTCTTTCCTGAAGACAAAAGAGTTATTTTTTTTGAGACCAAATCATAAACATAATAGTTAGACATGGTTGAATGACGATAAATAGATTCGGTTTCGGACCCAATCAGCAACTTTGTTTCATCAGAATTAAAAGCAAATTCATCAATTTCGATTCCATCAGGTTTCGCATCGGTTTTCAACTCACTTGTTCTGGTAATTGTTTTAATTTCCTTTCCAGTTTTATAATCATATTCAACAAGCAAAATTCCATCTTTTAAGACACAATAATGCTCACCATCTTTCATTGAAACAATATCCCTGACAGAATTAGGATAAAAAGTCCGACTTGCCCATATATCGGTTAATGTAATCTCTTTTTGAGCATATTGAAAATTACTAATTAAAAGGAATGCAACAATCGAAATAAAATACTTTTTCATTTCTAAAAATTTATAATTAAATACTTTTGATAAAACGATTCATAATATTCGTCAAAGATAAAGAAAATGGCGCAAGAAAAAATTTGTTTTGAAATTTTATGAAAATTTAAGAATTTTCCGCTACACCAATGCAAATGAATGATCCGTATGCTTTCCACATCAAAAACATGGATAAACCATTAGTAAAGTAAAAAATATTTAATACTTTTGCATATCGGGATGTTAGCTCAGTTGGTTTAGAGCATCGCCTTGACAGGGCGGGGGTCACTGGTTCGAATCCAGTACATCCCACATGAAAATAATAAAATTTCTTTCGATATTTCTCCTTGTAACTTATTTATTATTCTCTGGAATTACTTGGTCAAAATCTAACTCGTCTCATTTTAAAAGGATCAATTCAAAGTGGATTACAAATCCCAAAATAGATAGTTCTAAAGTAAATAAAGACAGTTTGATAGTATTTGCTAAAAAATATCTTGGAACTCCTTATAGATATGGTTGTGCCACACCCAAGGGTTTTGATTGTTCTGGATTTACTTATTTTGTATTTAAACATTTTAAGATAAATGTTCCCCGATCTTCTCGCGATTATTATTCTTATGGCACTGATATTTCCAAAGAAGAATGCCAAAAAGGAGATGTAATTTGTTTCAAGGGAACTAATTCCCAGACCAAAAGAATTGGTCATGTTGGAATTGTTATTTCAGAAAAAGGAGAACCAATTAAATTTATTCATGCTTCTTCTTCAAGAAGAAATTATTGTGTTACAATTTCTGAATTAATTGGTTCTTATTACCAAAAAAGATATGTTAAAATAAAAAGAGTGCTTTAATGCACTCTTTTTATTTTTATTTTTCATTTAGTATGGTAACAGTACCTTTGTGCTCCATTGAATCTTTATAAGTCAATATAATAAAGTAGACTCCATCTGGACAATTTCCTCCATCCCATTCATTATTATAACCATCTTTTTCATAAACAATTTTGCCCCATCTATTAAAAATTACTAAATGATTATTGGGAACCTTTTCTATATTTGTAATTTTGAATACATCATTTTTACCGTCTCCATTCGGTGTAATAATATTTGGAATGGTTAAAACATCGTTTATAATTTCAACTGTTTTCTTCAAAGTATCAATGCATCCATGATCAGTAATTACAACTAAAGTAACATCATAAAATCCCTCTACAGTATAAACATGCGAAGGATTCTGGATTGATGAATTGTTGTTTAGTCCAGATAATGGATCTCCAAAACTCCAATACCAACTATTCGTGCCATTTGATTGATCTTGAAATGCTATGACTGGAGTTAGAATACTTGCTACAGGAGGGGTTGCACTAAAATTGGCAATTGGATTCGAATATACTGTTACCATATTGGTATAAGTATAAGTTCCCGAGCAACCATCAACAGTGGTAACTGTTATGGTTACATTATAAGAGCCTCCATTTAAATAATTATGTGTGGGATTTTGAATATTAGAATTATTTGTGGAAGAACCCGGATCTCCAAAATCCCAGCTATAAGTGACAATTGTAGGCGTACTATTATCAGTAAATGGCACTAACATAGGTTGACATGTATTATTATTGTTGGCAACTGCATTAATCACAGGAGATTGATTTACAGTAACCACACTAATTGCGGTCCCAGTGCATCCATTGGTTGTTCCTGTAACAGTATATGTTGTTGTTGTAATTGGACTTACAACTAATGGATTCGAAGTAGCGCCAGTATTCCACAAATAAGTTGTTGCTCCCACAGGAGTTATATTTGTTGACAAACCTGAACATATTGTTGAATTATTCGCCGAAACCACAGGATCTGGTGTAATTGTCACAGCAACTTGGTCTGTTGCAGTGCAACTGTTTGCATTTGTGACAGTAACCTGATAGGTTGTAGATATTGAAGGTGAAACTGATATTGAAGCAGTTGTTTCAGATGTATTCCACAAATAAGAAGATCCCCCACTTGCTGTAAGAACAGCAGTATTTCCTGTACAAATTGCTTGAGCATTACCAGCATCAGCAATTGGGTTTTGATTCACTGTTACAACTGAATTAGCTGTACTAGTGCAACCATTTGCGTCGGTGACACTTACATTATAAGTTGTTGTTATTGTTGGAGAAACCGAAATCGTAGAATTAGAAGATCCAGTACTCCATAAATAACCAATTCCTCCTCCTGCAGTTAAATTTGCAGAAACCCCCGAACAAACTATAGCACTTGTTGCTGTGGCCAAGGGATTAGGGTTTACAGTTACTGTGGATATCGCAGTTCCTGTACATCCATTTGTATTTCCAACTACTGTATAAGTCGTAGTAGTTGCCGGAGAAACTACCAGAGGATTTGCGGAAGAACCAGTATTCCACAAATAGCTTGTTGCTCCGGTGGGGGTAATGGTTGCGGGTATCCCAAGACAAATTGTTGCATTATTTACAGATAAAACAGGGTTGGCTGTAACTGTTACATTTAATGTTTGCGTGGTGGCGCACTCACCTGCAACAGGAGTAAAAATATATGATCCACTTGTTGTATTACTGACAACAGCAGGACTCCAGGTTCCTGTTATTCCATTTGGAGAAGTGGTTGATAAAATAGGTGCTACTGAACCATTACAAAATGCTGGTATTGGAGTGAAGTTTGGAACAACTTGAGGTGAAATAACTGTATTTAATGTTTGTACTGTTGCACATTGTCCTGCATCAGGTGTAAAAGTATATGTTCCATTCGCAGTATTATTAACAATTGACGGACTCCACGAACCAGTTATTCCGTTTGGTGAGGTTGCTGAAAGAACAGGAGCTGTTGAACCAGAACAAAAAGAAGGAATGGGTGCAAAATTTGGAGGCGTTTGGTTATTCACACTAACAGTCGAAGTAGTTGTACTTGTGCAACCTGTTGCTATATCTGTAATAGTATGAGTTATCGAATAAGTACCGACTGCACTATATGTTATCCCCGTCGGACTTACAGCTGTGGAAGTATTGACCACAGCTCCACCAAAGTTCCATGATTGAGTATATCCCGCTCCACTAACACCAGTATTAGTAAAATTAAATGAATTGCCAGAAAGGCACTGGCTTGGAGATTGAGTGAAAGTAGAAACAATTGGAGCCTGAACTACAACATTTACAGTATTTGTGTATGTTGTTGGGGCACCAGCACAATTTGTAATTACCATTGTTGATGTATAAGTGGTATTAGCTGCAGGACTAACACTTATTGGACCTAATCCAGTTCCTACCACGGCACTACTAGGATCTGTCCAGGTTACCGTATATGATGGAGCGCCAGCTGGAGAAAATCTCCATGCCTCATTTGCTGCAGTGAAAGGAGCACAATTTCTTCCAGGAGGACAAACAGCAACTGTTGCTGCAGCATTTTGAATACCAACAATACCATTTCCATTTTGCCAAGAACAAGATCCTGGACTATCCTGAATATAAACGTCAATATAATTAGTATTTTCGTAAAGAACCATTTGGAAAGTTGAATGAGGTGTTGAACAACTAAAAAGACCAACATCATACCATGAAATTACTAATGCACGACAAGGTGCAGTCCCTGTGGTATAATAATTAACACTTCCACTAATAGATGGATCAATATCACGGAAAACGGCACTTATGGTATTACCAGGCATATTTGAAGTACTGGGCAAGGAAGTGGTAACAGGATATGAATCATAACCACTTGCATAAGATAAATCAAAAGTTAAATGACCATTTGATCCAATAACAGCCTGAGTATAGGCATTACCAAAAAAACAAAATGAAAAACCCAAATTCATAACTGGACTCCAAACATCATCAGTATTAACCGATACTCCTGTCCCTCCAGTAAACGCATAAGGAACATAAGGAATAGAAGCCACGGAATAACTTGATGTCTGATTGTTACTTACTACTGTTGCATTTAAATTAGAACTAGCACCCTCGCAGATAATTGGAGGGGTGGCAGTTGGAGTAATCGATGGACATGCTGGAGCTCCTTGAGAAAAAGAGTCGAAACTAATTAATAATACAAAAATAAATAATAATAATTTTTTCATTTGTCTGTTTTTCGTTTTTATTATTAAAAAGAATTAGTATTGCAAAAGATGATGAATCGTATTTTCAATTAATCAAAAAAGTTGGGGTTCTATTTCCAAAATCATTTAACTTCAATATAATTTTTAATTCCCAAAGGATCAAGAAAGTCTTTATCTCTTTCAGAATAATAAGGGAAATTTCTTTTACCATTTAATAGCATTTCATTTAATTCCAAACAACTAGAATTCAATTGCTTTTCCTCAGGAAGTATTTGATAATAAGGATCAATATTACTATTCTTTTTTATTTCCTGAACAATTTCTATTGCTAATTCTCTGGCAGCCAAAGCATAGCATATTGATAACTTCAAATCATTTTTTCCAAATAATTGAATTGAATTGCTTTGAAGCAAAATTGATTTGGCAAATTTTCCATTTAGATCATTCATGTTTGAAACCAGCATGCTTTTCTGGGCAGAATAAATTGCAATACTAGTTTTTTTGAGGCAACTTTTATAAATATCATCTTGGGCATAACAGGCACTTGACAAAAAAACAATTAGAATAAAAAATTTCTTCATAAATCAAATTTTAAATTAAACGTTAAGTTTCTAAAAAATAAATCTTGCAATCAAAGCAATGACATTTTCATTAAATAAGACAAATAAACTTTGATTTTTTCAGTCTCAAATATACGAAATAGTAACAAGTAAATGCAAGGAATTGAAAATTATTTAATTAAAGAGTTTAATTTATCAAAAATTGAAATAACAGATTCCTTCGGAATTTTAGTTGAATTACTCCATAAAATTTTAGTTGTTTCTTTGCCAACCTTGATTTCAATGAATTTATTTAAGTTCCCTGGAACATTGAACTTGTAATCTAGCAAATTCTCCTTTTTTATTTCATCGAGAATAAGTTTTATTTTGGAGGGTTCAACTTTCTTAATAAATAAAATCTCATTTTCACTTGTTTTATTCAGATCACCGTTAGAATTCAATTTATAAACAATATACTTCCCGGTAAAACCACCTCCGCTTCCAAATGAAATTTCAAATTGAGGATTCGAAGAATTCTCGGACGTTTTACAACAAGTCAAAAATAAGAAAATACAAAAAAGAAAGACATATTTATTATTTAGCATAAAAATAAGTTGGTTTTACAATGCAGGACCGCCAGATTTAATAATTTCTTTCATTTTCAATATTTGTTGGCTTGTTCCAAGAACAAAAAGTTTTGAGTCTTTAATTAATTTTGTTCCCGCTGATGGATTAATAATAAACTCGCCTTCTGGAGTTTTATAGCCAACAATATTTACTCCAGAATTAGATCTAATCCCAATTTCATCAATTGTTTTATTCCGGAATGATTCTGGCAAATTGCTACACATAATTTCTTCTAAATTCGCTTGGCTATTTCCTTGAAAAGAAATTAAATCCAAAAAAGAAACAACATCGGGCTTCAAAACTAAAGTAGCCATATGCGAACCACCAACTTTATCAGGCATAACAACACTATTGGCGCCCGCAACTTTTAACTTCTTTTCAGAACTGTCATTTGATGCCCTACTGATGATTAGCAAATTTGGATTTAGTGATCGAGCTGTTAAAACAACATATAAATTATCCGCATCGTTTGGAAAAGTTGTAATAATTGCCCTAGCATTTTCAACTCCAGCCAAAATCAATATTTCGTCATTTGTAGCATCACCCTCAACAAAAACAGTTTTATCAGGTTCATCAAGAAACGATTCTTTCTTTTCTTCAATAATTAAAAAAGCCTTTTTGTGAGCCCTTAACTCTTTTACAGCTTGTCGCCCATTTCGACCATATCCGCATACAATAATGTGATTTTTCATTTTTTTTCTTTGAAATTTTGACTTATAACCTAAAATAAAATTACTCAACTCGCCTTCCACAAAATGCACAGTAATCACACTTAATGAATAAGCAAAGGTTCCCATACTACTAATTATTAAAAAAATTGTAAAGATTTTTCCATTTGGAGACAAATCATGAACCTCATCAAAACCAACCGTTGCGACTGTAATAATAGTCATATAAAGTGCATCCAGAAAATCATAACCTTCTATGATAATGTAACCAAAAACACCAAACATTAACACTGAAGTTAACAAAAGCAAAGATAAAAATACCCGATTTCGTTTAGTAATGAATTTCAAAACTTTTAACTTTATAATTTATTGATTAATAATATTAAACACTACAAAATACGCACATTTATAAAAAAAAATCAGAAAAGACTTGACACAAAGGTAAAAAAAATAGTATATTTAAGTGCACCTAAATCGATATAATAAATTTCAATATTTTTTTATAAAAATAACAAAATTAGAACAACAAAAAAAAGAAATCTATGATTTTAATTTAACTCTATCAAGTCATGTATAAAGCAATAATAATCGATGACGAATTTGAAGCCATCAAAGCGATTGAACTTATTGTACTACAAAATTGTCCTGAAGTAAAAATCATTGGATTTTCAAACACTATTGAAAAAGCCAAGGAATTAATATCTAGCTTAAACCCTGATTTCATTTTCCTAGACATTAATATGCCTAGGGGTTCTGGATTTGATTTACTTGAAAGATTTCCAATTAGAGAATTTGAAGTTATTTTTGTTAGTTCACAGACTGAATTGAAAGAAAAATCAAAGACTTTCCATCCTATAGATTTTATTGAAAAGCCAATTAGCATTAAAAAAATTACAAACTCAATTGAAAAGCTGAAAGAAAAAAAGAAAGAAAATCCAATTTGCAAATACAAAGTCTATCCTTCTTTTCTGTCATTTTAAATTTCTATTAAGCAAAAAATTTCCGATTCCACAATTCAAGCATTTTTTACTATCACAGTAGCAGTTCTTCAATTCTATTAATGCTTGTGAATGAAATGCACTTTCAGCTTTTAATCCTGCTTTTTCCCATTTTCTTAAAATGGCATTTTCTTCCGCATCAATTTTGAGCAAAAAAGAAACAGCTCTATCTTTAAGCCATTGCTGATTGTTAACATCACCATAAGTAAAAATAAATGGCACCACAGTATTAATCAACAAAAGATTAATTGAATGAATTCCCAAATACTTTTCCTTTGAATCCATCGTTTCTTTATCAAAAACAAAATGCCTATTCCAATATTCGGAGGCTGCTACGGCAAATAATGACAATACCTTATTGATGTCATTAATTTCAATAATCGTTGAGAAAAGATTTGGAGATTTAATTATCAATTTACCAAATTGAGATATCCGTATTGTAGGAAAACCAGTAGGCCGTAACCTCATAAACTTCCATAAATGGCTCTCAATTGGATTTAAAGAATATTTGTGCTTTAGAAATTTGTATTCTTCATATAATTCTTTTGGATATTGATCACCAAAAGTTTCACCAATCAAACCGGATTGTCCAAATAATAAAGCTTCTACTTGAAATGGATTATCCAGATGCTTCATTAATATTGAAATTGGGAGTGAATTGGCAAGATTTTCAAAAGCATCCGAGTTTAATTTAAAACCAAAGTTTCTAGCAAGTATAAGATAAAAAGCAGCATTCCAATCATATTTGTTTTTCTCCAACAGTGCTTTAATAACACTAGTCATTTTTTCCAATTTTTCAAAAAGCATCCGCTCAAGCCATGACTCAATAACAATGTAATCAACTTCACTCACAATATTTTCGCATGGCACCCATAATTGATTCTCAATAAAATTCCGATATTTATTAAACAAATGTCCCCTAAAACGATTTTTTAATGATATTTCAGGAATTATCTCACCATTTTTTCGAAAAATTTTATCATCAGAATTTAAAACAACATGCAAAATAACATTATCATAAGTTTTATCCCCAGAATGATTATGTTTCTTCCAATCAGAAGAATTTACATGAATTTCAATATTCCCAGCCCAAATTGTATCTTCAATTAGAATCTTTGCATTAAAAAAATCAGGTCCAGAATCAGTATTCAACCAACCTAAATTAATAATCTTCAACAATTTGCCATTTGAAGTCATTAAATTATCGTGGTCAAATAACCCATGCTTCCATATATAATGCAAAAATTCTTCTGTCATAAAAAACAATTTCAAGCTAAGATAATAAAAAATAGAAAAAGAAGCTAAAATACCTAAAAGAAACACGTAAAATCGCTGATGCAATCAATCAAAAAATTCTGCAATTTTGGATTAACAACGTTCTTTGAAACAAACAAAAATAATCTGTTTAAAAGTTTTAATATTTAGTGAAGAAAAAGGAACTAAAAAACACTTTAACCAAAAAAAGTTGTTATCTTTGTTGTTAATATTTGAAATTGTTGCAATTTTTTTATGAATGATTTATCCATAATTGTTACTGGACTTGAATATAAAGTAAAAAAATTGTTAGATTTGCAAAGAAAAATTGAGAGAGAAAATTCAATTATTAAGAAAGAAAATTACGAACTTAAAAAAACACTTGAAGAAAGTAGCACAAAAATCTCTGAATTCGAACAAAAAATTAAAACAATAAAAATAACAAAAGCAATAGAAAAGGGAGATGGCATTACAGATGCCAAATTGAAGATAAATGAAATTGTACGGGAAATTGATAAGTGTATTGCTCTTTTAAACAGATAAAACAAATACTCCAATGGGAGAACTTCTAATTACGGTATATATAGCAGACAGGCCATACAGGTTGAATATCGATACCGCAGAAGAAGAAAAAGTAAGAAAAGCTGCCAAATTGGTAAATGAAAAGATAAAGGAATATGCATCACATTATGCATATAAAGACAAACAGGATTTATTATCCATGGTTGCATTACAATTAGCAACAGGTTTAACAAACCTAGAAGATAAGAAAACTGTTGACAACCAAGTCATTGAAAGATTGGTAGAAATTGATGAAATATTGAATAGTTATCTGGAAAAAGATTGATCGTTCTTTGAAAATATAAATGCGAAAGCATTTTTCAATTACCCGCGTTAGTTCAAACACGTTTTTTAAACTCAACACTTAAAAAATTAGAGTCAAGCTTTAAGTTTGTAGAACAGGCCTCAACCCTAGTGGTTCATATTTATATGACAGTGGACGTTCGAATTATTTGGCAGCTCTAAAAATGTATAATTGGGGTTTATTAAAACCTTTATTAGAATTAATTGCGGGTTTTTTATTTTAAAATAAACCACATATATAAACACCTTTGTCAGGAATTTGAATAATTAATTATTTGGAACTGACAATTTAATAATTAAGAAAATGGATAGTATAGTAATACTTATTATTGTAGCAATAGTTGCATTGATTGTAGGAGGATTAATTGCGAGTACTTTAATGAAGAAAACAATTGTAAAGAAAAGTGAACATTTAATCAAAGAAGCAGAATCAGAAGCGGAAGTAATTAAGAAAGAACGAATTTTGCAAGCAAAAGAAAAATTCTTGCAACTTAAATCTGAACATGAAAAAGTAATCTCTGAAAAAAACAATCTCATTCTTGCTAGCGAAAACCGCGCTAAACAAAAAGAAACTTCACTCAATCAAAAATTAGAA
Source organism: Bacteroidota bacterium (assembly GCA_013377115.1). Classification (GTDB taxonomy): domain Bacteria; phylum Bacteroidota; class Bacteroidia; order Bacteroidales; family CG2-30-32-10; genus Cfx2-01. The sequence continues at coordinate 20,108 of JACAAW010000009.1, read as the reverse complement.
GAAGTAAATAGAAATCAAAAAGAAAACAATGCAATCAGGGAAACCTTGAATGCTCAGCTTGAAATCGTCAACAAAAAACAAATAGAAGTTGATAAATCTCACAAGCAACATCTTGAACAATTAGAAACGATTTCAGGATTATCTGCCCACGAAGCAAAAGAACAACTCGTTGAAAAACTAACTGTTGAAGCAAAATCAGAAGCTTTATCCCGTATTAGAGATATTGTTGAAGAAGCAAAACAAACCGCCAATATGGAGGCGAAAAAAATCGTTATTGAAAGCATTCAACGTACTGCCACTGAGCATGCCATCGAAAATTCTGTTTCAGTTTTCAACATAGAAAACGACGAAATGAAAGGTAGAATTATTGGTAGAGAAGGTAGAAATATTAGAGCTCTTGAAGCTGCAACTGGTATTGAAATTATTGTTGATGATACTCCTGAAGCAATAATTCTTTCCGGATTTGATCCTGTCAGAAGAGAAATAGCAAGATTATCTTTGCATAAATTAGTGACTGACGGTAGAATCCACCCTGCAAGAATCGAAGAAGTTGTTGCAAAAACTAAAAAACAAATAGAACAGGAAATTATTGAGATTGGTAAAAGAACCGTTATAGATATGGGATTCCAAGGAATGCACCACGAATTAGTTCGCATGATTGGAAAAATGAAATATCGTTCTTCTTACGGACAAAATTTATTGCAACATTCTAAAGAAGTTGCAAATTTAGCTGCAACAATGGCTTCTGAACTTGGTTTAAATCCAAAAATTGCAAAAAGAGCAGGTTTATTGCATGATATTGGAAAAGTTCCGGATACTGAACCAGATTTGCCACATGCATTACTTGGAATGCAATTAGCTGAAAAATATAAAGAACATCCAGAAATTTGTAATGCTATCGGAGCTCACCACGATGAAACCGAAATGAATAGTTTAATTTCTCCAATAGTTCAAGCTTGCGATGCAATATCAGGAGCAAGACCAGGCGCACGTCGTGAGGTTGTGGCTTCTTATATCAAACGATTAAATGATCTTGAGGATATTGCACTTTCTTATCCTGGCGTTGTTAAAACATACGCTATTCAAGCAGGAAGAGAATTACGTGTAATTGTTGGTAGCGAAAAAGTTACTGATGCTGAAGCTAATGAATTGGCATTTGAATTATCTAGAAAAATCCAAACCGAAATGACTTATCCTGGTCAGGTGAAGATTACTGTAATTCGAGAAACTCGAGCTGTTAGTTTTGCAAAATAAATTTAAAAGCTGTCAGACGACAGCTTTTTTTTATGCATTCTCTCATGGCAACTAGGAAAATGAAATAATCATTGATTACAAAAACAAGAATATTGTTTATAAACAAAAACCTATTAAAATTTCATAATACTACGTTCCTAAAACAAAAAAGAGGTAAACAATTAAGTCAACCTCTTTTTTTATTTTATTATGCGTTTAAACACTTCTAAATGACCAAGGGAACAAAAGTTTATCGGTTAGATGAGCTTTTTCTCTGTATTCCCAATAACTTAATCCTTCAACAACCTCTTGGTTATTCCAATATGCTGGAGTAACAAAATGGCCTTCTTTAGTGCGTAATTTTTTCTCATAAATAGCAATTACAGGATTAAAAACTAAATCTGTAACGCCAATAGTAAAAGTTGTTGGAGCGTTTTCCTCTTTCTTTTCTTCAGCCTTAACTTTCACTTCAAATTTATTTACTTCAAGCAGACCTTTCATGAAATTGCAACGACTTTCGTCAATCCCAGTTTCAATAATTTTGCAACGAACACCATCAATTTCTGCTACTGCATGTTTTACTTTAGTAATACTCATATCTTCAATAATTTAAACGATGATTAAAAACCAAAACTTAATGAACGAATTAATTCGTACAATGGACTAGCGAAACCAATCACAAAAATACCAACAACACAAATAATCAAACCTAATTTTGTAGAGAAATCACTATTAATTCTAGCTATTGGATTATCGCTTGTGTTAATAAACATTGCCTTGATTAACAATAAATAATAATATAAGGAGATTGTTGCATTTAATACAGCAACAAGAACTAACATATAATATCCTTGATGGGCGGCTGCAGTAAATAAGAAGAATTTACCAAAGAAACCAGCAACTGGAGGAATACCAGCTAATGAAAACAAAGAAAGCATCATTACCAAACTCAATTTTGGATTGGTACGATAAAATCCATTATAATCATCCATATTTTCCTTATTTGTCATGTTTGAAACAGCAGCAACAACACCAAATGCACCCAAGTTAGAAAAGATATAAATCATTACAAAATATACTGTAGAAGTCATTCCTAAAACACTACCATCTAAAATACCAAGAAGAATAAAACCAGCTTGAGCAATAGATGAAAATGCAAGGAATCTTTTCAAATTCTGTTGGCGAATCGCAAATAAGTTACCCACAGTCATTGTTAAAAGTGAAATAATTACCAACAATTCTCTCCACAAATAAGCTATTTGACTAAAAACTGTATAAAGGATAATTGTAAAAATGAAAACCGCAGCTCCTTTAGAAATTACAGATAAATAAGATGTAACATTAATAGGTGCTCCTTCATAAACATCGGCAGTCCACAAATGGAAAGGAACCAAGGAAATTTTAAATGCCATTCCAGCAAAGAAGAATATAAAAGCAAGAACATGTAAAGGAGTGTTTCCAAATGAAGCAGCTACATCAGCAAAATAAATCGAACCAGTAGTTCCGTAAATCATGGATAAACCATAAAGTAAAATCCCTGATGATAAAGCTGAAGAAAGAATTAATTTGATACCAGCCTCAGCAGATTTTGCTTTAAATTTTTCATAAGCAGCTAAAGCAGCTATAGGAATAGTTGCAGTTTCAAGACCAAGGTAGAACATCAAGAAATCACCAGATGAAATCATGAAATTCATTCCAATAAGTGTAGAAACAATGAGAATAAAATATTCACTGATTTTATTTTGGAGGTCATCCCTTTTCAACCAAGTTACTGACTGAATAAAAACGATTAATACACCAACATTTAAAATGTTTTTCATTAAAATTGTAAGTGCTGTGCTTTTATACATTCCACCAAACAATATTCCTTCACTTGCAGGAATAAATCCAGCAACAGTAACAAGGAAAAATAGAACTATTGAAATTGGAATGACAATCCTCTTTTTATCGTCTTTAATTGCTAAATCCGCAATCAGTACAATAAGTGCTACAAGTGTAAGTAGTAGCTCCTGTCTCATTATTAGAAAATTTTCAAGTCTCATATTAATTATTATTTGAAATCTTTGCTTATTTATTATTTATTAAAAAATGCTAGCTGATGATATTTTATCAATAATTGGAGCTAGACTAGTACTGATTGTATCAGATAACCACAACGGAGCCAAACCAATACCTGCAATTGCACAAATTAGAACAACTGTAGTTAATTTTTCGTGCCATTCTGCATCTTTTAATTTTAAGAATTCGTCGTTTTTAACAGGACCTAAAAGAAGGATACCAACAACTCTCAAAATATATACTGCCGTAATTACTATTGAAGAACAAGCAATAATGGTTACAATACGGTGAAAGGTATCAACATGTTGGAAAGAACCAACAAAGATGGTCATTTCAGCAACGAAACCACTTAATCCAGGTAATCCAAGAGAAGCCAATCCAGCAATCACATAACAAACCGACAAGAAAGGCATTATTTTCATTAAACCACCCATTTGAGTGATAATCCTGGTATGAGTCCTACCGTAAATCATTCCAATTAATGCGAAGAAAAGTGCTGTCATCAATCCATGAGAAATCATTTGCATAATCGCCCCGTCCATTGCTGTTTTGTTCATCATTAATACAGCGAATAAAACCAAGCCGCAGTGACTTACAGAAGAGTAGGCATTGATGTATTTTAAATCCTTTTGAACTACAGCACCGAAAGCACCATAAACAACACTCGTTGCAGTTAAAATAATGAATATCCAACCCATTTCGTTTGCTGCTTCAGGCATTAAAAACATTGCAATTCTAAAACAACCATAACCTCCTAATTTCATCAATACACCAGCATGTAACATTGATACCGCTGTTGGTGCTGAGGCGTGACCGTCAGGTGACCAAGTATGAAATGGGAATAAAGCGCCAAGAACTCCAAATCCAACAAATGTAAGTGGGAAGAAAAGTCGTTGAGCTTCAATTGGAATTTTAACTTTTGCAATTTCTAATATGTTCCATGTTAATTCTCCTCCAGCAGGATTTGAATTGAAATAGATTCCTAACAAACCAACTAACAACAATGCCGAACCTCCCATTAACATCAGAGTCAACTTCATTGCTGAATATTCTTTTGGACCACTACCCCAAATACCGATTAATAAATACATCGGAATTACCGCAACTTCATAAAATAAGAACATGGTGAACATATCCAAAGAAATGAAAAATCCAAAAACTCCTGTTGCAAGTAAAATCAGAGAAATAAAGAATTCCTTCGATAAATCTTTAACATTCCATGATGCAAAAACACCAGTGAAAATAATGATACCAGTTAGCAAAATCATAACTGCAGAGATACCATCAATTCCAATTGCATATTTAATGTTTAAACTGCTAAACCACATATAAGTTTGAGTGAACACCATTTCTGAGGTATTTCCAGCCTTACGCTCAGCAAAATACATTAAGACCACTATGATAGATTGAATAAGTTGTATACTCATTCCAATAGCAGAAACAACTCGAACTTGTTTATTGTCTTTGCAAAATAAGATTCCAATTACTGTTAGTACTGGAATTACAATTAATAATGTTAAAATATCCATCTTTATGTTCTATTAAAATTTCAACAAATAAATAAATACGAAAGCTAAAATAACTACACCTGAAACAAATACATAAGCGTATTGTTGTAATTGACCTGATTGCATTCCTTTTATCTTTTCAGAAGCAAAGTTGGTTACAAATGCAATTGAATTCATAAACCCATCAATAACATGTCTATCAAACCAAGCGATTGGCTTTGAAATAAGAGCAAAAATTATCTTTTTGGTAACGAATAAGTAAATTTCATCAATATAGAATTTGTTCAAGGATCCTTTATAAAGTAGTTTAAAGCTTGAAGCCAATTTATCAGGAATAGCAGTTTCTTTTTTGTAGAATATCCATGCAATGGCAATTCCTATTAATCCAATTAAAACGGATGGTATTGCAACAATCCATTCAGTTCCCACATGGAATGCTTCACCATCAGAAGTTACTAAACTTGTGAAAGGAATAAAACCAGAGAAAATAGAAGCAATTGCTAAGAATACCAATGGAAACAACATAACTGGAGGTGCTTCGTGTGGTGCATGATGATAATGTCTGTCTTTTCCCCAAAATACATTGAAGTATAAACGGAACATATAAAATGCGGTTAAACCAGCAACCAAAAATTCAATTGCAAATAAGAATTTATTATGTTCAAAAGCAGCAACTAAAATTTCATCTTTACTCCAGAATCCAGAAAGTGGAGGAACACCAGCAATAGTCAAACAAGCAATTAAGAAGGTAATATTGGTCCAAGGAAGGTATTTTCTCAAACCACCCATATCAGTCATATTATTACTATGAACTGCATGAATAATAGCTCCTGCGCCTAAGAATAATAAGGCTTTAAACATTGCGTGAGTGAATAAATGGAACATTGAAGCCATGTAACCTAATCCTTCTTCGCCACCATAACCAGAAACTCCAAGAGCCAACATCATATAACCAATTTGTGACATGGTAGAAAATGCCAAAACCCGTTTAATATCGTTTTGCGTACAGGCAATTACCGCTGCAAAAAGTGAGGTAATACCGCCGACATAACCGACAATTTCAAGTGCGACAGGTGCAGATAATGCGAATATGGTAAATAATCTTGCAACTAAATAAACCCCAGCAACTACCATTGTTGCAGCATGAATCAATGCAGAAACAGGAGTTGGACCTTCCATAGCATCTGGTAACCAAATATGTAGTGGAAACATAGCAGATTTACCAGCACCACCAATGAAAATAAGTAATAATGCCCAAGTCATTACAGATAAACCTAAAAACGCAGCTGAACCACCTTGCATAATTGCGGCACCATTAGGATCAGTTAATGTTTTGAAATCAAAAGTTCCTGTAATAAATGACAACATTAAAATTCCAATCAAGAAACCCAAATCAGCAAAACGAGTTACAATAAAAGCTTTTTTACCGGCTGCAACTGCAGATGGTTTTTCGTAATAGAAACTAATTAATAAGTAAGAAGAAACCCCCACTAATTCCCAGAAGATATACATTTGGAAAATGTTTGTGGCTAAAACTAAACCAAGCATTGAGAAACTGAACAATGAAAGAACTGCGTAAAAACGAGCAAATCCCTTTTCACCTTTCATATAACCCAAACTGTAAATATGAACCATTAATGAAATGGTAGTAATAACAACCAACATCATTACAGAAATTGGATCCAACAAAGTTCCCAAATCAATATGAAGTGTATCGGTAAATCTTAACCAAGTAACATTAAAACCTATTATCTTTTCATAAACACCTGCCACTTTTCCTACATTGAAAAAATATTGGTATGCAGTATAATATGATAATGCTGCAGATGTTAATAAACCTAAAGTTCCTAAATATCCAGAAATTACTGGTTTGTATTTATGTCCTGTAAGTCCAATAAATAGGAACATAAGGATAGGAATTAAAGGAATCCAAATTGTATAGCCAAAATCAATCATTCTTGTATTTTTTTAGTGTTTTTACAATGATTTATTAATATTTCATTTCATCAACGTTCTCAACATCGATGTTGTTAAATCTTCTGAATATATTTATTATAATAGCAATTGCAACAGCAGCTTCGCATGCAGCAACAGCGATAACAAATAAAGTAAAGAAATGTCCTTGTAATTTGTCTGGATACAAATACTTGTTAAATGCAACAAAATTAATATTCACTGAATTAAGGATTAATTCAATTGACATTAAGATTGTAATAAGGTTTTTTCTGGTAATAAAGCCATAGACACCAACAAAAAACATTATTGCAGCAAGGACCAAAAAGTACTGTAAAGGAATACCTGAGTTTATCATATTATTTAGCGTTTTGTTTTTTAGCAATAACTATAGCCGCAATCATAGCAGCTAATAATAAAATTGAAATTACCTCAAAAGGTAATACGTAACCGTCTACATTATAACTTAGTAAGCTTTTACCAATTAAATCCATGTTCACTTCCTTGGCAGGTGCTTGAGAAGCAACGAATGGATATTGTAAAATAGTTAAAATTGTAAGAATAGCACCAGAAATAGCAGCAATTGCAGAAAAGATACTCTTTTTCATTTCAGTTGCTTCAAATTTTTCGCTGATATGACTGGTTAGTAAAATTGAAAAAATTATCAATACCACAATACCGCCAGCATAGAGTGTTATCTGAACTGCAGCAAGAAACTGATAATTTAACATAAAGTAAAGCCCTGCTGTTGAAATTAAAACAAACAACAAATAAACAGCTGCTCTAAGAATTCTTTTTGTCGTTACCGTTAATATCGAGAATAATACAATTATTCCAGAAAAAATAGCAAACATGATTTGATTCGATGTCATTATTCTACCCCTTTCATTATAGTTGAACCTGGTTTATTTAATATTTTGGTAAGTTGCGTTCTGTCAAACACCGCTTGTTCGAAATCTTGACCAAAAGCCAAAGCTTCAGAAGGACAAGTTTTCACACAAAGTGCACAGAAAGTACACATTCCAAGTCGATAAACGTAAGTATCCAAAATTCTTTTTTTCTTTCCATCTTCCGTTTCAATTCTAGTAGGAATTACTTCGATGGTTCCGTTAGGACAATTTGTTTCACAAATACCGCAGCCAGTACATTTATGTTCGTTATTTTCGTTATGAGGCATTATCAATTCACCTTTAAAACGATCAAACATTACAAGTTTCTTTCTGTTTTCCGGATATTGCTGAGTGACAATTTGACCAGGAGAAAAGAAATACTTTCCGGTAATTTTCATACCTACTAAAAGTGTTCTAACCCCACCAAAAATGTCTGCGAAATATTTTATTATACTTTTCATATTTTACTTTTATTCAGTAATTGCTGAATGTGTTACTAGTTTTATATAAATTTTTAATTTAGAAATACCAACCCATTAAAACCATTAATGCCATTAGAAGAATATTAAATAAATTTATTGGCAATAAATATTTCCATTCTAATGTTAATAATTGATCAATTCTTAAACGAGGGAAAGTCCATTTAAACCACATCATTAAGAAAATTACAAAAGCTGTTTTAACAAAATACCACAAGAATGGTGGAATATAATCCATAACGTGATTAAAACCTTCCAATCCAGGAATATGAAATGGCATCCATCCACCCAAAAATACAGTTGCTGCAATTGAAGCTACAATAAACATATTCATGTATTCTGCTAAGAAAAAGAATGCGAATTTAATACCAGAGTATTCAACATGGAAACCAGCAGTTAATTCAGATTCAGCTTCAGCTAAATCGAAAGGACCTCTGTTTGTTTCGGCAGTTCCAGCAATTAAGAAAACAATAAATGCAATAATTGCAGGAACATGTCCTTTAAAAATAAACCATAAATCATGTTGTCCTTCAACAATTGTGGAAAGTTGCATACTACCAGCAAGAATAACAATAGTAATTAATGACATTCCAACAGAAAGTTCATAACTAACGATTTGTGCTCCACTTCTCATTGCTCCAATAAGAGAATATTTATTGTTACTTGACCAACCTGCCAATAAAATTCCGATTACACCAATTGATGAAACGGCCATAACATAAAAAACTCCAATATTAAAATCAACTGCATGAAGTCCTTTTGCAAAAGGAACAGCAGCGATTGCCATAAATCCAGCAATAATAACAATGAAAGGAGCAATGTTAAATAACAATTTATCAGCAGCTTTGATAGGAATTAATTCCTTCATCAAAAGCTTGATAAGATCCGCAATAGTTTGGAAAAAACCCCAAGGACCAACTCTGTTAGGACCTACCCTATTCTGCATAAATGCGCAAACTTTACGTTCAGCATATACAAGGTATAATCCTACAACGGCATAAAATGCTAAAATCAACACCCCAATAATTGTCATTTCGGTAATCATTGCCCAAAAAGGAGACATGCTACCAGTAATTGCTTTGTCAATTGCTTGAGTTAGTATTGAAAAATCATATAGAAATTTGAAAGTCATAATATTTATGCTTTATATTAATTTATTTTATTTATCTGTCAATATCTGGAATAACTAAATCCAAAGATGCACTAATTGCAACTAAATCCGCAATTTTTGTATCTTTCACCATTGATGCAAGTGCACCCAAATTGATAAAATTTGGTGATCTTAATTTAAATCTATAAGGTGATTTATTTCCATCACTTATCAAATACAAACCTAATTCACCACGAGCGGTTTCAACGCTTTTATAATATTCACCTGCTGGTAATTTAATGATTGGTTTCATTTTAACTGCGTAGTCACCTTCTGGAATATTATCAATAAGTTGTTCAATGATATTCATTGATTCCCACATTTCATCAATTCTGGCTTTATATCTATGGAATGTATCACCTTCAGTATAAAGAATCTCTTTAAAATCAACTTTTGAATATGCGCTATATGGTTGTGTTTTTCTAATATCACAAGAAAATCCAGATGCTCTACCAGTTGGGCCAGTTACTCCGAAAGAAATTGCATCTTCTAATGTTAAAACACCCAATCCTTTTGTTCTTTCCAAGAAGATAATATTTCCAGAAAGTAAAGCATCATATTCAGGTAATTTTTTGCGGAAATACTTAATATAATCTTTTACTCTTTTTTGGAAATTTGGATGAAGGTCATACATAACTCCACCAGGACAATTGTAACTTAATAACAATCTGCCACCACAAGTTTCTTCAAAGATATCCAAAATAGGCTCTCTATCGCGAAGACCATAGAAGAAGCATGTTAAACCTCCCATATCCATACCCATAGAACACCACCACAATTGGTGAGAAGCAATTCTATTTAGCTCCGCCATAATGGTTCTAATGTATTTAACTCTTTCTGGAACTTCAATTTCTAATGCTTCTTCAACGGTTAAACAAACCAATTCATTATTTGAATGAGCAGAAAGATAATCAAGCCTGTCTGTTAAATGGATAATTTGTTGGTATGTGTTTTTTTCACACATTTTTTCAATACCGCGGTGTATATAACCACAATGAGGACGAATATTTCTAACCATTTCACCTTTTAGTGAAACTTCGAACCTAAGCACTCCATGCGTTGATGGATGCTGAGGGCCCATATTAATAATATATTCCTCTTGATCTAACTGATAATTTTCGGTTGTTTCTGTCATAGAATTATTGTTCTACAATGTTTACGTCGTCTTTATAATCTTTTCTAAGTGGGTATCCAATCCAATCATCTTCAAGGAAAATTCTTCTCATATCTGGATGGTTTTTAAATTTGATTCCCATTAAGTCGAAAGCTTCTCTTTCGTGGAATTCAGCAGTTTTCCATACATCAGTAACACTGTCAAAAACAGTATTTTCTCTGTCTGTAGTTTTTACTTTTAATACAATATTATGGTTAAGTTTTGTAGAAGTTAAATGATAAACAACACCAATATGGGTAGTCCAATCAACAGCACTTAAACAAAATAAATAATCGAATAAAGTATCTTCTGACTCTTTTAGCTTTTTTGCCAAAGAATGAAGTTTATCAGAAGGAATGACAGCGGTAAGAAACTGTTTATTTTCTTCAAATTCTGCGGTAGGAACTATCGAAATTAATTTTTCTTTGAGTTTTTCTAAATCCATAGAATATTATAATGAAAATATGATTAATAAAAATTTTCCATTGGTTTTTGAACATGCATTATGCTCTCTTGTTTGATTTTCCTTTGAAGCTGCATAACGCCATAAAGCAATGCTTCAGGACGAGGAGGGCAACCAGGAATATAAACATCAACAGGAATTACATGTTCGCAACCTTTGATTACGTTATAGGAATTATAGTAAAAAGGTCCACCAGAAATCGCGCAAGCGCCCATTGCGATTACATATTTTGGATCGGACATTTGATCGTATAAACGTTTTAAAACTGGAGCCATTTTGTTTACAATAGTTCCTGCAACCACGATTACGTCAGCTTGTCTTGGACTAGCACGATAAACTTCGATGCCGAATCTGGCAAAATCATGACGAGATGCACCAGCAGCCATCATTTCTATCCCACAACAAGAGGTGGCAAATGTTAAAGGCCAAATTGAATTGGATCTTCCCCAATTAATTATTCCATCAACGGTAGTCAGGAGAACGTTTCCGCCTGATTGTTTAAAGAGTTCCAAAGAAATATTATCTTTGAAATCTTTGTCTTTCATTGATTTTATCATTCCCATATTAAAGCATGTTTTTTCCAGGCATATAATAAACCTAAGCCAAGGATTGTAAAAAATATTAGGATTTCAACAAATGCAACCATTCCAACTTCTTTCATAACAGCTGCCCAAGGAAAAAGGAAAACTGTTTCAACATCAAAAACTAGGAAAAGAATTGCAAATAAATAATAACCTACATTAAATTGAAGCCAAGAAATACCTTGTGTTGGAATACCGCATTCGTAGGTTTCTGATTTTTGTGCATTTTTTGACGATGGTGCAACAAAAGATGAAAATATTACCGCACCTCCAACCAAAACAACTGCAACAATAAAAAATAAGATTAGACTTTCGCTGTTCATTATTAATGGTTTAATTAAAATTTGAATACTTTTATTGAATAAAATTCAAAAATTGTAACTTTTGCAAATATAAAAAAAAACTTATAGGCTAGAATAAAAATAAAAAAAATCTTTGTTTTTATTTTAACAATTCAAAAAGAAAAACCATAACTACCTAATATTCATCAGGTAGCGCTTTCATTTGGGTGTAATTAAAAACAGGTCCGTCTTTACAAACATAAACATTGCCTACATTGCAACGACCACATTTTCCCAAACCGCATTTCATTCTATTTTCTAAAGTTGTAATAATATTTTCTTCTTTGAATCCAAGTTTTTGTAAAACTGGCATTGTGAATTTTATCATAATTGGGGGTCCACAAATAATTGCGATAGAATTTTCTCCAGAAGGTGCAACTTTTTCAACTATTGAAGGAACAAAACCAACTTCACCTTTCCAATCAGGAGTTTCTCCACCTGGATCAACAGTGATATATGTTTTAACATCCTTCATAGCTTTCCATTGTTCCAATTCATTTTTGTAAACAAGGTCTTCTACTCTTCTTGCACCATAAACAATGGTAATATCTTTAAACTCGTTTCTTAAATCCAAAACATTCCAAGTGATACAGCGAACAGGAGCTAATCCAATTCCCCCTGAAATAAATACAATGTTTTTGCCTTTCATTTGTTCTAATGGAAATGAGTTTCCGTAAGGTCCTCTTAAACCAATAGTATCTCCAACATTTAATTTGCGTAAAGCATTGGTAACTTTTCCAACTAATTTGAATGTGCATTCAATATATTCCATTCTGGTTGGTGGAGAAGCAATACAAAAAGTACATTCGCCTTCACCGAAAACAGAATATTCTCCAAATTGACCAGCTTTGAAACTAAATGCTTTATGAACTTCAGGATCTTTAAATTGTAAGCGGAGCGTTCTGGTATCAGCAGTTTCGTCAATAATTTCTTTTACTTCTGCAAGATCAGGTTTATAAATATTTTCCATTTTGATACTATATGTTTATTGTAAAATTTGCTTTTATTATTAAAATTTGTCGATTCTCTCCATTATTCCACCAATGTCAATTCCAACACCGCAACCTCTTGTGCATCTGCCACAGCCAGTGCAAAGAACTTCGTTGAATTTATCTTCGTAATATTTAAATTTATGCTGAATTCTTTGACGGTATCTTTTGGTTTGACCATCACGAGGATTGTGACCTGAAGCATGTTTTGTGAATAAACATAATTGGCATGAATCCCAGTTTTTCATTCTGCCACCTTCATGATAATTGCAATTTTCATCAACAATATCAAAACAATGACAAGTTGGACAAACGAATGTGCATTGTCCACAACCCAAACAAACATCACCTAAATTATTCCAGAAATCATGTTCAAAATTGGCATCTAACCATCCTTTAACTTTCCCTTGGTCAAATTTTACAGCTGGTTCAGGATATTTGCTTTCAACAGGTTTGTTATTTTCTGCTTGAGTATCTTTTAAATATTGAGAATACATTTTAAAAAACTCATCTCCTTTTTCAGTAACAATATGCAAGAAATAACTACCATCTTGTTGTTCTGTTAACATTGCGTCAGATCCTTGTTCTGCTTTTTGGCTTAAACCAATAGAAGTACAAAAACAATAATCGTCAGAATAATTACATTTTAAACTAACTACAACTGAATTTTCAACCCTTTTATTGTAAAATTCATCCTTATAATCCCAGTTAAACACTTTTGATAAAACAGGAATGGCAGCGGCATCGCATGGTTTCGCACCTAAGAATAATGTTTTCTTTTCAATTGGTGAAGCATCAACCAATTCAACTCCATCATGACTTTGTCTGTAAAAAAACAAAGGCTCTGTTTTTGGAAAGAAAAAATCTTTCATTGATAATTTTGATGGTTTTGAATCGCTTTTAATAGCAAGCTCGCTAGCGTCTTTTATAGCATTAAAGTTGACACCAGTTTTTGATTCAGAAACAACATCCCATCCTTGTTTTAAAACATCGTTTACAAGAAGTTGAATATTTTCAGCGGTGATAATATAATCTTTCATGGGCTAATTTCTGTTATTTTATAAAATCTTCATTATCAGTCAATTTATATGTTCCAACAAGTGTAGGCTCTTCTATGCTGGTTCCTGCTTTATAATCATATTCTGATACAGCAAACATTGACATTTTTCTATTTAGTAATGATAAAGGAATATCAACAGGACAAACTCTGTTACATTCTTCACATCCAATGCAACGACCACTTAAATGGAAAGCTCTAATCATATTCCAAGCAAAATTGCCTTGAACTGTAGCAGAAGAATCAATCCATCTTGGTGAAGCTTTGTCGACAATACATTGATCGCAATAACAAAGAGGACAAGCTTGGCGACATGCATAACATTTTACACATTTTTCAAATTCATTCTTCCAGAATTCCCATTTTTCAGAAGTTGACATTGCTTCAACTTTCTTAATCAATTCTATTTGCTCATCAGAAGGAAGCTCAACAGTTTCAATTTCTCCAAATGTTGCATCAAATAAAGATGGAGTTCTAACTTCACAAGACAAACATTTTGAAGCAATATTATCTTTGTTCCATGGTTTAGTATTGTCCGAAACTACCGTGTTACATTTTGGAGAAATAATATAAATATCTTCTCTTTTGCTTTGGCTTTCTTGAATTAAAGCAACTACAGCTTTTAAATCACATCCTTTAACAACTAAACCAACTTTGCCACTTTCTGGCTTTTTAATACGTTTAAGATAAACGCTCAAATTGTTTACAGAATGATGGGTAAAAACTAGTTTCTCAGCATCTTCAACAGTTCTTGCAATAAACGGAACCGTTTTATCATTTTTTTCGCTTGCGTATCCAATTATATAAGCAACAGTACCTGATGTTAATAATTCTTTTGCAATTTCTTTAAGTTCAGCCATTTTTATTAATGTTGAATTTTAATTTATTTTACCGGAATTTCGGTTTCTTTATTGATATCTTTATATTGTGTGAATGGACCTTGCTCACGAACAGTGTTGATAACACCATCTATTACATCCACCCATTTTTTGCCTTCAGATGCGGAAACCCAAGAAAAATGAAGTCTTTTATTGTCGATTCCTAAGAAATCCATCATTTCTTTAAACATTGCCCATCTTCTACGTGCATGGAAATTTCCTGCATTGTAATGGCAATCTCCAGGGTGACAACCTGAAACTAAAACTCCATCAGCACCATTTTGAAAGGCTTTCATGATGAATACAGGATCGATACGACCAGTACATGGAAGTCTGATTAAACGAGCGTTGGTTTGTTGTTTTAATCTTGAAGTACCAGCAAGGTCGGCTCCAGTGTATGTACACCAATTGCAAACGAAAGCTGTTATTTTTGGTTCAAAACTATTTTCTGCCATAATTATATTTCATTAAGAGCACAAATCTGTGCAAATATTTGTTCATCTTTAAATCCTATTAACTCAACTGATTTGGAAGGGCAAGTAGCATTACATGTTCCACAACCTTGACAAAGGCCTTCGTTTACATAAGCAACTACTTTAATTAATTTTCCATTTCTGTCTTTTATTTCTTTTCTTTCAACAGCATTGTATGCGCAAACTTTTTGGCAATAGAAACATCCAACACATGTTGATTCATCCACTTGTGCAATAACTGGTTCACGTTCTAAAATATCAGAACTAAACAATATCATTACTTTTGCAGCTGCAGCAGAAGCCATTGAAACAGATTCAGGAATATCTTTTGGTGCATTTGCAGCTCCAGCTAAGAAAATACCTCCACTACTAGATTCAACTGGTTTTAATTTTGGATGAGATTCAGACATGAAACCATGTTTATCGTATGGAATTCCGAGAATCTGAGCCAATTTTGGAGCCTCTTTTTGAGCAACCATAGCAGTAGCCAAAACAACCATGTCAGCATCAATAGTAATTGGTACACCAGCTAGTGTATCTTCACCTTTTACAATGATTTTGCCGTTTTCTTCATATAATCTAGAAACACGACCACGAATGTATTTTGCCCCATCTTCTTCAATTCCCCTTCTTACAAATTCTTCATACATTTTTCCACCTGAACGGATGTCCATATAGAAAACATAAGCTTCTCCATCGTGAACTTTATGTTTATAAAGCATCGCATGTTTAGCAGTATACATACAGCATATCTTACTACAATAACTAAAGCCTTTCGACTCATCTCTGGAGCCTACACATTGAATAAAAACAATTTTCTTTGGTTCTTTGCCATCAGAAGGACGTTTCATTTCACCAGCCGTTGGACCAGATGCACTTGCCATTCTTTCAAATTGCAATCCATCAATCACATCTTTATATTCACCATAGCCATATTCACCATAACCTTCGTAAGGACTTCCAGGTTCAGGTTTAGTAATTTTATATAATTTGAATCCAGTAGCAACTACGATTGCACCAATTTCTTCTTCAAGAATAGTATCTTCTTGCATAAAATCGATGGCTTTACGACCGCAAACTGTTTCGCAAATTTTACATTTTCCTGTTTTATAGAAAGTACAAACACTTCTATCAATAACTGGAATATTTGGAACCGCTTGTGGAAAGGGAACATAAATTGCAGGGCGGAAAGCCATTCCTTCTTCGAATTCGCTATAGGCTTTTTTCTTTGTTGGACATTTCTGGATGCACATACCGCAACCATTACAATCTTCATCTATTACAGAACGAGCTTTTTTCCGAATTTTCACTTTAAAGTTTCCAATAAAACCATCAACAGCTTCAACTTCAGAATAGGTTAATAGTTTGATTTTTGGATGTTGGTAAACTTCAACCATTCTTGGAGTTAAAATACACTGAGAACAGTCAAGTGTTGGAAAAGTTTCAGAAAGTTGACTCATATGACCACCAATTGATGGTTCTTTTTCAACAAGAACAACTTCGTAACCTGCATTAGCAATATCCAAAGCTGCTTGAATACCAGAGATTCCGCCACCAATAACCAAGGCTCTTTTAGTAACTGGAACTTTAATTGTGGTTAAAGGAGCATTGTTTTTCACTTTCTCAACAGCCGATCTAATTAAATCAGTCGCTTTTAATGACCCTGATGGAACATCGTCATGAATCCAAGAAACATGCTCTCTAATATTTGCAATCTCCACTAAAAATGGATTAATTCCTGCACCATTAGCAGCTTTTCTAAATGTTTTTTCGTGCATGTGAGGAGAACAAGCTGCGACAACTACAGCATCTAAACCATTGTCGGCAATAGCTTGTTTCACTAGGTTTTGACCTGGGTCAGAACACATGTATTTATATTCCATAGAAACAGCAACACCAGGAATAGAGGCGCAAGATTTTGCAACCCCAACACAGTCAACTGTTTTTCCTATATTTTCGCCACATTGGCAAACAAATACTCCTATTTTCATTCTTTCGAAATTTATTTTTGACGATTACAATTTACTGTTAAGCAAATTAAACCTTTCTAACTTTTTTTTGTTGTTGAACATCTAATAGCTGCCTGGTATTGATAAAATGCTTATCCATTCCCAACTCTTCACCATCAATTCCCAAGGCCATTCCAATCAATTCTGTTAAATATAGAACTGGAATTTCTTTTTGGTCAGGATGGTGTTTTTTAATATTTAATTGTCTCATGTCAAGATTTGAATGACACATTGGACAAGCTAAAACAATTACATCAGCATCATGCGCCATTGCATTGTCTAGGATTTTCTTTGTCAAACTTTCAACAATCTCAGTATGAGAAATTGAATGTGCAGCGCCACAACATTCTGTTTTAAAATTCCAATCAATTGGTTTTGCACCTGTAGCTGCAACTATATCTTCCATTGAAGTAGGTTGTTCTTCATCATCAAATTTTCCAGCATCTCCAAGTCTAACAAGTAAGCAGCCGTAATAACATGCAACGTTTAACCAACTTAAATCGATTTTTTTCTTTTCAATGATTTTATCAACACCAATTTTTTGAAAATACTCAATTACATTAATAATTTCAAGGTTTCCATTGATTTTATCTTCAAGTAAATCTTCAACTTCAGCTTTAACGACTTTATCTTTCATTAAACTGGATTGTGTTGATAATAATCTATTATAACATGCTGCACAAGGAGCCATAATATTTGTAAGTCCTTGATTTTGTGCTTGTGTTAAATTTCTTGCGGGAAGGGCCAAAGAAAGTACATGGTTTACACCGTGAGCTGAAGAAGCACCACAACATGACCAATCATCAACTTCTTCAAGTTCAACATCAAGATCTTTTAGAACTCTTTTAAGTGAAATATCAAACTCTTTACCTGTTCCTTCTAATGAACAACCTGGGTAATATCCTGTTTTCATCTTTTCTTTATTTTTAGTTTTGCTTAACGTTCCAGTGATTATTCATCACCTTTTTTGTCATAATACTTTTTAAACATTTTTTCAATTGCTTTCTTTCCTTTAATATTATGAGGAAGAATACCTAATTTGCCTTTCAAAAGCATTGTAGGAGCAACATCCATATCTTGAAAAAGTGTTAAACTTGCAATATTGCTTAATTTATAATCACGAACCAAACCTAACTCGTAAGATCTGCCATGATCCTTAATTTGTTTTAAAAATGCTTTATGGAATTTATAAACAGCTCTATCTGGTTTATAACCTTTCTTTATTGCCAATTGTCTTAACGCATCCATCAGTCTGGCTAGATCATATTTTTGTGGACATCTAGTTGTACAAGTCTGACAGCTAGCACAAAGCCATATAGTTTTTGATTTCAACGCTTTTTCATACAATCCTAATTGGATATAACGAATTATTTTATTTGGTGACTCTTCAGCAAAATCTCTGATAGGGCAACCTGCAGAGCACTTACCACACTGATAACAAACAGAAGTGTTTTGTGATGTAAGATGTTCAATTTCTTCCAACAATGGATCTTTATGTGAATGATGTCCGCTCATATTATGGTATATAAAGTCTCAATATTTTTGTGTACTATTTTTAATTTTAAATTTAAGTGCGTGGCAAATGTAAAATAAATTTTGTTAAACAAATCACAACCTATTTAAAAAAAAAATTTAATTTCATAAATTTAGAATAATTTTAAATAAAACGACCAATAACTGATATTAATCAACATATTAAAGGGATTCAGAAAATAAATTACGAATCAAATATAAATTTAAGAATTGTTTTAGTCAAATGAATATTATTAACCAATTATGCTTTAATTTTGAGGTTCTAGCTATCAATAGGAATATTTCGACTATATAAAAACGTTTAATAACGTGTAAATATAAACAAAAACAAACAAACGAATGATTTTTTACTCTGAACAGACAAAAAAAAGAATAGACTCCATTTATCTTAATTCTTTTTTAAAGTTATAGGAAAACTAATCTGAAAAATTTATGATTGAATTTTACGACTTTTTATTTTGACATTCTATTGCAGGACATTTTTCAATTGGTTCTTTGTGTTTTTTATTACTATCTGGTTGCCATCCTAATAATAAATATAAGGTAAAAAATCCCAAGATAAATGCTATTATTACGTGCCAGCCATTCCTAATCCATTTACCAACATTTCGTACTTCAGGAAACAGATTACTAATTGCAACACCAGCAGAAGATCCAAACCAAATCATTGATCCACCAAAACCAACACTATAAGCTAAAATTCCCCAATCGAAGTGACCTTGCTCCAAACACAATTTAGTTAAAGGAATATTGTCAAAAATTGCCGAAATGAAACCTAATGAAAATGCAGTTTTCCAAGATGCTGCAGGCAAGGTTTCAACCGGCATCATTGAAGCGGATAAGACCAAACATAAAAGAAAAATGGTTCCTTTGATTGAGCCTTTAATTTCACCCCAAGGCAGTTTGGTGAAAAACATAGAAACCAGTAATCCAATCCAAACACCCAATGCAGGCATATCGTATAAGAAATTCGAAATTATTGCACCAATTAAAAGCAATGAAACTACCAACAATTTCTTAAAATCAATTTTCACCTTCTTCTTTGCATCCTTTTGAATTCGATGAAATTTATCTTGCTGCTTTGAGGCAAAATATCCAAAAAATAATATTGCTACGACAGATGCAATAAATGCATGTAAAACATTTAAGGGACTTACTCCATCAATCCACATCATTGTGGTTGTTGTGTCACCAATAACACTGCCAGCTCCACCAGCATTGCTAGCTGCTACAATTGCAACAATATAACCAATATGTACTTTTTTATTAAAAACCACCAGAGCTATTGTTCCGCCGATTAATGCAGCGGCAATATTATCCAAAAAGGCTGATAACACACTAATAAATAATAATAAAACAA
>JACAAW010000089.1 GCA_013377115.1 Bacteroidota bacterium | reverse complement strand
CCAGCAATCAATTCGAATTGAGATTTGTATTTTCCGTAAATATCTGTTTTAATTTTGCCATTAAAAGGAGTTCTGGTAATTAATTTTGAAGTCATTAAATAAGAATACTGACCACCAATTTCCAGTTTTAAAAAATCAAATAATGAGTATTTTGGAATTACCTGAAAATCGAGATAGGTATTTCTAAATTTATAACTCAATCCTTCTCGATTTGCGCCTCTGTATGAGAATTGCATTCCACCATTTACACCAAATGCACTATTAAAATCCTTGTTGATGATGAAACCAAATTGAGGATAAGTTGTTTTTACTGTTCTGCTTGAGTCATTATAGAGATTTGACACATTAAATCCCGGACATAAAGCATATCTGGTTGGAATTTCTTTTTTTTGAGCAATGGAAACCAATGCAAAAAAAGTAAAAACAAAAAGTGAAATTATTTTTGGGAGCTTCATTTTGGCCTTATTACTGTTCTTCTTTTTGAATTATTGGAGGTGTAAATTTAATTGTTTTTTTTGTAGGAGGCGGATCCATATCTCTTTCATGAACTTGATTATTTGTATTTTTTTCATAATCAGATAAATCAAATGCGTAACAAGGAATAAACGAATAAGAATTAAACATTTCTTTGAAAATATTATGTAATTCACCTTGAATTACATTAGTTCTTCTCGGAATAAAAATACAATATTTTCTACCAAAGTCTTGTTGAAATTCCAATGCATAAGTTAGCCCATCATAAATAACAATTTCCGAACCTCTACTTTTTTCAATAAAAGCACTATCATTAGTAACAAGGTCAAATATCCTTTTTGTCACAATTTCATCAAGAAAGTTATATTGATAATAATGCGGTTCAATGCTTGGATATTTACGAATCATTAATTTTACTTTTCCAGAATCATTAATTTCAATATAATTAGCTAAAAATAAATTTGGATAATTAATCGTATCGTTGGTTTCTTCATTTAATTTATATGTAAAGCCACTCCAAATCACCTTCCAATGGCTTTTCTTCGGGCTGTTGCAACTCCCAAAAATGGTGATGAGAATTATGAAAAATAGAAGTCGTTTCATGATTAAAGTTTTATGCTCCTTTTTGTCATTCTGAATCCTACGTCATTCTATACCTGGTTTCAGAATCTAGATGCTGAAACGAGTTCAGCATGACGTCCTTGTTAATTCAGCATGACCATCGCATAAATTATAATGACTTACTATTCAATTCCCAAAAACTTCTCTACTTTATAATTATTGCGGTCGTGAGAATTGCGCGAAAGCATTTCAGCGATAAATCCAGCTAAAAACAATTGAGTACCAATAATCATAGAAGTTAAAGCGATATAGAAATACGGACTATCGGTTATTAAAATCGTTTTAATATGATTGCTCAAGCAATAAATTTTATATGTTCCTAACCAAATTGATGAAAGAAATCCAATTAAAAACATAAGCGTTCCCAATGTTCCGAATAAATGCATTGGCTTGCGGCCAAATTTCCCAACAAAAGTAATTGACATCAAATCTAAGAAACCATTTACAAAACGTTCCAAGCCAAATTTGGTAACACCATATTTCCGTTTCTGATGAATAACAATCTTCTCTCCTATTTTCTTAAAACCGGCCCATTTGGCAATTACAGGAATATAACGATGCATTTCGCCATAAACTTCAATATTTTTAACAACTTCGAGTTTATAGGCTTTTAGTCCGCAATTAAAATCATGAAGATGAATTTTCGAAACTCTTCTTGCTGCCCAATTGTATAATTTTGTTGGAATGGTTTTGGTGATTGGGTCGTAGCGTTTTTTCTTCCAGCCAGAAACCACATCCAAACCATCTTCGGTAATCATTTTATAAAGGCCTGGAATTTCGTCAGGACTATCTTGTAAATCTGCATCCATCGTAATTACAACATCACCTTGGCAATTCTCGAAGGCAACGTTTAAAGCGGCAGATTTCCCGTAATTTCTTCTAAATTTAATTCCTTTGAGACAAGGATTTTTTGCAGAGATTTCCTCAATAACTTTCCACGATTTGTCCGTACTTCCATCATCAATTAAAAGCACTTCATACGAAAAATTATTTTCGTTCATTACTTTCGCGATCCAGGTGGTTAATTCTCCCAGCGACTCGTCTTCGTTATATAAAGGAACCAATACTGAAATGTCCATCGGATATTATTGAAAATTAGATTCGAATGAATTGTCTTTCTTTTTAAGAAATATAGAAACGATTAAAGCCAATAAAAAACCGAAAAACAAACTACCTGAGAAAGAGCTTAAACTCATCAAAATTGGGTTGGTAAATTTTTCAACCATCGACATTGCCATATCTAATTGCTCCTGTGTCATTTCAGGATTCCGTTCTATCATAGCTTGTTCTGCCTGTTCAATTACTTTAGCCAATTGATCTGGGGCATAAAACTGATAAAAAAGAAAGGTATAAATAGAAGTAATAAAATTGGCCACAATCGAAATAGAAAATGTAGACCATAAAGCTCTACCATAAGTCATAAATCCATTTTGATGATGATCTCTATAAGCTTTGGTTCCCATAAACATACCACCGGCAATCACAATAATAAACGAATATTGGATATAACCCATGGTTTTCATGCTAACACTAAAAACGTACATAATAAACGTTAATCCAACGGTAATGGCAGCGATAATACTACCATGTTTTATCGAATTCACAAAGATATTAGGTCGTTTCGGAGTTTCTTTAACTGGTGCGGTTTCAATGATTTCTTCCATAATACAATATTTTATGCAAACCTATGCAAATTTTAGTAAATCAACAAATCATTATAAAAAAAGTTTAAATATGCTCGGCGCAATCCCAATCATCGTATTTGGAAGGAAATAATTATTTCTATTCATTATTATTTTAGTGCAACAAAAGTTCAACCCGCTTCGGGGTTGTGTATATTCTTGCATTTTGTTTTGTTATTAATGTTCAACCCTTTCAGGATTGTTCCATCGAAAACGTTGAATTTCGAAGTCAAAATTCTATCAATAATTCCTTCAAAAATTATTAATTATAGAAACAAACCTAAATAATAATAAAAAATATTTTTAATTACTTAATTTTGTATTTTTATAAAAAAAATCAAATTAATGAACCGCATCTTTATTAAACTCCTTTTCAGTTTAATTTTTGTCATATTTTCAGGCAGTATTTTTGCTCAAGACAAAAACATCGATTTGCTGATTGCTGCTGATAAAGGCGACGAAGAAGCCGTAATAAAACTATTACTCGATAGTGCCGATATCAACGCCCGCTCCGTAGAAGATGTAACCCCCCTCATTTATGCAGCCCAAAACGGCCACTTAAATATTGTAAAAATTCTGGTTTATAATAAAGCAAATATCGAGGCTTATTCAACGCAAAAAACCACAGCGCTGATGGCTGCAGCCATTAACAACAGAACCGAGGTTGTTGATTATCTCATAAAAGAAGGCGCAAAAATACAAGCCAGAGATTTATATGGCGCCAACGCATTATTATACGCTGTTGCTTACAATTATTTTATCATGTCGGACATGCTGATTTTCTACGGCGCTAACCCAAATTCAAAATCCAACGATTCCATTTCCCCACTGATGATTGCAGCAATGAACAACGATACTGCAATTTGCAATTTATTGTTAAGAAGTGGCGCCAAAATTAACGATGCCAATCAATATGGTTATACAGCAATGATGTACGCCGTATTAAATAATAGTAAGGAAGCTTCAAAACTTCTTTTGGATATTGGCGCTAACACCGAACTCTCTAATAACAACAGCTTTACTCCTCTTTGTATGGCTGCTGAAAAAGGAAATTTAGAAATTGCCGAAATGCTTATTGGCAAAGGTGCAGCAGTAAATATTAAAGTGCCAAATTATAAAAGACCAATTACCATTGCTCAAATTTCCAATCAAACAAAATTGGTAAAATTGCTGAAACAAAAAGGCGCTAAATCCTTGCCCTTCCCTATTTACAATAAAGTTTCCTTCGGAATAGCCAGTAGTTTTAATTTGGATGATATTCTTTTTGGTGGAGAATTAGGCCTCAACGATGACAAATTAAAAACCTCTATCAATTTTGATTTTTTAACCAGACTCGGCTATAAAAGGATTTTAGAAAATATTAACGATACAGTTTCTTATCAATTTTGGGAAAAACGCAGTTTATTGTCTTTAAATTTTGAAAAAAGATTCAATATTCGAATTTCCAAAACGCAACCAAATAATAAAGAACAAGGAATTTTGGTGGGTGTAAAAGGATACTATACTTATGGAAAATACTCCGGTTCCACAAAAAAACCAGAAAGCATTCTTTTCGTGGCTCCGCAAATTGGAATTTTCATGAAAGGAGCATTTACTGAAATGAAAATCTATTACGAATATCAGGATTTTAAATCTTATAAAGTTTCACCACATAGAGTTAATATCGCTTTGAAATTCGATATTCCGTTAAAAAACAATATGGCGTCATCAACAAAAATAGATTGGTTATAATGAAAATGGAAAAGATGAAACAATTATTATTGATCTCTATTTTGTATTTGATATTTTCGATGCTGACTTCATGCAATTCGACTTATACAGATTGCGAGAATCCAGATTACAGTAATTGCCAAACGTCCGTTCCTTCAACAGGAACAATGGAAATTGAAGTTACCATCAATAATGAAAATCCCAAAGTTCCAATAACAATTTACATAGGAAATATTGAAAACAATCAAATTGAAAAATTAGATACCTTAATCGAGGGATCTAAAAAAATAGTTTTACCTGTAAACCAAACTTATTCTGTTACTGCGAAATATAAGAAAAACGGCGCTACTATTTTTGCTGTTGACGATGACAAAATAAAAGCAAGTTCAAAAGCAGTTTGCGATTCCACTTGCTGGGATGTATCAAATGGAAGCGTAAATCTAAAACTTAAATATTAATCCGAATTTCTAAACACTAACCATGGATATAAAAGGCTCATTCAACAGTTTTATAGAAAATGCAAAACAAACTCCCAAACTAAAATTGGGACTTATCATCGCTTCTTCTTTATTCATGTTTTACATTATTTTTGATCTCTTTTTCAGTACAGACACTTCCTACAAAATGACAATGCCAAATAATTCTGGCATTATCGCCGCAAAAGGAGATAGTTTGATGAATGCTTCACTAAATAATAACGACGATCATCAAAAGCCAAAGGAAAACCTTGATGATAAAAAGGAAACTCCAAAAGATTCGGACAAAAAAATTGAGGAAGCCATCAGTGGTATTGTTTTTTTAAGTTACAATGTAAAAAAAGGAGATAATATTGATAAAATTGCATCACGCTTCAATATTTCGAAAAGCGAGATAAAAAAGCTCAATGCGCTTCAATCTGATAAATTAAAAGAAAAACAAAAAATTAAAATTCCAATTAAAGCCAAACATAAAGCAAGAAAAGGCGAAACCATTGCCAAACTTTCTAAAAAATACAATGTAAGCTCAAAAGTCATTCTAAAAGCAAACAAAATGACTGAAGATAAAGAACTTAAACCTGGCAAAACCATTTATATTCCAATTTCTTAAATGAATTTCAAATTCTTAGATTCAAAAAGTATTTTTTTCTTTCTCCTATTGGGTTTGGCTCAAATTACCATTCCTTCATGTGGATCATGCACAACAAAGGAAAACAAAATTACAAACAATCTCAAAGACAGTATTATTAAAGAAATTACAATAAAAAAAGACACTTCTTTTTTAGTTGAGAAAATAGCTGTTGATATTCAAATTCCGAAAGGAAAAATTAAAGGAACTATATTAATGCTGCCAGGTTGGAATTTCAGCAGAATGGATTGTTGCGAGAAATCTAAATTTTGTCAGAAAGCAAAAGCTCAGGGATTTTTATTGGTAATGCCAGAAATGGGAAAAAGTGTTTATGCGCCACAAATCTATCCAGAAACTCGTGTTGATTGGAAGAAATACCCTACCAGAACCTGGCTCATCGATACGCTAATTCCCTTTCTTCAAAAACAATTTAATGTTTTACTAAAAGGCGACAATAATTTCATTTATGGTATTTCTACTGGAGCCAGAGGTGTTGCCTTGATTGCACTGCATTCCAAAGATATTTTTCAAGCTGGTGCTGCACTTTCTGGCGATTATGATCAAACTCAGATGCCGAATGATAATTTAATGAAAGGTTATTACGGGACATGTGAGAAATTCAAGAAAAGATGGGAAGGCGACGAAAACCCTTTATTAAGTGCTTCAAAAATAACCATCCCTTTGTTTTTAGGTCATGGTGAAAAAGATGCGGTTGTTCCTAATATTCAATCAAAACAGTTTTACAAAAAGCTCAAAGAAATCAATCCTAAAACGAAGTCAGTTTTAATAATTGGTTCAAAAGCTGGACATAATTATGCTTTTTGGGATAGCCAGACAGAAGCAGTTTTGAAATATTTTGCTAGTTATTCAGTGAAAAAATAGATTAATACTTAAGGCGATGGTTGATGATAATCTTAAAATGAGAAGTATCAACAAAAGCATCGAAAGTTTTGTAATTGTATTCTATTTTTCCATCTTTCGATTTAAATAAATCGATATTAAATGAATCGTGGAAAACCAACCAAGGCAATTCTGAGCAATATATTTTTGAATTATCTGTAGGATCAAAATCGTGATCAAAAGGAACTTTCTTTTCTAAATAATAGTTTGCCCGTGAGGCAATTTTCGAAACATCATCTAATGGACTAGGTTTGTATCGAACAATGATTATTGAACCTTTTCGGCTGTCTCTAACAAAAGTTTCTAAATCTTGAGTCTGAACCCCATCAACATCTGATAAAGATTGTGAAACGGCGTGAATTACTGAAAATTGATTGTCTTTTTTAATAATAAAAGCGCAATGAGAAACATCGAGCTCTGTATTGTAAGTTTCGGAGATGGTGGCACTTACTAAGCCATATCCTTTGCGGAGAATAATATCACCAGTATTGATTTGATTTAACTCTTCAGGAGTCAGGTGGTAGGTGGAAAAAGATTGTTCCTGTACGCTACGATATTCGTAAATGTACAGGAACAATACAATTGGTAATATGAATAAGATAAATATTATAAAAACAATGAAGAACTTTCTCACTGTTCTTTTCTATTTTTCTTAATTATTTTTTTGCAGTTGAATCACCTAAAGCTTTTCCTAAGCTGTCACCAACATTATTTAAAGCGTCACCCATTGGGCTTTCTTTTTTCATTTCAACTAACCATTTTTCACCTTTTTTTACTAATTCGATTTTTTCGTCTTGTCCGTCTTGTTTGTAGTTACAAGTTGCTTTTTCACCTTGAACATCACATTTCATACCTTCAACTTTTCCTTCTTTTTTTGCATCTTTTGCATCTTTACCAGTATCCATACTTTTTAACATATCGATAGAAGCAGCTGATTCTTCAGTAGCTAATTTTTTAGCTTCGTCATAATTTTTTTCAGCGATAGCTTTTAAATAAGATTCTGCTACTTTTTCAGGAGTGTTAGAATTTTTACAAGAAGTAATTGTAATAACTGCTAATAAAGCAATTGCAAATTTCAATAAATTTTTCATAGTTTAATTTTTAGGTTATTAATAAAATTTAAATGTTAATTCATTTCACGTGGCAAAATTAATTTAATTTTTAATAAATTCAACTGAATTTTTACTTTTTTGCTTATTTTTTTAACAAAAAATCCATTGATTATTGAAATACAATTACTTAAAATCAAAAAAAATGTTAAAATTTGTTAAAATAAATTCAAAAAACGACTCAAATGAGGTCTTTTTTTAGTAAAAAGTAAGGCTTTCAACTGTTGAAATTAGCCTTTGCATCGAAAAAATTGTTTTATCTGCTTTATCAAAGGAATAACTTGAATCAGATTCATTAAAAAAAATCGTTTTCATTCCCGCATTCTTTGCACCAACAATATCTTTATTGTAATCGTTCCCTATCATTATGCATTCTTCTGGAATAGCATCTAATTTAAGCATGATTTCTTCAAAAAAGCGCTTATCAGGTTTTTCATATCCCAAATCTTTTGAAGTAAAGAAATTTTCAAAATATTTAGTTCCATTCATTCTTTCAAATGCTTTTATCATTAATTCGGTGGTTGAATCTCCTGCATTTGAAGCAACATAACATTTATAATGCTTTGATAATACATCAAGGGATGGAACAACTTCATCAACCCATTCGATCTTTTCCCAATAAACCATAGGTCCAGAATACTCTGAAAAGTCTTTCATTAAAGTATAACCCCAATCAAAAATCAAATGTTTTATCATGAATTCAAGTTAACTTAGTTATTATATGTTGGCAAAAAAGAGTATTTCTTTGCATAGTATAACATTTGTTTGGTGAAATCATCAGGATATTCCACTTTTACATCTATTATTTTGCCATCTTTCATTACTGGAGTAATCATTGGATTAATAAAGCCCGAATATGGAGCAATATTCAATTTTTTCCATCTTTCTTTTACTTCTTTATGTAAAGCCAAATCAACTTTTACACCGTAGTTTTCAACCAAATCTTTTCCAGCTTTATAATCTCCTTCAGATTTCACACGTTGAATTTCTTTAAGAAGCTCACCAAATAAACCTCTAAGTTTTTGATAATCATTGATTACAAAAAAGGTTTTTCCTTCTTTTATTTTCTTTTCGATTACATTTTGTGCTTTCCCTTTTTCAAAAGCCCATTTTGCAATCAGCAAACGATTTCTCATATGTGATTCTTCGATGTTCTTTCCAACATCTAATCTCACTAGCTGAACTATCATTGCATTTCGGATATAAGTATCGTATTCAGCTTTTCCAACTTCTAAACTTGGCATTACTTTAAGCTCAACAAGTTTTGGGTCCATAATAAAATAAAGTGCAACCAAATCGGCACGAGCTTCTTCCAAACAAGAGGCATAACTTTTCAAGGTTACATTTGGATCTGAAACTCCTTTTTTAATTTGTCCGGAACCATGACCAATTACTTCATGCAAATCAGTGTGAATATTTCCACCTAAAACTCCAAATTTCTTTACTCTTGCTGATTCTTCTTTAGAATAAGAAAACTCTTCAAGAGCACCATTGTTTCTGGTTGCAGCATCATAAGAATTGGTAATATTTGTAATGGAAACTGATTTAGAACCATAATCCTTTCTGATCCATTCTGAATTGGGCAAATTCACTCCGATTGGAGTAACAGGAGAACAATCGCCCGATTCAACAATTACATTAATTGCTTTTGCAGAAATTCCTTTTGCATCTTTCTTTTTGAATTCAGCACTAATGGAAGAATTTTGTTCAAACCACTGGGCATTTTCACTGATAATTTTAACTCTTTTCGAAGTTTCAATATCAATGATAGAAACCATTGATTCATAAGAACCTCTGCGGCCAATTGCATCGCCATAAACTTCTATAAATCCGTTAACAACATCAACAACGGATTCAGTATCTTTCACCCAAAGAATTGAATATTCGTCAAAAGTTTTTAAATCGCCCGTTTTTAGGAATTCAATAAGTTTTAGTAATGAAGCTTTTTGATTTTCATTTTCAGCAACGCCAGTAGCTTTTTCTAACCAAAAAACAATAGGTTCAATTGCTTTTGTGTACATCCCTCCTACTTTCCAGGTTTTTTCAACGATTTTCCCATTTTCTTTTACCATTTTGGAATTTAAACCATGAGAAATTTGTTTTGGATCATTTTTATCAATTAATTTATTATAATGAGCTTCCACTTCTTTTTGAGTAAGACCATCATAAAAGTTATTTGCTGAATTTAAAATATTATCGGTTTTTGGATCTAAATCAACTCTTTTTGAACCAACTTTTGGATCAAAAATTAATGGACTTACAAATTCAATAAATTTATCAATAGTTTGTCCTGGTTGAAGAGGAAATTTTGCATTTTTACTATTTTTAACCAATTCAGCAAAATAGGCGGTTGAAATTTCGGGTAAAAACTTTTCTGTAGAGTAATGATCGTGAATTCCATTAGAATACCAAACTTTTTTTGTATAAACCATGAATTTCTTAAAATCATCTGAATTTTTATCTCCAGAGTAATTATTGACTATCTCCTCTAAAGTCCTACGAATACAAAGATTGTATTTATAGTTCTGGTCGTAAATCATATCACGTCCAGACAAAGATGCTTCATAAAGATAATAAACTAATTCTTTTTGTTTTAATGTAAGGCTGTCAAAATTTGGAATTTGAAATCTCAAAATTTTCACTTCGCCAAATTGTTCTGTTAAATACTTAAAAGTATCAATAGAATCTTTTGTAGGTTTTACACTTGCTCTCTTATTATCTGAGCCGCATGAATATAGCATATAAGCCATAATAAAAATTGTTAGGTAGGCAGTTTTTTTCAACATAAAAAACTAGAATTAATTATTATTTATTGTTTGATGATATTCTTGTCATCTTTGACTTTACCTGTTTTCCACATTTTCTCTTGCTCTTCAATTTCCTTTTTGTGTGCGTCAGATATTTCTTTATTTTCAATAGATGATAAATCCGGTTGACCGGCATTTACCCATGCAGTATACCACATTGAGCCGACCATTTTTATTGCGCTTTTCATTCGTTCTTCAATCATTCCATTTAGTAATCGATTGAATTCGAGCGAGTATTCTTTGGAATAAACTTTAGTCAGTGTTTGACCTTTATTTTCAAATGAGTATTTCTTATCAGAAGGATATTCATCACGTAGTTTTTCTTCCACAGCGAAAATGGTATCTACGTCTTCATGGCTTTTTTTAATTGTTTTCCAAATTAATTCGTTAGGTTTTTCGATGTATTCAGCTCTACCAACAAAAAAGTCATAATCTTCAGCAAGAAGTTCCGGAATTCGGCTTTCCCACAATCCATGAATACCTTTCTGATCAGGAGTTTTCCCATCATAAAACTCTGAAGTGTGAAGAGGAACATTTGCATCACCAATATAATGGCCAATATTCGCTGAAACAAAAAGGATTTTATCCACATCCAATTCTTTAAATGCATTTGTTAGTCTGGTTTGCATTACTTCAATCCACCAAGGATTTATTCCATATAATTGTAAAGTATCTTCGGTGTATTTGGCAACAGCATCTTTCCATATTTTTGGAATGGTGTTAAAAGGGTCATTACCATAATGCTCTATATCAATATAGTGACGAACACCTTCTTTTTCGTCGGCAAATTTTCTTCTATCAGGATCGCCAGAATGCTCGGTAATATATTCAATATGATTTTTATAAAACCCAATCATTTGAGGTGGCAATGTAAAAACAGCCATTCTATTCACTTTTCTATGAACATAAAAACCCCAACTATTGATATCTGCAGAGTTAAATATGAACAAAACTACTATCAGAAAAAAAGCAACAACAAAATATTTTATTTTTTTCATTATTTGATTTTAATTGATAGTTCCTTTTATTTCTAATAAATTTACTAAAGAATTTTCTTTCAAAATTGGAATTACGTTGGCAGTGTTCAGAGTAAAACAATATTCAATAACGTCATCCAAACCTAATTTACGCAATCTTTCTCTATGAGAGCATTTTTGAATATACCCAATTAAATCATTTTTTGCCAAATTCCACAAATCCCCACAAGCAATTGCCGAATCACATTTTGATTGGAAATTTCCACTTTTTTCAATTAATTCAATTAAAGCACCTGCAAATAATGAATCTTCTATATTGAATTTGTTTTTCCAGCCAGAACAGAGGATTACAATATCCTTATTGCTATTTATGAGCCATTTAGAAAGCACTTCAATATTCGTAAAAGCACCTAGAACTATACTTGCAGCATTTCGAGCAATATCAATTGCCTGGGTTCCATTTGTTGTGGTAATTACAATGGATTGGCCAAAAACTCTTTCTCTTGTGAAATTAAATGGAGAATTACCAAAATCCGCACCATCAATCACTTTTCCATCTCTTTCACCAGCAATTAAACACCCACTATTTTTGTATTCTTTGGTTTCTTCAACTTTAGCTACTGGAATAATTTTCACAGCACCATTGGCCAAAGCAGAACAAATTGCCGTTGTAGCACGAAGAATATCAACAATTACAACAATTGACTCATCATTTTTAAATAATGGAAAAGAAATTGGCGAAAAACAAACTTCAATATTTCTTTTTTCTTTAAGAGTTTCCGCCATTAATTAACTTTATAAAATGGTGTTTTAACAACTTTAGCTTTTAGAGATTTATCACGAACTTTAATAAAAATTTCAGATCCGATTGCTGAAAAAGCTGTTTTAACATAACCCATTCCAATAGCAATTTTAAGAGTTGGTGCCATAGAACCTGAAGTTACTTCTCCAATTTTATTTCCTTGGGCATCAACGATTTCGTATTCATGACGTGGAATTCCTTTATCAATCATTTCGAAACCTATCAATTTTGAGGCAACACCTTCTTTTTTCTGTTTTAATAAAGCTTCTTTATTAATAAAATCTTTATGATCAACAAATTTTGTAATCCAGCTTAAACCAGCTTCAATTGGAGAAGTGGTATCACAAATATCATTACCATATAAATTATATCCCATTTCTAAGCGAAGGGTATCTCTTGCTGCCAAACCAATTGGTTTAATTCCGAATTCAGCACCAGCTTCGAAAACAGCATTCCAAATTTTATCGGCATCTTCATTTGCAAAATATATCTCACATCCACCAGAGCCTGTATAACCTGTTGTAGCAAAAATTACATCTTTAACACCTACAAAAGTTAGTTTTTTGAAAGTATAGTATTCCATATCGGTTACTGTTGTATCTGTTAATTTCTGCATTGCTTTTAATGCTAATGGACCTTGAACAGCCAATTGAGAAATTTCATCAGATGCATTGTAAAGATTGGCTCCCATTGTATTTTGTTTCACACACCAAGCCCAATCTTTATCAATATTTGCAGCATTTACAACTAAAAGATAAGTTTCGTCATTGATTTTATAAACTAATAAATCATCAACAATACCACCAGTTTCGTTTGGGAAACAAGAATATTGAACTTTTCCATCAACAAGGACAGAAGCATCATTTGAAGTAACTTTTTGAACAAACTCAAGAGCTTTTGGTCCTTTTACCCAAAATTCACCCATATGAGAGACGTCAAAAACGCCCAAGGAATTTCTAACAGTATCATGCTCTGCAATAACTCCTTCGTATTGTATTGGCATATAAAAACCAGCAAATGGTAACATTTTCGCTCCAAAAGCTTCATGAAATTTTGTAAAAGCAGTATTTTTCATTGTTTGATATATTTTAATTTAATATCGTTTTAGACAGAGCAAATTTAAATAAATCATTAATAAATAAAATAATTTAAATGAATATTTATAAAATTTGCGGCATATTACAAAAATTTAAAAACAAACTATTTAATTATTATGTCCAAAGCCATAAATCCAAACATTTATTTATTTCCAAAAAAGAAATTTCAAAAAAATAATTTTATTAAACTTTTCAATTCCCTGTAGTTACCTCCTCTCCTAAATCAATTTAGGACTACACAATCAAACAACTGACAATAATCATTAAAAAAATTGGACAAATCCACCATATTTTACTTGACTTTAAACAAATTTTAATTGATATTTACGGGCTTTTAAAAACCCAAAATAAAAAAATATGAAAAATCGTAAACACTTCTATTATCTTGTTTTACTGTTCATTTCAATTACAGTTTCTTTTCAAGCTAAAGCGCAAATTAGTCAAGGTGGACAACCTTACAGTTTTAGCAAAGCAAATCTAAATAACTCCCAAGTTCCATTCAGTGTTATGCCTGCAGTTGATGTTGCTGCAAGAATGGCAGAGGATGTTTATAATGACCCTCAAAAAAGTATTCCTTGGCGTTTCGGGGAAAATATAGCCGTAAATTTAAATCTAGGCAATTCTGGAACATGGGATATTATGCCCAATGGGGATAAATTGTGGAGATTGGGAATCAATGCCCCTGGAGCAATATCTATCAATTTGATATTTGACCATTACAATTTACCAGCTGATGCAAAATTATTTATTTACGCCCCCAATAAATCAGAAATTATTGGAGCATTTACTGATTTCAATAATAGAGCAGACGGTGCATTTGCAACGACATTAATGCATGGCGATTCCATTATTTTAGAATATTTCGAACCTTCTAATGCTTCATTTCCTGGAGAAGTTAGCATCAATAATGTTACCCATGGTTATAGAAATGGGTTTGAATATGCAAAAAATTTTGGTGGTTCAGGTACTTGCCAAAATAATGTTGCTTGTCCAATTTCTTCTGGATGGACCAATGAGGTAAATTCGGCTTGTATGCTTGTATCAGGTGGAAGTGGTTTTTGCTCAGGTTCATTAGTGAATAATACTTCAAACGATGGTACTCCTTATATTTTAACAGCAAATCACTGTTATAGTAATCCTTCAACTTGGGTATTTTGGTTCAATTGGCAAAGTCCCACCTGTACCAATCCAGGAAGTTCTCCAACTTATAATTCTATTTCTGGAGCTACATTAAAAGCTCAAAATGTTGCTTCTGATTTTTGTTTAGTTCAAATGAGCTCTACTCCACCAGCAGCATATAATGTATATTATGCCGGATGGAACAATAATGCAACTGCTGCAACTTCAACAACATGTATCCATCATCCTGCCGGTGACATAAAAAAATTCTCAACAGCTGGTGCAGCAACCTCTGTTGCAGCATATAATGCAGGAAATGGAAATGCTGAATGCTGGAATGTTTCGTGGACAAGCGGTTGTACTGAAGGTGGTTCATCAGGATCTCCTTTATTTGATCAAAATCATTTAATTGTTGGTCAATTATACGGTGGTCCTTCGGCTTGTGGAGCAGCCGCTTCAAGCATGAATGATTATTATGGTAAATTTTCAATTTCCTGGAATACTGGAACAACTGCTGCAACCAGATTAAAAGATTGGTTAGATCCAACAAACACAGGAGCAACAACGTTACCTGGTTTTAATCCTGTTTCACCACAAGCACCAGTAGCAAATTTCAGTGCTAATGTAACAACATCATGTACAGGAAGTATTAATTTTACTGATTTATCAGCAAATTCTCCAACTTCTTGGATTTGGTATTTTGGAGATGGAACTACTGCTACAACGCAAAACCCTACTCATGCTTATACAGCTAGTGGCACATATACTGTTTCTCTAAAATCGACAAATGCAATTGGTAATGATTCAATTGCGAAGGTTAGTTATATCACTATCAATATGCCAACAATTCCAACTGTTACGGGAGGATCAAGATGTGGCACTGGTACGGTGAATTTATCAGCAACCGGAAGTGGAACTCTTCAATGGTATGCAGCAGCTGCGGGTGGTACGGCTTTAACAACAGGAACAACTTATACCACTCCAAGTATTTCTGCAACCACAACTTATTATGTTGAAAATCATATTGTACAGCCTAGTGCTTATGTTGGACCTTTAGCTAATTTTGCTGCTGGAGCATATTCTACAACAGGTTATACTTTAAATTTCAATTGTTTGGCACCTTGTACGTTGGTTTCTGTTGCTGTTGACAAACAAACTGCTGGAAACGTTCTTATACAATTAACAACTTCAACTGGAACGGTTCTTCAATCTGGAACTTTTCCGATAGCAGCTGGACCTAGTAGGGTTACTTTAAACTGGCCTTTGACTGCAGGTACAGGTTTAAAACTTGTTAGTCCAGGAAATGTTGGTTTCTGGCGTGTAAACACAGGAGGAACTTTTCCTTATACCTTAGCTGGATTAGTTAGTATTACCAGTTGCAGTAGTACAACTCGTTATGGTTCTTACTTCGATTGGGAAATAAAAGAACCAGATTGTATTAGTTCCAGAACTCCAATTGTTGCGACAGTAAATGCCATGCCAACCGCAACCGCAACTCCAGTTGGTGCAACAGCTATTTGCGCTGGAAACTCAGT
>JACAAW010000088.1 GCA_013377115.1 Bacteroidota bacterium | reverse complement strand
GTTGGAAAGAAAGATGATGATGGAATGACAATTCATAAAGTTATTATTTATGATCATCGCAGTAAAAGTGGAAATGGAAATTTAACTGTGGCAGAAGATGGGAAAATGGAGTTGACTAAAGATAAAAGGTTTT
The DNA here is from genome assembly GCA_013377115.1 of Bacteroidota bacterium. GTDB lineage: Bacteria > Bacteroidota > Bacteroidia > Bacteroidales > CG2-30-32-10 > Cfx2-01. Next base: position 16,170 of record JACAAW010000088.1, on the reverse strand, counting down.
TGGTTTTCTCGCTGCATAATGGATGCAATTATAATGACGTTTCCGAGAATCAACAAAACAGAAATAATCGCCAATTTCAGAGATTGAAATTTAAGGACCAATATCGAAGATTTGATTTGGCCTCTTTTACAATGACAAGAACAAATGAGGAATTCTTTAAAGATAATTTTCAAATGATGAATTCCAGGCAGTTGGATAGTGCAAGTGGCGCATTAAAGATAGAATTGGTGAAAAAGAAAGAAGCCTACGCAAAAGGTTTTACTAATTCGTTTTATTTCTACAAAAATATAGATTCGGTAATTTTCAAAAAACCAGATACGCTTGCAAAGTTAAAATCCAATTTTTTAGATAATTTTTCAAAAGCCGACCAAAAAATTATTATTTCTAATGCAATCAATTCAGCACGAAATATGAAAGAAAGTATTACCTTTCAAGTCAGCGACACGGATGTGAGAAGCAAACAAATAAGCCGACACGAAATTGAATGGCATCGAAAATATACACTTTCTATAGCTTGTCTTTTATTTTTCTTTATTGGAGCACCTTTGGGCGCAATTATAAGGAAAGGAGGATTGGGACTTCCAGTTGTAATTTCAGTTTTGTTTTTTGTGGTCTATCATGTGATTTCTATGACAGGAGAAAAATTTGTGAGGGAAGGCGCGTCTCAAGCTTATGTTGGAATGTGGGTTGCAGCGGCAGTTTACCTACCAATTGGAGTATTTTTAACCTATAAAGCTACTACGGATTCTGTGATTTTTGATCCAACTATATATTTCAGAGTTTTTGCAAAAGTATTTAAAAAGAAGAAATAATTCTGATATGAAAATCTTGCAATTATGTAATAAATCTCCTTATCCTGCAAAAGAGGGCGGTCCCATAGCAATGAATAATATTACTCGGGGTTTGTTAGAAAATAATCACGAAGTAAAAATTCTTGCAGTAAATACTCCAAAATATTTTGTTAAGAAGGAGGATTTTCCGTTAGAATACAAAAACAACACTCAAATTGAAACTGTTTTTATTAATAATTCAATAAATGTTTTTTGTGCTTTTTTTAACCTTTTTTCTTCAAAATCATATAATATTCAGCGCTTTATTTCAAAAGATTTTGATGAAAAATTAATTGAGGTCTTGCAAAAAACCGAATTTGATATCGTTCATTTGGAATCATTATTTATGGCTCCATATTTAGAAACGATTCGAAAATATTCTAAAGCCAAAATTGTTTTACGTTCACACAATATTGAGCATTTAATTTGGGAAAGAATGACTCTTGCCTGCAAGAATCCATTAAAAAAAGCCTATTTGAATTTGCTTACCAAAAGACTTAAAAAATACGAGATTGGAATCATTAATAGTTTTGATGGTATCGCTGCAATTACCAATACTGATGCTGATTATTTAAGAGAATGCGGATGCAAAATTCCAATTTTAGATTTGCCGGTTGGAATTTATTTGAACGATATTCCAATAAAAACAGAATCTATTTCAAATGAATTTAATTTGTTTCATTTGGGCACAATGAATTGGATGCCAAATATTGAAGGAATTGAATGGTTTTTGGAGGAATGTTGGATGGAAATTCACGAAAAATTTCCAGAAATTAAACTTTATTTGGCAGGAAGGCATATGCCTGGTTGGCTATTGAAATCTAGCTATCCAAATGTTATTGTAATAGGAGAGGTGAGCAGTTCGAATGAATTTATGTTATCCAAATCTGTGATGATTGTTCCTCTGAAATCGGGAAGTGGAATTCGGGTAAAAATAATTGAAGGTATGTCGCTCGGAAAAGCTGTAATTTCAACTACGGTTGGAGCAGAAGGAATTGATTATACTGAAAAAGAGGATATTTTAATTGCAAATAATTCAGGAGATTTTATTGAGGCAATTCAATTTTTAAAAGAAAAGGAAGTTCTTACAAAAATTGAAAATAATGCCAAAATCCTTATTGAGACTAAATACAATAATGTTTTTTTAGCAAAAAAACTGATTAATTTTTACAATTCTCTTGATTAATAGAACTCCCAATTTAAATTTTATTTAATTTTTTTTAGAATTGTTTTTATCTTTGCGATGAGAGAGAATAAATATCCTCCTTTTTAAGTATTTTGAATGAAACTTTTTTTACTCCTTTCGCGTTTTCCATACCCTCTTGAAAAAGGAGATAAATTAAGAGCTTATCACCATATTAAAGAGCTTTCGAAGTATAATGAAATTCATTTATGCGCGCTCTCAAATTTCAAAATTCCCGAAGAAAATATCCAGCAATTAAGTCCATTTTGTAAAACAATTGAGGTAATCAGATATACAAAATGGTCTTTATTCATTAATTTGGTTCTTGCTTTTTTTAATGGAAACCCCTTTCAAGTTGGGCTTTTTTATTCAAAAAAGGCGCAAAGGAAAATTGATGAAATTATTTTGAGTGTAAAGCCTGATCATATTTATTGTCAACTTATCAGAGTTACAGAGTTTGTAAAAAATAGAAATATTCCAAAAACTTTAGATTATCAGGATATCCTTTCCAAAAATGTTTGGAGAAGAATTGGTATTTCATCATTTTATATGAAACCAGTTTTAAAATCAGAATACAAAAGGCTTTTAAAATATGAAGAGGAGATATTTCATTTTTTTAATAACAAAATTATTATTTCTTATCCAGATAGAGATTTAATTCCTCATCCTGAAAAGGAAAAAATTCATGTAGTTCCTAATGGTGTCAATACGGAATATTATCTGCCAATTGAATCTGAAAAAGAATTTGATCTGGTTTTTACAGGAAATATGTCATACTCACCAAATGTAAATAGCGTAGAATTTTTGGTAAAACAAATACTCCCAATTGTATGGAAAACCAACCCCAATATTAAACTATTAATTTCTGGAGCAAATCCGGCACAAAAAGTTCTCGCCTTGCAATCTGAAAAAGTTATTGTGAGCGGCTGGGTTGATGATATGAGAACTTCTTATGCAAAATCAAAAATTTTTATTGCTCCCATGCAAATTGGAACCGGGCTTCAGAATAAATTATTGGAAGCAATGGCTATGAGGATGCCTTGTATTTCATCCAGATTAGCTAATTCTGCATTAGGCGCAAAGGATAAAGAGGAAATTCTTATTGGAGAAAACGAATCTGATTATGCAAATCACATTTTGTTTTTGTTAAATAATCCAATTGAAGCAAAAAAAATCGCTGAAAATGCTCAGCGATTTGTAAAAGATAATTTTAATTGGGAAGCATTAACAGATAAGATTAACATTCTTATTCAAGAATCATAATTAGATTTTTATCAGCGCTTTCAATATATTTTTGAATTGCAAAATTTGGATTGAAAAGAGTTTTCATAATTTCATAACCGCCATTTTGAGAGGATTTTGAAGAGGAATAAAATGCATTTCTTTCATCGGATGAAATTTTAAAATGTAATTCGTCTGCGTTCGTGTTTATTGGGAAACCAATATTTACTGGATTGGTCCAGGTTCCATTTTCATCTAAAGTGCTGTTATACACATCGAACCCCCCATGACTATTGTGACCTTTTGAACTAAAATACATCGTTACGTTATCTGCTAATAAAAATGGAGATTCTTCATCCAAAGCAGTATTAATTTCAGGTCCAAGATTATTTGCAGGACCCCAATCTCCATTTTCCAATTTTTCAGATTTCCAAATATCTAAACCACCATATCCACCTTTTCTATCGCTAGTGAAAAATAGTGTTTTCCCATTATCAGATAAACAGGCGCTGGTTTCATTATTTTTAGAATTAATTCCATTTTCAAATAATTGATAAATCGCCCAGTTTTTTCCATTATATCTGCTTTCATAAATATCCTTGCTTTTTTTATTTTTGACTGAAAAATAGAATTGGGCCCTATTTTTTCTATCTAACTTGAAATCTGGATTAAGTGGATTGTTAAAAATACGAAAATCTATGTTTTGAAAATTGTCATTATTTTCTTCAACTTTTGAAGCATTGAGGGCTCCAAGAACTTTACTGTTTGTAGCATTATTAGATTGAAAAATAATAAATGAATTATCGTCCGAGATATAGACCAGTTTTTTGGATGAATTCGTATCTTCTTTATTATCAAAATTATTTTTTGTTTTGAAATTTTCAAAAAAGGATAGTTGAAGGGCAGCTAAAATTCGAATATTTTGAGTTTCTGGATTGGATTTTGGCAAATTGTTTGCAATTGCATCTGGGGAAAATAAACTTGCAGCGGTAATTATTACAGAAATAATATTTAGAGTTTTCATGGTTTTAATTTAAAAAAACGATTTAATTTATTTTTAGTATTCGAATTAACTTAAAGTTATTTTGCTTATTCATTACATTGCAAAATTAGTCGGTTGTCTAAATGTAAATGTTATGTAACTTTTGAATTAAGTTACATCATTCATTCATTCATTCATTCATTCATTCATTCATTATGACGAGAAAAATGATTCCCACTGGAGAATTCAATAAAGTATATGAATAGAATAAGCCAAAAAAATCGCCAACAATGGTTAGCGATTTTTTTGATAATCTTTATTGAGCGGTTTTTGAATAATTTTGAAAAGCTATTTATTATACCTAGGAGGAATAATGAATTTCCATTCTACTTAATTTTGAACAACGAAATTAGGATTAAACTGAACCCTAAGAATCTTATAATTTCCATTTGAGCAAGATTTTGAAGAAGAGTAAAAGGCATTTTTTTCGTCATCTGAAATTTTGAAATGAAGTTCGTTTTCAATTGTGTTTATAGGAAAACCTATATTTGTGGGTTTATTCCAATATCCTTCTTCTGTTAAAGTAGTGTAATAAACATCAAAACCACCTAAACTACCATGACCTTTTGAACTGAAATACATCGTAACTCCATCTTCAAGAAAAAATGGCGATTCTTCATCTAAAGCAGTATTAATTTCTGGTCCAAGATTAGTTGCAGGACTCCAATCTCCATTTTCCAAAATCTCAGATTTCCAGATATCTAAACCACCGTAACCACCTTTTCTATCGCTTGTAAAAAACAATGTATTTCCATCTTTTGACAAGCAAGCGCTAGTTTCATTGAATTTACTATTAATTGTTTTATCTAATTTTATTGGGGCTGACCAATTTTTTCCATTAAAAATTGATTCAAAAATATCAGTATTTCTTCCGTTTTTAATGCAAGTGTAAAAATGTTCTCTATTTTCTCGATTTAATTTGAAATTTGTATTTAATGGATTGTTGAAAATATGGAAATTTACTTTTTGAATGCATTGTGCTTTATCATTTAGCAATGAAGCAAAAATACTTTCATTAACAATCTTTTGCTTAGTGTTTGTTTTGTGTGATTCAAATATCACAAATGAATTATCATTTGATACAAATACAAGTTTTTCTGACGAATTACTATCTGAAATATCTTCACCACTATTGTCAAATTTTGATGTTAACAAAAAACACGGATAAAAATTATTAATCAACTTTTCAAAGTTAGGTTGTCTGGAATTGAAATTGTAAGTATTATTGGCGAAAATATTCGAAACCTGAAATATTACTGCAATTATTAGTGAAAAAGTGAGTGTTTTCATGGTGGTTGTTTTTATTATTTGCTTAGTAAATTAATAATTTTGTTGATGAAAATTGGCTGTTATCTTTTATTGAAACTATATATATACCATTTTCAATTAGGTTTGCATCTATAACTAATTTGTTAGCGCCTTCAGTTAGTTCAAATTCGTTTGCTGAAACGATTTTACCATCAAATCCAATTATTTGAATAAGGCATGGGTGATTAAGTTCTGAATCATTGTTAACAATGATTTGATTGTTTGATTTATCAAAAATGGTTGTTGGTAATGATTGACTTTTTTTAATGTTTATTTTAATTGTATTTGAAATGCTTATTGATCCATTATTGTCAATAGTTTTTAATCTGTAATAGTAAATTGAATGATTGCTGAAATTTTCATCATTAAAAGAATAATAATTTAACTCGTTGCTATTTCCAGCGGCAGAAACAATGCCTATTTGTTCAAAGTTGACAGCATCAATGCTTCTTTCAATTTCAAATTGTTTTGTATCGCTTTCAGAAGCAGTGATCCAGTTTAAAGATACAAATGCATTTTCTTCTGTTGCTTCAAATTTTGTTAATTCGCAACCCAAAACCCAATTTGTTGAACTTCCTGTGTATTGACCAAATTCAGTTGTAGAAATTGACATTTTATTTGTTGATGGATCAGCATATTTGCCTTTTGTGAAATCTCCATTTTTTACTTCCATGCAAATAATTTCATTTTCTGAACCAATAATATCTTCATCAGAATATTGGAAATCTAAATCACAATAATAATTGCTGATTCCAAATGAATTAATGTTCCAGAATCTTTTAATATAACTTGTTGTATTCAATGATACATCTAATTGTTTCATGTTTGATACACTAACTTCAATGAATGATGCCAGATTGAAAGTTCCACTATTAAATTTAAATTCAACAGGAGCGTATCTGTTATTGATAGAAGTTGAACCAATTGGGAAGAAATAGCTATTGCTATTGTTTGTGTATTTTCTAATAATACTATTATTACCAGCTGAAATCATAGTGTTCTTGTCAAAATTTCCTTTAATGTTTGCATTTGCGGTCAAAATCAAATTATTTTCACCAAGGTTAAGAATCCCATTTTGTAAATTCAATTCGTTGTTAATAGTTAAATCTCCACCAACAATTATACCTTGTGCACTATTGATTGTTAAATTATCTAAAGTTATTTGTGGTAATTCTACAATATTTGAAGCTGCATTTATTTCTAAGGTTGAGTTTTCACCACCAATTAATTGTCCATTATTTATTTGCAGATTATTGATTATTTTCAATGTATTTCCATTGATACTTACTGATCCATTTTCAATAATTAGATTTGCTTTCAATTCTATATTGGTGGCAAGAATTACATTATGATATACATAAATATTCGTATATTGTAATGCGGGATTTTGAGAAGTGGCTTCCCAACTTGATCCTGTGAAAATTTGCCAAATTGACGAATTATTCCAACCACCATCAGAAATACTTCTGAAATCACCAATTGATTGACATTTAACTTGAATTGCTGTTATTATTAAAATAATTGTGATTGCTATTTTTTTCATTTGGATTAACTTTTAATTGTTGTTTTGTATAATCCAAAATTACTTTACGCAACCCATTGACAAATCAGCAGTTTGGCCCATTTTTCAATAAGCTATTTTATGTGGAATTTAATAGGCTAAAAATCTTGAAATGAAAAAAACAGCCTGTAAAGGCTGTGTATTTTCCGAAATAAATTTTAGGTGTTAAACGAAATGGAAATGGGTAAAAAAGCCTGTTTTTTTTTGAATATTTAGGATTGTTTTAATCGAAAAAAATGTAAGTGTCTGTTTTGTAATGGCTTTGGAATTTGAAGGGAAATTATTCTATTTTGTTTTTGGGGACAAATTTCGCGCATTTTTTTTCTTTTTTTTGGAAAATCCAAGTCTAGATTTAGTGTTTTTTTGCAAAAAATATTAAATCAGAATTCCTAAAATATGGAAAATGGCGAAAATGTTGATTTTTTTGAGTGAATTAATGCTTTTCAGAAATAATTTGATGTGGAAAAAATCAGGAAAGAAATTTATTAATTTTAATTAAAATGAAGGGTAAATCGTGAGATGAAATACTTTTCTTTTACAAAGGATATTTTAAACTTGCGAAAAGTTTGAAAATTATTTGGTTGGAATCTGAACCCATTTGTTTTTTATCGCGGCAGTAACCATGCTTACAGTGTTTTTGGCTCCTGTTTTTGATAAAATATTGTTCCTATGACCATCAACTGTTCTTTGGCTAATAAATAATATTTCCGCTATTTCATGATTCGTATGTCCTTCGGTAATTAATTGCAAAATCTCCAATTCCCTTTTTGATAAAAGATTTTCTGGAATTTCAATTTCTTCATGATCTTTTTTTGTTGTAAACTTTTTAGTTAAAATTGGAAACATTTCTGTGGAATAGTAATTGTTTCCTTTATAAACAGAAATAATAGCTCTTTCAAGTTCCTCTTTTCCAACATTTTTCAATAAATATCCCTCAGCACCAGCTTCTAATAAGTTTTGAAAATATTCTTCATCATCAAACATAGATAAGCCAATTATTTTAATATTAGGGAATTTGCTTTTTATGATTGTAGCCGCTTCAATTCCTGTCATAACTGGCATTTTTATGTCAAGTAAAATGATATCAATTTCGCTATTCGATTCAATAAATTCTAATAATTCTTTACCATCCGCAGCCTCCCCAATTAATTCAGCAATCTTGATTTCTTTTAATTGCATTCTTAAACCTTTTCTGAAAATAGAATGGTCATCAACAATAAAAACTCTTATCTTTTTTTCCATTTGATACTTTTATAGAAGTAACTAAAATATAATGTACAAAATTATATTTTAATAAAATCAAAGTCAAAGCGAGAAACACCCTAAAAAAACAAGGTAAAACACCTATTAAAAAGTGCTCTTTACTTAATTGGCCTGTTGTGTAGGCCGCATTCTTTGTGTTCTGGTTGTTCCCACCACCATCGACCTGCTCTAACATCTTCGCCTTCTGAAATAGCTCTTGTACATGGCAAACAGCCTATACTTGGGAGGTTCTGATTGTGGAGTTTATTGAAAGGAATATTTTTTAGTTTAATATAATCCCACACCTGCGTGTCAGTCCAATCTTTTAAAGGATTTAATTTGATGACCTGGTTTTCTGCATCCCACTCAATAAGCGAGGTGTTAATTCTTGTAATAGATTGTTCGCTTCTTAAACCGGTAACCCAAATTTTATTGCCGTTTAAAGCTCTTTTTAAAGGTTCAATTTTGCGAATATGACAACATTCTTTCCTGTTTTCAATACTTAGGTAAAAAAGGTTGATTCCTTTTGTGTTCACCATTTTTTCAACCAGTTCATTGTTTGGAAAAAAAACTTTGATTTTTATTCCGTAAACTTCATTCGTTCTTTCAAAAAGATTGTATGTTTCTTGAAATAATCTACCTGTATCAATTGTAAAAATAGATATGTTTTTGTCAATGGCAGATAATTTCTCAACCAAAACCTGATCTTCTGGTCCGTAGCTGCTTGCCATAGTGAAAGTAGAAGTGAAACCTTCATAAAAACACTTTAAAATTTCGTCAATATTTTGGTCTTTAAGAATATTATTTATTTCATCTAAATAAGAAGTATTTCCATTTGATGAAATGATAAAATTTGCTAGTTCAACAACACGTTCCCTATTAAAATCTGCCATAAACTTTTATTTCCTATTTTTATAATTCATTAAATTTAAAAGTGTCTTTTACTCTGATTCCCTTTTCAGTTTTATGAACTGTACAGCATTCGTATTGAGAATCATGTTCAAAATAATAAACATAATCGTTCTTTGCCGATTCTTCAAGGAAATCAATTTTTTCCTGCATCGAAATTAACGGACGCGTATCGTAACTTGGAATGTAAGGAATCGGAATATTAAGAACTGATGCAATGAAATCAGCTTGATAAACAACCTTTCGTCCTTGATAACTGATAATAGGAATCATTTGTCCTTCGGTATGACCGTTGACAAATTTCAAAAAAATCTCTGGAATAAAATAGGATTCGCTTTCAATAAATTTCAATTTCCCACTTTCTTGAATTGGAATAAAATTCTCTTTTAAATAAGAAGCTTTTTCGCGAAGATTTGGATTGTTGGCCCATTCCCATTGTGCTTTAGAAACCCAGTGAGTGGCATTTTTAAAAACCAATTCAAAACCAGTTTCATTTCTTTTTACTGCACCACCGCAATGATCGAAATGCAAATGAGTTAAAATTACATCAGTAACTTCATCAAAATTTTTATTGATTTCTTTAAAGGATTTTTCCAAACCACGATCACCAAACAAATGAAAATAGCTTAAAAATTGAGCATCTTGTTTATTTCCGATTCCGGTATCAATTAAAATTAATCGGTTAGCGGTTTCAATTAGCAAACAACGTGAGGTTGTTTCAATCATATTATTTTCGTCAGCCTGAATAGATTTTCCCCAAACGGCTTTTGGAACTACGCCAAAACAGGCACCACCATCGAGTTTAAAATCTTCTGCGTATATTGGGTATAACTTCATTACAAATATTTTATTTCAGAAATCAAAATTACCAAAAAATATCTAACTTTGAATCGTACAATTGTATTTCCAAACAAATATTAAAAATGAAAGTTCATTTTATCGCAATTGGTGGCAGCGCAATGCATAATTTAGCCATCGCACTTCATAAAAAAGGCATTACAGTAACCGGCTCTGATGACGAGATTTTCGAACCATCAAATAGTCGCCTTGCAAAATACGGATTGCTTCCTCAAAAAAATGGCTGGGATAAAAACAACATCAACGAATCTGTTGAAGCCGTAATTTTAGGAATGCATGCTAGGAATGATAATCCTGAACTTTTGGAAGCACAAAGATTGGGAATAAAAATTTTCTCTTATCCTGAATATTTGTACGAACAATCTAAAAATAAAACTCGGGTGGTGATTGGCGGTAGTCATGGAAAAACTACGATTACAGCAATGATTCTTCATGTTTTAAATGCATTGAACATTGAATGCGATTATATGGTTGGTGCGCAACTCGAAGGTTTTGATGTGATGGTTAAATTGACGGACAATTCTAAAATCATGATTCTGGAAGGTGATGAATATCTTACCTCACCAATTGACCGCAGACCAAAATTTCATCTTTATATGCCAAACATCGCACTGATAAGCGGAATCGCATGGGATCACATCAATGTTTTTCCAACTTTCGAAAATTATATTGACCAGTTTAAAATTTTCATTGATTTAATTAGCGAAGGTGGTAGTCTGGTTTACTGCGAAGATGATGAAAACGTGAAGAAAATTGCATTGAAATCACAAAAAAATATTAAGAAATTCGGCTATACTTTCCCTGAACATAAAATTATTGAAGGCACTACCATTATTAAAAACGATGGAAAAGATATTCCTATCAGTGTTTTCGGGAAACATAATTTAGCCAATATGAATGGAGCACGTTTGGTTTGCAATCAGCTTGGTGTAAATGATGCTGACTTTTTTGAAGCCATTAAATCTTTCAGTGGTGCATCAAAACGTTTGGAATTGATGAAAAAGAATAGTAAAACTGCGCTGTATAAAGATTTCGCGCATTCGCCTTCAAAATTAACAGCAACCATAAAAGCAGTGAAAGAACAATTTCCAAATTCAAAACTTTTTGCTTGCATGGAACTTCATACCTTTAGCAGTTTGAATAAAGAATTTTTGGCACATTATCATGGTTGTATGGAAGCCGCTGATGTGGCAATTGTTTATTTTAGTCCGCATACCATCGAATTGAAAAAACTTCCACCAATTTCTGTGGAAGAAGTGAAAAATGCATTTGGCGGCAACAATATCAAAGTGTACACCAATTCCAACGACTTGCTTTCAGATTTATTGAATGAAAACTGGGAAAATAAAAATTTACTGATGATGAGTTCTGGAAATTTTGATGGAATTGATTTTAAAGAACTGGCAAATCAAATAATTAACTAAAGTACAGTCATTCTGAACTCCTTTCAGAATCTATTAAATGCTGAAATAATTTCTGCATGACATCGGTAACTAAACAATAACAAATGAAGAAATCAATAATAATTATATTTTTCCTACTCTTTTCCCTTAGCATTTTCGCTCAAAAAAAAGCAACCATTCAATTTGATTCTACTGAATTTAATTTTGGAAAATTTAAAGAGGAAAAAGGAAAAGTAGAACATATTTTCAAATTTAAAAATACCGGAAATGACACACTAAAATTATTAGATGTAAAAGCTTCATGCGGTTGTACCTCTCCAGTTTGGTCAAAAAAAGCCATATTGCCTGGTGAATCGGGAATAATCAAAGCTGTTTTTGATGCCAAAAATCGTCCCGGCATATTTAGAAAATCAATTACAGTGCAAACCAATGCCACGAATGATCAAGTAGTATTAATTATTGCAGGAGATGTAATTCCTCGAGAAAAAAGCATAAGAGATATTTATCCAACAGCAATTGGAAATTTACGGTTTAAATCTTCGGTTTTTAATTTGCAAAAAATATTGAACACTGAAATAAAAACTGATACAATTACCATCTATAACGATTGGGAAAAGCCAATGAAAATAAAGTTCAAAGATTTGCCTGAATTCATCAAGTTAAAAGCTATTCCAAGTAAATTAGATCCAGGAAAAGTCGGGAAAATAATTATCAAATATGATGGATCAAAGAAAAACGATTTTGGAATATTTTATGACAGGATTACACTTTTAACTAACGATAGCACGGATTCCGAAAAAATATATAATATTAGTGCACATATAATTGAGGATTTCAGCAAAATGACACCTTCTCAAGTTGAGAATGCACCAAAAATTGAATTAGAATCAGAAGTTTTTGATTTTGGAACCATTAAACAAGGAGCTGTTATTAAAAAGGAAATCAAAATTTCGAATAAAGGAAAATCAGATTTAATCATTCGTAAATATTTTGCTTCATGCGGTTGTACGATTGTTAATATTGAAAAAACAACACTCAAGCCAAACGAAAGTAGTATTATAAAAATCGAATACAATTCAGTTAGTAAAAAAGGGAAAGAAGAGAAAACCATTACTATTATTTCCAACGACCCAAGAAGAATGAATTTAAACATTACTGTAAAAGGAATAGTGAATGGGGAATAATTATCACATAGCCAACCCCTTCAGGGTTTAAAACCCGGAAGGGGTTTCGACTTTTTGAAATTTTTAATTGATTTACAAAACAAATTTTACAATCCAATGCAAAAATCCGAACGATTTAAAAATATCATAAATTATTTTAGCATTAATAAACCTATTGCGGAATCGGAACTCCATTACAAAAATCCATTTCAGCTTTTGGTTGCTGTAATTCTATCTGCTCAATGCACCGATAAACGTGTTAATGTTATTACTCCAGTTTTGTTTAAGAGCTTTCCTGATGCCAAAACAATGGCAAAAGCTGAAGTAGATGACATTTACGAATTGATAAAATCCTGTTCTTACCCAAATAATAAAGCTAAAAATCTTTCGGGTATGGCCAAAATGCTGGTTGAGGAGTTCAAAAATATTGTTCCTGAAGATGTAGATTTATTGCAGAAACTTCCAGGTGTTGGCCGTAAAACAGCAAATGTAATTGCTTCAGTTGTTTTTAATCAGCCGAAAATGGCAGTGGATACACATGTTTTTAGAGTTTCTGCACGATTAGGACTCGTTACAAATGCAAAAACTCCTCTTGAAACTGAAAAGCAATTAATCAAATATATTCCTGAAGATAAAATTGCAATTGCTCATCATTGGCTAATTTTGCACGGAAGATATGTTTGTAATGCCCGCAAACCAAAATGTGAGGAATGTGAGATTTCTAAGTTTTGTAAATATTTTGAGAATATCACAAAGGATACGAAAATCAAAAAATAGTTCTTTCATTGAATATTGTTGATAATTTCAATTGAAAAAGAATCAATTATTCGCATAAAATGAGTTTATTTGTATTATATAAATTTAGAATCAATGAAATTAAATATTGGCGATAAAGCACCCGATATTATTGGGAAAGATCAAAATGGAAATACGATTTCCTTGAAGGATTTTATCAATCATAAAGTCATTTTATATTTCTATCCAAAAGATAGTACTCCAGGCTGTACAGCAGAAGCCTGCAGTTTGCGTGATAATTACGATGCTTTAATGAAAAAGGGATTTAAAGTAATTGGAGTAAGTTGCGATAATGAAGTATCTCATAAAAAATTTATTGAAAAATATAATTTACCGTTTCCCTTGATAGCAGACACCGACAAGAAGGTTGTTAATGATTTTGGTGTTTGGGGTGAAAAAAAATTTATGGGAAAGACATACTTTGGCGTTTTGAGGACTACCTTTGTCATCTCGGAAGCAGGAATAATTGATGAAATCATTGAAAAGGTTGAGACAAAGAATCACGCACAACAAATATTAGACATAATAAAAAAATAATTAAAACAACATAAATTTAAAACTAGGTACAATGAGTAAAGAAAAAGAAACAAAAGAAAACAACAATGTTAATTTAGAAAAATTAAAAGCGCTTCAGCTTACAATGGACAAAATTGAGAAAAGTTATGGCAAAGGAGCAATAATGAAACTTGGTGATCATCCAGCTGAAGATATTGAATATATTTCCACGGGTTCAATTGGTTTAGATGTCGCTCTTGGCATTGGTGGACTCCCAAAAGGAAGAGTAATTGAAATATACGGACCAGAATCATCTGGTAAAACAACACTTGCAATTCATGCAATTGCACAATCTCAAAAATTAGGTGGCATCGCAGCTTTTATTGATGCAGAACACGCTTTTGATAGTTCTTACGCTGCTAAATTGGGTGTTGATATTCAGAATTTATTGGTATCACAACCAGATAATGGCGAGCAAGCATTAGAAATTGCTGAAAATTTAATTCGCTCAGGCGCTATCGATATTATTGTTATTGACTCAGTGGCTGCCCTTACTCCAAAAAGTGAAATTGAAGGAGAAATGGGTGATTCAAAAATGGGATTACACGCACGTTTAATGTCTCAAGCATTAAGAAAATTAACTTCTACAATTAGTAAAACTGGTTGCTGCTGTATTTTTATTAACCAACTTCGTGAGAAAATTGGAGTAATGTTTGGAAATCCTGAAACAACAACTGGAGGTAATGCATTGAAATTTTATGCTTCAGTTCGTTTAGATATTCGTAAAACTGGTCAGTTGAAAGACGGTGATAATGTTGTTGGAAACAGAGCCAAAGTGAAAGTGGTTAAGAATAAAGTTGCTCCACCATTCAGAATCGCTGAATTCGATATTATTTTTGGAGAAGGAATTTCTAAAGTTGGTGAAATTATAGATTTAGGAGTGGAATTCAATATTATTAAAAAAGCGGGTTCATGGTTTAGTTATGGTGATACCAAACTTGGTCAGGGTAGGGATGCTGTTAAGCAATTATTGCTTGATAACCCTGAGTTGGCGGAAGAATTGGAATTGGGAATAAGAGAATTTATTAAAAATAAATAGTGAAATTAAATCCGGTGTTTATCATGCCGGATTTTTCTTTTTAATTTAGATTATATGAATAAGAATTTTTTGAATACTTCAATTCGGTTAACTGTTTTATCCTTGATATTAGTTTTTATTGTGGCCTGTGGTGGCAATAAATCTAAGGAAGTGAAAAATAATGGAAAAGATAGTGTAGCTGCAGAACTTGCAAAATTAAATGACGAAATTGAAAAAAGTCCTAATAATGCTGACTTGTATAATAAACGAGCCAATTATTATGTTTCCAAAAAGGAATTTGATTTAGCACTTGCTGATGTTCGCCAGGCTATGAATATTGATTCTTCAAAGGCAACATTCTTTTTGACATTGTCTGATATTTATTTTGCGCAAGGAAAGGCAACTGCATGCCAGGGTGCTCTTGAAAAGTCAATTAAACTTGATCCGGAATTTGTTGAAGGATACATGAAATTAGCAGAATTGAATTTGTATTTAAAAAAATATGAAAAAACCTATGAACTGCTGGATAAAGCACTAGAATTTGATAAATTGAATGCAAAAGCTTATTTCATGCGGGGCATGGCTCAAAAAGAGCAAGGTGATACAGGAAAAGCGGTTGCATCATTTAAAATGACGATTGATCAGGATCCAGAATATTATCATGCATTTATTGAATTAGGTTTGCTATATTCAATAAAACACAATAAAATCGCCTTGGAATATTTTAATAGTGCTGTTAGATTAAATCCAACAAGTGTTGAAGCATATTACGCTTTAGGAATGTTTTGTCAGGAAAATGATAGATTGAATGATGCAATCAAAGCTTATACAACAATTATAAAATTAGAACCAAAAAATAAATTTGCTCATTATAACTTGGGATATATTCATTTGGTTTATTTAAAAGTTTATGATGTTGCAATTAAGCATTTTACAAATGCCATAAAAGCGGATCCAAATTATGCCGAGGCATTTTATAATAGAGGCTATTCCTTCGAATTGCTAGGTGATTTGAGCAATGCCAGAGAAGATTATAAAGAAGCTCTTCGCTTAAAAGTTAATTATACCAGAGCTATTGATGG
>JACAAW010000087.1 GCA_013377115.1 Bacteroidota bacterium | reverse complement strand
TCAATATATGAAATAACGAATTTTGGATTATGAATTAATTATTTAATAAGCTTTCAGAGTTTGAAGAACCTGAAAGTGTTTTATACATATTTTATTTGGCTTGTTAGGGTTTAGAACCCTGACAAGCCCGTAAGAAAATAAAAAAAACTCCGTCAGGTTAATTAAAAAATAATAAATATGAAAAGAACCATCCTTTTTTTATCAATCGTAATTGCTTCGATAGCAATTCAGACAAGAACCTTTGCACAAGTAATTGCCAATGCCGGAAATGACACTGTAATTTGCAACGGTTTTTCTGCACAGTTAGGAGGAAATCCAACAGCTACTGGCGGAACACCACCTTATTCTTTTTTATGGAATCCTTCTGCTGGCTTATCATCAAATACTATTTCAAATCCAATACTTACAAATCATACTTGCGGAGTTTATTATAAAGTTACAGTTACTGATAGTTTTGGGGTAAGTGATTCGGATTCCATTTACATTGGTTTAGATTCTTTAGTTTTTAATTTAAGTCCAAGTTCCGCTACTATTTGTCCAGGAACAACAATTACTATTTCTCCAAATATTATTGGTGGATGTCCTCCATTTTCCTACATTTGGGCCGATTTTATTACTTACCCAAACGTCACAGCAGCTTTATCTGCAGGACAATGCATGACTGTCAGCGATGCATTGGGATGCGCTGCATCGATTAACCAAGCGACAAATATCACTATTGATACATTTCCAACAATTCTTCCAAATAATACGAACTCTACTTGTCCAACTTGCGCTGATGGTTCAATAATATTAATCAACCCTTCTAGCGCTCTACTTACTTATTTTTGGTCTAATGGTGCAACAACCCAAAACATTTATGGTCTTTTTCCGGGAAATTATTCAGTTTCAATTACCAATGCAAATGGATGTTCAAATATTTATTCATTTACCATTGGAGTTGGAAATTGTAGTGCCAATTTCTCCCTAGTTCCGGATTTAATATTACCTCATTTATATAACGCAACCAACTTATCCTACGGAACGCCACCAATTTCTTACGTTTGGGATTGGGGGGATGGAAACACCAGCAATACGGCCGCACCAAGTCACACCTATGGTGCTGAAGGATTTTACAATATTTGCCTTTCAATTACTGATGGAACTGGTTGTACGAGCACTTATTGTGATTCAACTTTCCTTCTAAAAACCTCCAACTCCATAGTGAATATTGTAGTAATTGATGGAACAACCGTCGACGTTCAAGAAATTGAAAATAATTTCACTAAGAATTTATCACCGAATCCTTTTTCAACTTTTTGCAATTTAAGTTTTACGAAACCTCTTCTAAATGCAAAACTCAGAATTTATGATAACCTTGGAAAAGAAGTGAGACAAATTACAAATCTGAGTGGAAAAGAAATCAAAATCAAAAAAGAAAATTTAAAATCAGGAATTTACTTTTTAAAGATTGAAGATAAGAATGGTTTTGTTGGTAATGGGAAGATGGTTGTTGAATAATAATTAAATAACCTTTCAGAAATTGAAAAAACGAATTCCGCTGCAAACTCTGACGGGTCGAAAAGACTCCGTCAGGTTAATTAAATAAACGAACTGTAATGAATTAATAATTATTTTATAACCTTTCAGAGTTCATAGAACCTGAAAGAGTTTAATACGGATTTTTTTTAACTCTGATGAGTCGAAAAGACTAAAAGCGTTTTTTTAAGAAAAGAAATTAGTAATATTGATTTATGAATTGTTAAATTTGATTCATACATTTGTTCTATATTTCTGCTTATCAAAACTCTTCTTCAAATGAAAAAATTTATCTTTATTTTACTTTTTGCATGCACTTTAAATCTTTTTGCAGCACCATATAATGGCAAAATCCAACAATTTAAACAACCTGATGGTAGCCTAGTAGATTTAAAATTATTCGGTACCGAATTTTATATGCGTGCCGAAGGGCTTGATGGCTATACCCTCATTAGAGATAAAGTCAACAATTGGATTTGCTATGCTCAACTTTCAGCAGATCAAACAGAATTAATTTCAACGGGTATCATCTACAAAGGGCAAAAAGATGTAATAACTTCTTTGAAGAATAATTTAAACATCCCAAAACATATTGATATTTCAGTTAAATCCAGAGAAAAAACAATTTTACAAAACCAGAAAAAACTTGGGAAAAATCCAACTTCTCAAAATCAAGATAAAACCGCTCCTCATCCAGTAATCGGGAACATCAATGGATTGTGCATTGTTGTTGATTTTTCTGATGAAGTAGGAACATTACCCATGACTGAATTTACGAATTTCTGTAATAATTTAACTTATAATAATTTCGGAAATAATGGTTCACTGAAAACCTATTATTCAGATATGTCTGGAGGTTTGGTAAATTACCAAAATGTGGTTTATGGTTATTATCGTGCCCCACTTACTTTTGCTGCTTACGAGCAAATGCCATATGCTCAGGGTGCTCAGCAAATTCTCGGGTTGGCATTAAACTGGATTCAATCAACTGGATTTGACTTTTCAACACTGTCTACAAATCCTGACGGAAGTATCATGGCAATAAATTTAATGTATACAGGAATTGCACAAAACTGGGCGCAAGGAATGTGGTACCATCAAGGATATTATGGAAGTTTCTCAGCAAATGGTGTTCACTCTGGCGATTATAATTGTTCTCCAGCAAACGCACCACTTGGTTTAGCAACAGTTGTTCATGAAAATGGTCACATGATTGGAAAATGGCCAGATACTTACAAATATGATAATTTAACTGGTCCTGATGGAATTGGGGCTTTTGATTTAATGTGTTGGTATGGTGATGATAATAATCCTGTTCCGCCTAATCCACATTTCTGGTCGAATGCTGGTTGGGGAAAAGTGGTTGATGTTTCTTATTATAACGGAACAAATTCGGATACTGCAAATTCTTTAACTTGTTATAAATACAATAATCCAAATGATACGAATGAGTTTTTCTTGCTAGAAAATCGCAGTCAGACTGGCAGAAGCACATTTATCGAAGACAACGGATTAACCATTTGGCATATCAATAGAATGGGAGATAATCAAACTACCAGCCACGAAGTTTATCTTGTTCATGCAAATAATGATATCAATGATCACTCAGCTGCCTGCTTTCATTCAGGTTTCAATACTGAATACGGGATTTCGACCACACCAAACTCAAATTTCTTTAATGGAAATCCAAGTGGCCTTAGAGTATGGAGTATTGGACCTGTAAACAATATCATGACTTATAAACTTGGAGCTGGTGTTGCAGCACCATCTTTTAGCTTAACCTATAATAATGTCACGGGAGATGCAAATAGCAACGGTTTTTTAGAACCTGGTGAATCTGGAAATGTAAATATTAGCGCCAGCAATTTTGGCCAGTTAAGTTCAGGAAATGCAAATATTACCTGCACCGCTATTGGAACCAATGCAAGTTATGTAACAGTAAACAGTCCTGTTTTTAATGCTGGGATTATCAATATTTCTCAAACAATTCCAGTAAATCATAATATTACAATTGCACCTGGAACTCCATTAGGAACCGTTATTGATTTAAAATTTGAAATCTCCGATGGCACTTACTCCAATTATATTACCAAATCATTGGTTATCGGAGTTCAGGTTATTATGGCAGACCAATCAATACAAACCTGCTCTGCATTATTTTTTGATGCTGGAGGAATTTTCTCTAACTACAGCAATTCAACGGATTATATAACCACATTCACTGCTTTATCTGCTTCAAATCCAGTTAAAGCCAACTTCACTCTATTCGATTTGGAAGACGAAACAAATTGTAGTTATGATTATCTGAAAATCTATAATGGTCCAACAACCTCTTCAACTTTAATTGGTACTTTCTGCGGAACAAATTCACCTGGAATTATCACATCAACTCACTCTTCAGGAGCTTTGACATTTAAATTTCATGCTGATGAAGGTGTAACAGGTGCTGGCTGGCAAGCAACAATTTCATGCGTCGGAATAACAGAAGTAGCAGAAACCAACACTGATAATCAATTTTTATTGTACCCAAATCCTTTTAATAATTACTGCACTTTGGTTTCTTCATTGCCATTAAAAAATGCCAATATTTCCATTTACGACATATTGGGAAAGGAAGTGAGACATTATGAAAACCTCAGCGGAAAAGAAATTACGATTCAAAAAGAAGATTTAAAATCTGGAATGTACTTTTTTAAAATTGCCGATAAAAGTGGGTTTGTTGGAAATGGGAAAATGGTAGTTGAATAGAATTGGGTTGTTTAGAAAAATACTTTTACCAATTCTAAAGCATGCTTTCGATTAATTGAAATTAGCATTGTGAGTACTTCTGAATAACTATGAGGCGAACCAATTAGCCGTTCTTCTAATTTTGAACTATCCTCTAAATTAAGAATATTGGTTTCAATATTTGCTTCGACAATTATTCCTTTTTCTACACCAAGGTATATTTCAATACTTCCGAAATCCTTTTTAAGTTTTTTATTAAAAGTATAATTTGGAGAATAACCATAATTCCATTCCCATTGAGAATATTTTTGGTCAATTAAAATCTCAATTTTTTCATAATCATTTTCTGTCAGGAAGTATTCTTCAAAATCTAAAAATTCATAATTAATATGGCCAATAATCAATTCTTCAAAATCAGAAATATTTATTTCCGAAGAAAGATAATTCATAATATTGGTCACTTCACTCCTATTCGATTTCACAGCATTATCAATGTAATGAATAGAATTATCAGCCAAAGCTTTTCCTAAATTGGAAATATCAGAAGAAAACAACATGGTTCCATGATGCAAAACTCTATTTTTATAAACATGTTCAGCATTTCCAGAAAATTTCAAACCATGAATTTTCAAATCACTTTTCCCTTCTAATTCCGCAGGAACGCCTATTTTGTTGAGAATATCAATTATTGGTTGTGAGAATTTTTTAAAATTGACCAAATTGGCTTTCTCACCATTGGTAATAAAGGTATAATTTAAATTCCCCAAATCATGAAAAACTGCTCCACCTCCAGATAAGCGCCTGGCAACCTTTATTTTGTTTTTGTTAACGAATTCAATATTAATTTCAGCAAGAGCATTTTGATGTTTCCCAATAATAACAGAAGGTTCGTTGCGATAAATCAGAAAATAATCTTCGGAAAATTCTTTCAAAATATACTCTTCCAGAGCAAGATTAAAATATGGATTCGTTGATGTATTTTGGATGAAGCGCATTAATAAGTTTTTTATTGCCAAAATGCCACAGATTCACTGATTACTATTCTACAATTTGTCTTTGCCGACCCCACAATTTCACAGAAATTAATTGCTAGATTCATTTTCTAAAAAAGATAAAAATTCCAAAATTGAATCGTAAACATAATCCAATTCTTCATTGGTAATACAATAAGGCGGAATTAAGTAAAAAATGTTACCAAGTGGCCTGATAATGATTTTCTTTTCAATAAAGAAATTATAAATACGATCACGAATATCATTTAAATAATTTGTCGATTCTCCAGTATTTAGTTCAAAAACCAAAATGGTTCCGGTTTGGCGAACATTTTTCAATAATTCACTATTTTGAATTTTTGTTTTAAAACTTTCATGCTTCTTAATAATTCGATTGACATTATTTAAAAGTTCGGGTTTTTCGTACAAATCCATACTTGCTAATGCAGCAGCACAGGCCACAGGATTTGCGGTATATGAATGCCCATGATAAAGTGTTTTGGTTTTATCATCGCTAATAAAAGCTTCAAAAATTTTGTTGGTAGAAGTAGTAACTCCAAAAGCCATTGTTCCACCTGTCAATCCTTTTGAAAGGCAAAATAAGTCAGGTTTCTCTTCAATGAAATCGGTTGCAAAGAACTTTCCCGTGCGATAAAAACCAGTCATCACTTCGTCGGCAATGGTAAGCACATTTTTACTTTTACAAATGGAAATTAATTTGTTTAAAATTTCTGGCTCATACATAATCATTCCCGCAGCACCTTGCACCAATGGCTCGAAAATAAATGCGGCAACATCTTCATTTTTCAAAGCTAATTCCAAAGCTTCGATAGTTTCGTTTTCCTTTCCTTTCATTGGCGTTTCAATAAACTCAACATCAAATAAAAGAGATTCAAAAGCATTGGTAAAAACGCTTCTACCACTTACTGACATTGACCCGAAAGTATCGCCATGATAGGCATTTTTAAAGGCAATAATTTTTGTTTTTTTAATTCCTTGATTATTCCAATACTGTAGTGCTATTTTAATTGCCACCTCAACAGCAGTTGACCCATTATCAGAATAAAAAACTTTATCATGGTTTTTTGGCAAATGAGATAACAATCGCTCAGCCAAAATAATTGCGTTTGGATGCGTAAACCCAGCAAAAATAACATGTTCAAGTTCAAATAATTGTTCACTAACTTTCTGAGCAATATAAGGATTGGCATGGCCGTGTGTATTCACCCACCAGGAAGAAATAGCATCAATAAACTTATTTCCATTTTCATCAATTAAAAGAGTTTGGTCTCCTTTAACTATATTAATTGGCAAGGCATTCCTTTTTATTTGAGTATAAGGATGCCAAACTGATTTTAAATCTCTCTCTGCGTAATTCATAATTATCTATTAAAATGCAAATTTACTAAATATTAGGAAAGGCTTTCTTTATTTTCTATCAAAAAAATATTCTAAAATAGAACCAAAATCAAATTATATCAGCACTTTCAAATCTCACCAGGGGAAAACACCTAAAAAAATATGAGGTAATTCCTTTTTAAATTCAGAGGATTGCACTAATGCATTTTTTTTGACTATAAGATAAATTTGTTTCATAAAATATAATTTCCAAAGCAAAATATTAACCTTAAATAAATTTTAATATGAAAAAAATCTTACTTATTATTGGTTTGATAATGGGAATTATCATTCCAAGTTTGGCCCAATCACCTTTGTGTGCATCTTATCCAACAAGTTTTTGTTGCGAATATGTTTCAGAAGTGAACATCAATGGAGCAGTTAGGACTGGTCCAACTGGTTATAGCCCTGCAGAAAATGCAGGTTTTACAGGTGTAAATGGATACTATGATTATACGGGATCCATATTGACTTCAATGGTTGCTGGTAATACCTATCCAGTATCAGTAACTGTAAAAACTAACAGTACTTATCAAGAATTTGTTAAGATTTGGTTCGATTTTAATGGAAATGGATCATTAAGTGATGCAGGAGAATTAATGTTTGACCAAGTAAATAATTTTGATGGAACATATGTTTATTCTGGAAATGTGACAGTCCCCACAACTGCTTTTAATGGAGATATTTATATTAGGGTTGTAATGGTTTTTGCAAACATCCCAGCTTTATGCGGTTCTTATGCATATGGGACCACTCTCGATTTTAAAGCAAATATCAGTGGTGGTGTTACTTCAAGGAATCTTTCAGTAGCGGCAAATGGAACTGGAGGTTATTCTGGTAGTGTTACAAGTTCTCCTGCAGGAATAAATACAGATTTAGGGTTTAATTCTGCAAATTATAATGATGGATCAGTAGTAAATTTGACAGCTGCACCTTCTGGAGGCAGTGTTTTTATAGGCTGGTCAGGTGATGCAACAGGAACAACTAATCCTTTGGCTGTAACAATGAATGCAGCTAAAAGTATTACAGCCAACTTTGGACCTCCCGCAACAACACCAAGTATAACAACAAATGAGGTTTCATCTATTGGAACAACAACATCAATTTCGGGTGGAGATGTTTATTCTAGCACAACGCCAGTGAGTGAAAGAGGCGTTTGTTGGAACACATTAGGTTCGCCTAGTATTTCTGACTCAAAAACATCAGATGGCACCGGAACTGGAGAATTTACAAGCTCAATATCTGGCCTTTCACCTGGAACAACATATTACCTTAGAGCTTATGCCACCAATTCTTCTGGAACTGCTTATGGTAATGAAGTTTCTTTTACCACAATAAAAAATTCACAAACAATAACATTTAATAATCTTTCTAATCCAATATATGGCGATGATGAAATTGATCTTTTAGCAACTTCATCATCAGGATTGGCTTGTTCTTATATTAGTTCAAATACCAATGTAGCAATAATTGATGGTAATGAAGTAGAAATCATAGGCGCAGGGACAACGCAGATTACAGCTATTCAAGGAGGAAATGCAATTTATTACCCAGCTTCTTCTGTTTCGCAAAATTTAGTTGTGGGAAAGAAGCCTCTGATTGTGTCTGCTGGAAATGAAAGTAGAATTTACGGTGATCCTAATCCATCATTTTCAATTTCTTATTCTGGTTTTGTTTCTGGTGAAAATGAAAATGTTCTGACAACTTTGGCTGTGCCAAATTGTACAGCAGATTTAGTTTCAGATGCTGGATCATATTCAATTATTCCTAGTGGTGCTGATGATGAAAATTACTCTTTCTCATACAATTCAGGAGTATTAACAATCAACAAAGCAATACTAACTCTAGCAGCAAACGATGCTTCAATGATTTATGGTGATAATTTGCCTCAATTAACTTACTCAATTGCAGGATTTAAAAATAATGATGATGTCTCAGTTCTTGCTAATACTCCAACGATGACTTGTTTCGAAGGTCCTCTTTCAAACGCCGGTTCCTACCCCATTTATATCGATAATAATTCTACAACAAATTACGATTTTGGCTATTTGCATGGAACCTTAACTATCAATAAAGCTACATTAGATGTTTCAGCACAAAATGCAATAAAAATCTATGGCGAAACAAATCCAAACCTCAATTTACTTTTTGCGGGGTTTAAAAACAATGAAGATTTTTCAGTAATAGACTTTATGCCTGCTTCCACAGTTTCAGCTGATGAATATAGCAATGTTGGCACCTATCCAATTTCGATAAATGGAGGATTGGATAATAATTATGAGTTTAATTATTTTGATGGAGAATTAACCATCAATAAAGCATTATTAACGGTAACAGCTGACAACTTAACAAAAGTATACGGTGAACCAGATTTAGCTTTAACCTATAGTTACAGCGGTTTTGTTAATGGCGAAAATTCAGGAGCATTAAATTCGGAACCATCAATAAGTTGTCCATTAAATGACATGGGAAATGCTGGAATTTATCAAATTGAATTATCTGGTGGCATTGCTGATAATTATGATTTTAATTTGATTAACGGAATTTACACCATTTTAAAAGCACCTTTATTCGTTTCAACAGATAATGCAACAAAAACTTATGGTGAAATCAGTCCAATTTTTAGTTTATACTTCAATGGATTTATTGGGACAGAAAACCTAAGCAATCTATCTGTTGTTCCATCTGTTTCATGCATGGCAACAGAGTTTTCTTCGGCAGGAATCTACCCAATTGAGTTAACTGGTGGAATTGATGAAAACTATGATTTCATTTATCAAAATGGTGAATTAAGTATTAATAAAGCCAATTTATATGTTGCAGTTATGGATACTAGCAGATATTTTAACACTCCAAATCCAGAATTTGTAATTACCTATATGGGGTTTGTGAACAATGAAGATGTTAATGTCTTAACTTCGCTTCCAATAGCAACCACAACAGCAACGCAAACCAGCGTTCCAGGAATCTATCCAATTGAATTAAATGGTGGCCTTGATGAAAACTATAATTTCAATTACGGCAATGGAAACTTAACAATTCTATTTTCTGTTAATATTGAAACTCACGAAAACATTTCAGTTTCGATTTACCCAAATCCAACTCGCAATTATGTAAACATAACAAATCTGAAAAACTGTGAAATAAAAATGATGGATATAGCAGGAAAACTAATCTATACTAAGAGTTCTTGCAATGGAAATCAAAAAATCAATGTTTCAACTTTACCAGCAGGAATTTACATGATCGAATTGAAAGGTGATAACATCAATAAAACTCAAAAATTAGTAGTAAATTAAAAGAAGAAAACAAAGTTTAGCAGAAAGCAGAGAATCTTCTCTGCTTTCTTTTTTTTACATAAAACTCAAAAGCACTTTTCCTGCTTCGTCTAAATCTTTCCCAAAAACTATAATGCCTTCGCGATGTCCTTCCATTACCAGCATTTTAATATCTGGCAAATTGGTTTCTTGATACAATTGCGAAATTTCATTTGCTATTTCGGGAGTTCCGTAATCATTGAAATTAGAAGTTGTAGGAACTTTATGCATCCACTTTTTCCATAAACTTAAATTATGAATATGAATCACTGCATTTATTTCTTCTGAACAATTGTAGATTACAGCATGACTCAAAGATTCAGATGATGCAATGATTGGCCCAAGGCAAGTGCACGAATTTTCATTTAAATTGTATTCGGTAACATTAGTGTAATGCTCTTCTGATAATTCTTTAATTCCGCCTGTTGCCGAACCTGAAATAATGAAACCCGCACCATTCTTATTTCGAACACTGATATTTCCAAAACCGATTCCATTTTCGTAAATGCCAATCAATCCCATATTGAACATTTTATTGCGCCATTTATTGATTTCAGCAAGTTTAATACTTGAAATCACTGGAACACTTTTCGTCCAATCACAATTGAATTTTATAACACCTTCGTCAAGTGAAACATTCTCTTTTTCTGAAAATTGTTGTACTAAATCTTCTGGTTTGCAAATGCCTCTTTCTGTAATCAAGGCAGTTACCAATCGCGAAGGCGTTACATCAAAGCCATAATTTGCAGCATTTGAATCGGCTGGTGTTACTAATATTTCTTCAATTGCTCCACTTTTGCTGAGACCTCGAACATATTTTACTTCATCAGCATTTCTCTGTTCAATAGGAATTTGCTTTATTCCATTAGAAATACTCCAATCGATTGTTGATGAAGGAAGTGCTACATAAAATGGAATTTTATTGTCTTTTGCAGCAAGAGCTTTCAAGTAAGTTCCGATTTTATTAGCAACATCACCGGTTTTGGTGGTTCTGTCACTTCCAACAATCACCATATCAACCATTCCATGCTGCATTAAATGACCGCCAGTATTATCGGCAATGATCGTATGTGGAATTTTATTCATTCCTAATTCCCAAGCTGTTAATTGCGAACCTTGATTTCGTGGTCGTGTTTCATCTACCCAGACATGAACTTTTATACCTTTTTCAACGGCTTCGTAAATTGGAGCAGTAGCGGTTCCGTAATCAACAAATGCAAGCCAACCAGCGTTGCAATGAGTTAAAATATTGACAACTTCGCCATTTTTCTTTTTACTAATTTCTTCAATAATTTTATATCCGTGCTCCCCTATTCTTTTGCAAAAATCTGCATCTTCGTTAGCAATTGAAATAGCTTCATTTAAAGCAATTGTAATTTTCTTTTCAATATTTTCTTCATTCTCGATAGCTGCATTCATTCGATCTGCTGCCCAAGATAAATTTACAGCAGTGGGTCGACTTTCTCTTAATTCATTGGTCGCTTTAATAATTGATTCTTTGAAATTATCCGATTTTGATGCTTCAATGATTGCAATATACATTGCAAATCCAGCAGTAGCGCCAATCAATCCTGCACCTCTGATTTGCATTTCTTTAATGGCAGTAATAAATTCAGAAAATTTTGTCAATTCGATAATTTCAAATTGATGTGGCAATTTATTTTGATTAATAACACAAATGGTTTTATCATCATTTTCTTTCAACCAAATTGTTCTATAATGTTTTCCGTTGACAATCATAATTAAAAAATTAAAATTTGGTTTTGAAAATTTCAGCGTATTTCAAAACAACTTCTTTTGTTATTTCAGATTCCTGAAGAACATTTCCAATTAAATCAAGTTTGGTATAATTTAAAATAAAATCTTCGCTGGCCTTATTTGGTGTGCCATTAAAAATGATTCCTTTTATTTTAATATGATGTTGTTTCAAAACTTCATAAGTCAAAATAGTGTGGTTGATGCTCCCTAAATAATTTTTAGAAACCAAGATTACTTCCACATCCAGTTTTTTTATAATATCGATAACAAATTGTGTTGAATTGATTGGAACCATCAATCCACCAGCGCCTTCAATAATTAAATTATTTGGGGTTTCGGGTAAAACAATTTTATTGATATCAATTTCGATCTGATCAATTTCAGCCGAATAATGCGGTGAAGCTGGAGTTGTCAATTTATAATTCTCTTCATGAAATTTTGAAACTGAATTCGAAATTAAATTCTGAACTTTATGAGTATCCGAATTTTCCAATTCACCTGCCTGTATTGGCTTCCAGTAATCAGCCTGAAGTGCTTCAACTAAAATAGCAGAGATAAAAGTCTTCCCAATGTCCGTTCCTATGCCGGTTACGAAATATTTATTCAAAAGAATTTATTTTAAGATTTCTTCAATAGCTTTTGCCAGTCCTTTGATTTCGTCTTCTGTATTAAAGGAATGGATGCAAATTCTCAATCGCTCTTTTCCTTCTGGGACAGTTGGTTTCAAAATAGGTCGAATATCGAAGCCCGAATTTTGTAGGTTCGTCGCAACTTCTTTCACTCTGCCATTACCCGAAATGATTATTGATTGAATAGGACTGGTACTTTCAATAATGTTCAAATCTTCAATTTCAGAAATCAATTTTTTGAACATCTGAATATTTGTTTCCAAATCAGTAATAATTTCTTCACTTTCTGAAAGTAAATCATAAGCAGATTTTATTGAAACCAAAGTATGAAAAGGCAAAGCGGTGGTATAAATAAATGACCGTGCAAAATTCACTAAATAATTTCTGAGCAATTCACTTCCCAGCACAATTGCACCATGACAACCAAGTGCTTTTCCAAAAGTATGAACTCTTGCAAAAACTTTATTTTCCAATGCTAAATCTGCAACCAAACCTTTGCCTGCAGCACCTATCACTCCTGTAGCATGAGCTTCATCAACAATTAAATTAGCATGGTTTAAAACACATATTTCAGCGATTTCTTTTAGAGGTGCAACATCGCCGTCCATTGAATAAACCGATTCAACTGCAACATAAATAGTTCCCGTTGCCAATTCAAATTTCGATTTAAAGTCTTCAATATCGTTGTGCTTAAAAGAAATTGCATTTGCTTTGCTCAACCGCATTCCATCATGGATGGAGGCATGAACCAATTCATCGAAAATGATGGTATCTTCTTTTCGAATTACAGAAGCAAATAATCCAATATTTGCATCATATCCTGAATTAAAAATCAACCCAGTCGTTGCATTGTGATAAGATGCAATAAAAGATTCAAGTGATTCTATCAATGCAGAATTCCCAGAAATTAAACGCGAACCTGTCGAACCAACTGTTAATTGGTCTTCCAAATATTTTGAGAAGCGCAGAATTTTGGCTTTTAATGCACCCGATTTTGCAAATCCTAAATAATCATTGGAACAGAAATCAATGATATTATGTGGCGTCGTTAATTTTCGTAAAGAATTCTCTTCCTCTCTTTGTGCGAGACGATTCGTTAAATTGGTATCGGCGGAGAAATTCATCAATTTTTCATCTCCTTATTTAAATCAATATTGTTGATTCCTAAAATTTTCAATAAACCCATATCATGCTCGTAATTTGGATTCGGCGTGGTAAGCAATTTTGCTCCTACAAAAATGGAGTTAGCGCCAACCATAAAGCAAAGCGCTTGACTTTCATCACTCATTTCTGAACGTCCAGCAGCCAAACAAACGATTGTTTCTGGCATAATAATTCTTGCAGTTGCGATCATTCTAACCATATCCCAAACAGGTACCAAAGGACGATCTTCCATTGGAGTTCCGGCAATTGGAACCAAAGTATTAAATGGAACCGTATACGGATGCTTATCCAGAGTAGCAATGGTATGAAGCATCGAAATCCGATCGTCTTCTGTTTCTCCAAGACCAATGATACCACCAGTACAAGTAGGAACTTCAGCAGTCATTAAATTATTCAATGTTTCCAATCTATCTGAATACTTTCTAGTTGTAACAATCTTGCTATAATAATTTTCAGAAGTATCCAGATTATGATTGTAAGCAGTAATTCCGGCATCTGCCAATTTCTTTGCTTGTTCAACACTGATCATTCCAAGTGTGCAGCAAACATTTAAATCCAATTCCTTTACTTGGTGTACCATTTGAAGAATATTTTCAAATTGTTTATCATTTGGAACTTTCCTCCATGATGCGCTCAAACAAACTCTTGAAACTCCATTTTCCTTTGATTGTTTTGCTGATTCAACAACCTCTTCAACAGTCATAGTTGAATGATCAATGCCAGTATGATATTTTGATGACTGCGCACAATAAGAACAATCCTCAACACAGGCGCCAGTTTTCACCGAAATCAGAGTTGAGATTTTCATTTTCTTTGGATCGTGAAATTCTCTGTGAACTTCCATTGCTTTGAACACCAAATCAACCATTGGAAGATGATAAATCTCCTTGATTTCGTCGAATGTCCAATTATTTCTAATTTTTATATTCATTTTACTTTTTTTTAAGACAATTCCTTCTTTACTTTCACTGCTTTGAACCATCTTGGAATTGCATCTCCAAGAATAATTACAACGCAAATCATAATCAATCCAGTCAACACCAAATTGATGGTTCCAGAAACCACTGTTTTTTCAACGTTTAACTGAGGCAAATAAATATTTTTTACATTCATCCATCCTGCAGTTAAAGTGGTAATTCCAACAAAAGCCATTGGAATAATGGTCATCCAGGTGTATTTTGCTTTTCCTTTGTTAATTAAATAAGACGTTCCGATTGCCAAAGCAATTGTTGCCAACAACTGGTTCGCCGTACCGAACATTGGCCAGATAGTAGAAACACTTCCAGTATAAATAAAATATCCCCAAGCAAAAACAATTACAGCGCTTGCAATTAAGTTTCCAGGTAGCCAATCTGTTCTGCCAAATGGTTTATAGACTTTTCCGAGCATTTCTTGTAAAACAAATCTTCCAATACGTGTTCCAGCATCAATGGTTGTAAGAATAAACAATGCTTCGAACATAATTGCGAAATGATACCAGTACGACATCAAGCCATTCAGACCTGGAATTGCTGAAAAAATTTGCGCCATTCCAACTCCAAGCGAAACAGCACCACCAGATCTTCCAGCTATTTTCTCACCCACCTCTGCTGATAAAGCAGTAATATTTGATTCCGTGAAACCCATCGAATGTAATTGAGGAAGAATTGCCTGAAATTTTTCTACTGGAACATTAATTTGAAAATAATCCAATGGCAATAAACTGCTTGCAGCAATCAAGGCTAAAATACTGACCATTCCCTCAACTAGCATGGCGCCAGCCCCAATGAATTTAGCATCTGATTCTTTTGAAATCATTTTAGGAGTTGTTCCAGAACTCACCAAAGCATGAAATCCTGAAATAGCACCACAAGCAATAGTTATAAATAAATATGGAAACAATGATCCTTTTATTATTGGTCCGCCGCCATGAATAAAATCAGTGAATGCTGGCATTTTCAATTCTGGCATCACCCAAATAATTCCGATGGCCAATAAACCAATCACACTAATTTTCATGATGGAGCTTAAATAATCTCTGGGAGAAAGTAAAAGCCATACTGGCAATACTGATGCTAAGAAACCATAAACACATAAAAGAATTGTCAGTGTTTTTGCATCGAATGTAAACCAGGTACTAAATGATGAAGTTGGAACATACCTTCCAAAAATTACTGATGCGGCTAATAAAATTACACCAATTATTGTGGCCTCAACTGTTTTTCCTTTACGGAAACGGAACATCCAAATACCCATAAAAATTGCAATCGGAATGGTAGTGGCAATAGTAAAGGTTCCCCAAGAACTTTCTGCCAAGGCATTGATAACAACCAATCCCAAACCAGCGAGAGCAATCACAATAATTAACAAAACTGCAAATGATGCAGTATAGCCACTTAATTTTGAAATTTCTTTACTCGCAATTTCTGCTAAAGATTTCCCATCGTGTTTTATTGATGCCAACAAAATAACGAAATCGTGCATGGCTCCAGCCATCACTGCACCAACCAGCATCCAAATAAATCCTGGAAAATATCCGAATTGTGCCGCCAAAACAGGACCAACCAGTGGACCAGCTCCAGCAATTGCAGCAAAATGATGACCAAACAAAACCCATTTACTGGTTGGAACATAATTTTGTCCGTCATCTAAACGATGTGCTGGTGTCAATCGATTATCATCGAAGGTTGCAATTTTAGCTGCAACAAATCCATAATAATATCGATAAGCCAAAATCAAAACTAGAATTGCTCCGATTACCAATGGCATAGCATTCATATCAGCAGTCTTTAAGATTGGGTTAATAAATTTTTTCTAAATTTCAAGATGCAAATTTACTCAAAAATATGTTATTTTTTTAGAAATCAAATCAATTATTCACCAAATAGGA
>JACAAW010000086.1 GCA_013377115.1 Bacteroidota bacterium | reverse complement strand
GATGCTTTTACCAGTTTATCAGCAGAACCCAATGAAATTAATGAATTGGAACTTTTACTAAAATCATTTTTTGTTAAAACATTTTTCAATTGGCTAACATCGGTATTTGCCTTAATATGTTTTAGTAAAACTGGCAGTATTTCTTCAGCTTCACCAATAACACCGTAATCAGCATCATATTGCTGCATCAATTCTTTTGGGAAAATACTAAATCCACTACCACCCAAAATTGTAATCGCCTGACTTGCTTTTTTCGTAGGTTTTATAAATGTTTCATCAATATCGTCAACATAATATTTCCGGTTATCATAAACCATATTGTCAACGTTTCGGATACTGAAACCAATAACATCAGGCTTAAAATCTTCAATGGTTTTTAGATACGTTTTTCCTTCATCAAAAACGCCATCGTAAATAAGGACTTCATATTCTTTTTCCAAAACAGAAGCCAGCAAACACAAGCCCAGCGGCGGAACCGGATAAGGAAATTTTTCGATATTGGTGTTTACTAATAGTATTTTTTTGATTGTCATTTTTATTCCGTTACTTTAACCCTTACACCTTCCGAATGTGCTGAAAATTCTGGTGCGTACATACATTGAATGGTTGTAATTCCATTCGAGAAATCTCCTTTTTGCTGAATAGAAAGTGGATATTCGAAAACATAAGTTCCTTTTGACAAATATCCAAAGAAGAAATTCGTTGAAGCATCTTTTGTGCTTTCGTAATAACCCAAACCTCCCTGATATTTATAAGTTGAAATCACGTTCAATGGCTCGAATCCAGAAGCACGCATATCTTTCATGTGAATGTATTCCATATCACGGTCTACACGAAGTTCGATACGTACTTTGATTTTATCCCCGATTTTCAAAACTGTTTTATCTGTAACTGGCTCAATGATTGGTCCAGTAGCAGTAATGCGTTCAACAAATAATTTCTTATTAAGTTTCAAAGGAGTTTCGGCAGGGGTAATTTTATCGAGTTGTTCAAAATATTGCCAGTAAACAGCTCCCCAAGCAACTCCATCATCTTTTTTGGTAACTTTGATATTTCCCATTTCGGCTTTCACATCACTTCCTGACCAAGATGTTTTGAAATATCCAGTACCAGCTTCAATTTTTACATCATCTAATTTTTTAGGATCAATAATTTTATCAGCCATACTAATTTCAACTTGTTGGTCGCTTGCAAGTGCGTCGGTTCCTCTTAATAATAAAGCATAACAAGCTTCTGTTGTTGCTTTTGTTGTTTTCCAATCCTGAGTTTGTTTTTGTTTCAATAGCCAAACTTTCAAATCCTCAACAGCTACTTTATCTCTTGCAACTTCATCAAAAGCTTCCACCAACAAAGCCTGGGTTTCAATTGGTGCTTGATACCAGTAATATCCAGAAGAATTATCTTTCCAGTACATTCCCATTTCCTCCGAATTCAAAGAATTTTCCTTTAATGATTTTGTAATATCCGAAGCGGTTGTTTTATCACCAATTCTAAACAAAGCAAGAGAAATCATACCTTGAGAGTATTTATTATTAGAAAGCCAGTATTTTTTTGCCTGTCCGGCATAATAATCAAAGGCTTCTTTGTTTCTGGATTGAACTTTCACAGATTCTAAGAAATAGCTTCTTGCATACAAATATTGAATCTGGTCGTAACCAATATGCTGAAGTGCCATATCTTTTGGATAGTATTTTTTGAGCCATTCGTAATCTTCTCTGATTCTATCATCCAAATATCTAACAGCAGATTGAACCATTTTCCATACTTTTCCATCTTCCTTCACATTTTTCACTCCAAGATGATCCAAATGTCCCATTCCTGTTACGATATGCTGAGTAATGTAT
This sequence comes from Bacteroidota bacterium, assembly GCA_013377115.1. Lineage (GTDB taxonomy): Bacteria > Bacteroidota > Bacteroidia > Bacteroidales > CG2-30-32-10 > Cfx2-01. The sequence goes on along the minus strand of JACAAW010000086.1, from coordinate 14,716 downwards.
CTCGAATCGGGCATTCCTGGGAACCAAGGAAATCCACCATTATTTAATTGCATTTTCTCCAGTTTTGTCAAAGCTCTACCCAATTCATTGGCCATTTTGTTTAAATCAAATAATAAGGCAACTCTTTGTTTGCGTTCGCTTTCATTCTTAGCATTGAGAACCCAAGGAGTTTCTTCTAACATAAGGTTTTTCAATTCTTGATTTTTTTCAAGATTTGAAAGCAATGCATCTGGATTATTGTTTTTCCAGGAATCAAATACGGCTTTGATTTTAGGACTGGAATTCGCAATATGCGATGCGATGCTATTTGCATAAAAACGGCTAAAAGTTTGTTCGGCACATTCGTAAGGATATTCCATCAAATATGGTAGTGCTTGAATTGCATACCATGCAGGATTTGAAGAAAACTCCAAAGTCAGTTTGAAATTCTTTAAAGTTGATGAACTTGCAGAATTGATTAATTTTTCGAATTTGAAGTCTTTAGATTGCTTTCCACGAATTGGCAATGGCATTGTTTCTGTTACCAAAGCTCTGTTTGTGAGAACAGGCAAAACACTTTCTTCACCATCAGTAAAATTTCCAGCTTTTGCCACAAATTTATATTTAATGGGGCCCATTCCATCAGGAATTTTTAAACTCCAACTAACAGAACCACTTTGACCTTTTTTGGTCGAGAAAGATTTTAGAGCATCATTATTTCCTAGTAAATTGTCAATTGGTTTTAATGTAGAAGCATCAAATAATAATAATTGCGCTTGACCATTTAAATCTTCAGTAGAAATATTCGAAATTTTTGTTGTTAAAGTGATTTCGTCATTTTCGCGTAAAAACCTTGGTACATTTGGTATTACCATTAAATCTTTTTGAGTAACCAAGGTTTTTGAAATCTGACCAAATTTTAAATCTTTGGTATGTGCAAATCCCATCATCTTCCATTTGGTAAGAGATTCTGGCATGGTGAAACTAACCACCAAATCACCTTTTTCATTGGTTTCTAAATTTGGATAAAAGAATGCTGTTTCATTAAAATTACTTCTGGCTTCAACATTTCCTAAATCTGGTTTTGGTCCAAGTTCAACGATTTTGTCTCCACCAACATTACCATCAACAATTAAAGCTCCATTGTCTTCTTCAGCGGCCACGCTTGGCAAATCTTCTCCAGATTCAGCGTTTTTGGATTTTTCCTTCATCATTTTTGGCGAAGATTTTTTGTTCTCACTTTTTCCTGTGTTTCTGCTCGATTTTACGGTAACTTCATCCATTTTATAATCGCCCTCAAAGTCCCAATCATAACCACGATAGTTGGCATAATAATTAAATCCAAACCAATTTAAATTATCATAATATTTATTTATTGGATAAAAGCGGTTGTAAGGTTTTAAAGTATACAGCGATGAATTGGTGCTAGAAAAGGAATTGTTACTTTCCCAATTTAAGGAATTGTAATAAGAATTATAAATATTAAAATACCAATCGCTTGGTTTAAATGCGTCTAAAGAAGCATCGTACATCGTTGCCAACATTTCGGCAGCAACTTTATCGCCGTTTTTATTTCTAATTTTAATTTTCCATTCTTCCTTTTGACCAGGGTTTAATTTATCTCTAAATGTTTCAAATTCGATATCTAATTCCTTGTTTGTGTACGGAACCAAAACGGCACCTTGATAAATATAGAGTCTGTTATCTTTAATAAAACTAAAATGGTATCCAAAATTTCCCCTGTCTGATTCTAAAACAGGAATACTAAGAATTTTTTGCTCGTTATTTAATTTAAACCATTCTTTCGAAACAATTTTTCCATTTTTCTCAACTTCGAAAAGAACATTTACATCTTTATAGGAAGTACCAACAGCTATCGAAGCATTTTCGCCAGGCTCGCAGGTTCCTTTCACCATCGAAAACCAATCTGTAGTATAATAAGGCATGGCTGTTTCCTCATTTGAAAAAACAGTGAAATACTTTTTGGTTTCTATACTTTCTCCAAATTTATCTTTTGTAGAAATTTCCATTACGTACTGACCTTGTTTCCAATGTTTTAAATTGATGAGTTGAAGAATGGAATCTTTAGGATTGTCAAAATTTTTATCAACTACTTTTTCTCCTTTTTCCCATAAATAACTGTTGTTTTCATCATCATAAAGATCTGTTGGGAAATTTTTATAGAATTCTTCTTTCGTCATTATAAATTTATCTGGATTTTCCCATTTGCGATCTCTATAAACCTTTTCTGGTTGAACCAATTTATAAATAGAGATATTTCCCTTAGCTGGTTCTCTTTCACCACTGAGGTTTGTTGTGAGAATTTCGTAATCAGTGTTTCCAGACTTATTCAATTTTTCAGGAACATCCACATTAATCAATAATGCAGTATAACCAACCGTAACACTTTTTTGTGTAGAATGGGTTTCACCATTAATGTCCGTAATATCAGCATAAACAGCATAATTGAAATTTGCTTTTAATTTTTTTGAAATACTCAAATCAGGTATAGCACTAAATTCAATAACAAATTCACCATTTTCATCCGTTTTCATGGTTCCATTAGTGATTTCCATTGGGGCTGATTTTGGAGAATATCCTCTCCACCAATAACCCCAATATGGAAAACTAGCAGTTCTCACAACCCGATATTTCACATTTGCTCCATCGATGGCATTTCCTGCATAAGCTTTTGCTTTTCCTTTTACTGAAACTTTTTCTTTTAATTTAAAACTGCCTTTTACTGGATTAAATGCTACTTCGAATTTTGGACGTTTATATTCCTCAACCGAGAAATATTTTGTACCATAACCATTGGAGATATACATTTGGCCTGTTAATCCAGATGCAGGGGCTACAAAACTTCCGTTTACAGTTCCATATTCGTTTGAGGTTAGCACGACATCAGCAACTTTCTGGCTATTTACATCATAAAAAGTAACGGTTGTTTGGTAATTTGGTTTTATTTTTGAAGTTTTCAAATTTGATTCTAAAATAATTCCTTTGAAGAATACCGTTTGTCCTGGTCGGTAAATTCCACGGTCAGTAAAAAAGAAGGTTTTTGTATAGAAATTGGTGTCAGGAACGTAATAATTGTATTGGTAAAAATCACGATCACTAACATAAACTTCGTTTTCTGTTGAGAATTCAATTCTATAAGTTCTTGAATATTCTTTAGATTCCAGAGGCAGCATTTCGAAAAAGCCATCGGTATTGGTTTTATAACTTCTTCCTTTTGTCATCTCATATTTGCGAAGCACGGTATTATATTTTTCATAATAGGTTTGAGCATTTGCATTTACTATTGGAAGTCCCGTTTCTCTGTTTAAAACAAAAATATCGTAGGAATAATCATTTTTTCTTCGACTTTCGTAGCTAATCGTTGAATTCCATAAAGAAGTATAAGCAACATGGCCGGTTTTTAAATCGAATTCTTTATTTGAAGAGGCCAACATAATATAAAAACCAGAACCCAATTCCGGAATTTTAGTCTCGCATTTATGAGTTTGAAAATCACCTTCATCAGGAAGCGAAATATTCCATTCCTTAACTGCTGGCATTTTTAGATATTGAGCAATTAATTTCTCGCTATAATATTTTTCAGTAATACCTTCATTTTTATAATAATCGAGTTTTATTATTTTAAAATACAGCTCCTTCGTATTTTTAAAACTTACCAAAGTTCTAAAAGGTTTATCTGGAAGATTTACTTTTTCTGTAGAAAGAGTAATATTTGGATAAACCAGACTTTCCTTTAAATAATTACAATTGCTTGAGCCAGAAGAATTCGGATACTTTTTGCTGGTTTCATCACATTTAGAAATGGCTTTTTTGATAAACCATTTATATGATTCATCCCCTTTAGGTGCATAAGTTGCTCCAAGAATAGAATATTGCAATGCAATTTCATAGGATATATCAGCCGAAGATTCAAATTGAATATATTTATTTTCCAATTTTTCTAAAGTTCTTAAATACAAAGTGTCTTTATTTTCAAGAGTTGAAGAAGACTTTAAAAACTTTAATCTTTTTATTTCGACATCAATCAATGCTTGAGGATTATTATCTGATAGATGAGTTGAAGCTAAATCCTGCAATAATTTAATTGCATAGAATTTCAACGAAAATGAATCCTTTGTTTCGATTTTATAATTTACAAACTCCGATGGTAAAGAGAAATACTCTTCTTTATCTAAAAGGAATTTATAAATCGGACTGATTAGGTTGGGCTCATCACTTACAAAATAATCAATGGCACGATGAGCTAAAAAATCATAAAGCGTAGGCCTAAATTTATCTGAAGTATAATTTATAAGAATTGCATCGTATAAATTAATTGGAATTTGTTTTAATTCGTTAGGTTTTTCGAGTGAGGCTAAATAATGCTCAATAATTTTTGCGACATATTTTTTCAAATCCCAGGTTTTAATGTCGTCTTGCTTGAAATTTGCTGTTTCGGTTCGGTCTAAAATCAAATACCTATTTGTTGAGTAATACCGCCAGTACATTTCGGCCAATACCGAATGTAAAACTGCGCTAACAGGATAGCTTGCTGTTTTAATTTCTTCGTTTAAATCGCTAATGCTTTTTTCGTAAGAATCTTCTTCTTTTGCATCAGAAAGTTTCATTTTGTAAATAATTGATTTTACAAATTGAGGCGAATTATTTTCTGATTTTGCTTGGTTATAAATGGTTTTAACCAAATCTAAAGCAGATTGAGTAAGTCCTTTTCCGATTAAAGAATCTACTTTTTTCCATTCTTTTGTATAGGGGTTTCCACCAGCAATTGCACCAATTGAGCTAATTAGGCAAAAAATAAAAATAAGGGATTTGATTTTCATAATTTGTATTTTGAATTGAGAAATATTTAGAAAACTAATGAATTTAAAGATTAATTGATTATTTGTAGGTATAAATCATAAACAAACCTACACGTTTTTTTTTAATTAAACAACCTGATTAATAATTTTGAAATAGATGCATTCATTACAAAAATTCCATAAATAAAAAAGAGGACTTACAATTGTAAGCCCTCTTTCCTTTTTTTTTTTCTACAAATTTATTTTTTCAACGATTTTGCCCAATTTGAAACAGTGCTGATTTGCTTTTTTGTTGGAGCAGCAGATGGATTTTTTTTAGTAAAACCTTCTGGAGGCATTGATCCATCTTTCATTTCACTTGCCATTTTCATAGCTTTTTCTGCTTGTTTTTTTGGAGTATAAGTGTCCCATTTCTCCAAATTTAGTTCAAATAAGGCAGATTTTTTCCCGCCTTCAGAATGACAACCAAAACAAGATTTTTTCAGAATAACATTTACACTGTCTGGAATCGCAGTTGTACCTTTTAAAACAATTTCATTTTTTTGATTTGATTTTTCTGGACTTAGCGCTAAGGCAGTCAAAACAGAAACAACACAAATTGCAATAAGAATTAAAGAAGTCTTTTTCATATAAATATTTATTTAAACAGTAAAATCTGTTTGATATTATTCTTACAAACTTAATAAAATTTATTAGGTATCGCAAGTTAATTAGTCTTTTTTTGGGTTTTCTGCCTATTTAACAAAAATGAATACTACCACCTATTGTTTGGCTTTTTCAATTAAAAGAAATTTGTAGTGTTGATAAAAGACAAAATATAAAATGTTAAATTTTTCAAAAAATATTAAACCTGAATTTACATTCACAAAAAAACATGAAATGTGTTTTTTACCAACATTCTATTAATTCCCAAATTAACTTTTTTATTCCATAGCGACTTTTTAGAAAATATCTAATTAGAAAAACAATAAAAACATCTCCAAATTATGAAAAAGATTAATTCTATAAAAAAAGACAATGATTTAACCAGAATGATTTCCTGGCCAATATTTTTGGCAATGATGTTAATATTTCTTTTTCCCACTAAAAATATTTCTGCCCAAAACAATTCATTGATTTTAACCTCTCACAATAATATTGAATCAGTTAACAATGAAGGTAGAATATATTATATGGAACTTCGAAACAATAATGATTTCGATTCAGAAATTGATTTGTCAATTTCAAACTACAACAAAGACCTAAACCCCGATAAAACCAGTTCAAAGGAAAATGTTATTTTAAATGCAAAATTTTTAACCGAAGAAGGTGTGGAATTGAGCAATCATATCAAGCTTAAATCAAAAGAAGTTTTAAAATTTCAAATAAAAGTAACCGTTCCTGATCTTACTCCTTTTGAAAAGTGGAATTGTTTATTGGTTAATGCAAAATCCAAAGCCAATGTAGAGAGCTCTATACAGTTATTTACATTTATTCCAAATCCAACAGAAAAATAAAAGGCATTATTTATTTAAAACTTATTGCAATGAAACAAAATATACGAAGCCCAAAAATAATTAACCGATACATTTCAATAGTTCTTTTCTCACTATTGTTTTTAATAACTAGTAATATTTTATTGGCCCAGGTTACGATAAACAAAACTGTTGTTCAACAGAATAATTGTAATCAATTTGATGTATCGCTTCAAATCACTGGAAATCCAAATCCTGTGCCTATGGATATTATATTGGTAATAGACCGTTCTGGAAGTATGACAGACGGATCCCCTTCATCAATGTCTCATGCAAAAACTGCAGCTATAAATTTTATGAGAAGTGTTTTTTCACCTTTAAATAATCCTGGAAGTATCAATAGAGTTGGAATTGTAAGCTATTCAAATTATGCAGCCAAAGATATTCAATTGAGCTACGCATCAGATTCCACATTGATTATTTCTAAGATCAATAGTATGGTAGCAAATGGCTCAACAAACATTGCTGATGGATTTTACCAGGCATCAAAAGAAATGAAAACAAGAGGAAGAACAGATTGCAATGTAATCAGATCTATTGTTTTGCTTACTGATGGTGTTGCAAATTTAGGAAGCACTTACAACCTGGCCAACGATCGTTATGATGGCAGTTGCAGTAATACGCCAACTGTTGCCACAGCATGTACTATTTCTGCTTATGAACGAGGACAAGAAGCACAAACATTTAATTTAGGAACAAATATTTATCACAATCTTGTTTATACTGTTGGACTTTTTGGAGGAATATCTGGTGCAACCCAAACATTAGCAGAAAGCACGCTTGATTTATCGCAAAATTCTGGCTTTTTCCAAACTGAATCTGGTGCAGATTTAAATGGAATTTATAGTCAGGTTTTTGGCCAATTATTATGGGCTGCAAAGGCAATCCCTGGTCAGCCAATGATTGCTGATACCATTTCAAACGGTTTCACTATGGTGCCTGGTTCACTAATTGCTTCAAAAGATACTGCCACAATTAATGGTCAAATTATTTCATGGCCACTACAATACATCAACAATGAGACGATAACACTCACCTACTCTATTATTGCTGATAATGCAAGTGTTTGTGGTGTTCATAAATCAAGTAATTCGTGGATAAAATTTCAAGATAATTCTTGCAATATTTTTTCACAAAGTTTTCCAAATCCTGACATTTGTGTTCCTTGTCCTGAGGTTGGTCCAATTTCAATCACACAGTCTGGATGTGCAAATACCATTCAATTTAATGGATCATTAATTTCAGAAGAAAATATTTGTAATGTTGGTCAACATTTTTATTCATGGGAATTTTTCATGAACAATATTGTTGTTGGAAATGCCATGGGATTAAGTGGAACTTTCACCATACCATCGCAATTTGCTGCTGAAACATGCAACCAGTCGATCAAAGGTATTTTGAGTTATAATAGTGGAAGTGGATGTAAAATTGAAATGGCACAATCTGTTTTTTTAAATTTACAAATTCAATCTAGTCCTCCTGCACTTTCTCCTGACGGTTTCGCAACAATTTCATGTAGCCAAGATGCAGTAACACCAACCCTTCCGGCAATTAATGACTTTTGTGGTAATCCAATAATTCCAACTTTAACGTCTATCACAAGTAATCCAACTTCACTTTCATGCGGGGGAACAATTACCTATTCGTACAAATATATGAATTGTGCGGGATTAAGTTCTGATTGGAATTACACTTATACTATTAACGATAATATTGCACCATCATTTACAAAGCCATCTGACAAAACAATTTATGCAGGATTAAATTGTTCCTATGATGCAAATGTATCTGTAACTGGAGATGTATCAAATGAAGCTGATAATTGCTCTTCAAATTTACAAGCAACTTATAGCGATTTTGTTTCGTCAGGAACTGGCCAAGTAGTTAACACAATTACTAGGACTTGGAGTTTGACAGACAACTGCAATAATTCAGCAGCAAATCAAATTCAGATAATTACAGTTTTGGACACAACTCCTCCTGTAGTGCTTTCGCCTCAATCAAGAGTGGTTTGTTCAGCAAATATTAACTTAACAAATCCTATTGCTTCTGATAATTGCGGAATTGAAAGCATTACCAATGATGCTCCAACAAATTTTCCTTTTGGAATTTCAACTATAGTTACTTGGACCGTTACTGATATTCATGGAAATATTTCTACTGTCTCAGAATCAATTTTAGTTTCTAATTTAATAATAACTGCAAATGCCTCAGCTCAATTAACATGTCATAATGCTTCAGATGGAACAATAAGTGTTTCGACAATTGGAGGAACTGGATTTTATTCATATTCATTAAATGGTGGTCCAATTCAAAGTTCTAACGTGTTTTTAGGTTTATCTGATGGCTCATATTTAATCACTGTTTCAGATACAAATGGATGTGTAGGAACAATAGATTCTATTAATATTGCAAATCCAAACATAATAAGTGTTTCATTAATAGGATCAGGTCAGGTTTCATGCAATAATCAATCTGATGGAGAAATAACTGTAAATGCATCTGGAGGAACTGGAACATTCACTTATTCAATAAATGGAAACCCAGCACAAATTTCCAATGTGTTTTCTAATTTAACACCAGGTATATATCAAATTACGGTTTTTGATCAAAATAATTGTAGTGCCACCATTAATTCATATGCTATCATGAATCCCGATATAGTTACTGCAACCGCTAATGGTAGCTCTCAAGTTTCTTGCAATAATGAAAATAATGGATACATTACAGTATTTGCTAATGGTGGAAATGGGATTTATAACTACTCATTAAACGGAGGAACACCTCAAAGTTCTGGTGTTTTTTCAGGTTTGGCAGCTGGAGCCTATACCATTGACGTTTACGATTCAGCTCATTGTTCTGGAACAACGCTTGCATTTTTCATTAATAATCCCGACCCCGTTTCGGCCTCAGTTAATCAACTATCTAATCAATGTAATGGTTTGCATTCAATTAAAATTACCGCGGTAGGTGGAACTCCACCATTTCAGTATTCAATTGATGGAGGGCTAAATTATTCTTCGAACGATTTATTCGAATCACTGGCATCAGGAGGTTATACCGTTTCTGTAAAAGATACAAATAATTGTACTTCAGAACCAATAAAAATTACGCTAGTGGCTATTCCTTTGTTAAATGCAAATGTAAATATTATTTCAGGCAACATTTGTTATGGCCTTAATGATGCAACTATTGCAATACAAGTAACAGGAGGAGTTTCTCCTTTCTTATATTCGTTAAATAACGGAACGATTTCAACAAATAATTTATTTTCAAATATTGCCTCAGGTTCAAATACCGTGTTTGTGCAAGACTCAATGGGTTGCACAAAACAAGTGGTTTTTGACATCCCTTCGCAAGAAAAAATTGAAATAAATATTTTATCAAAAACTGATGCAAATTGTGCTGGTAAAAATGATGGTTCAATTACAGTTAGTGTTACTGGTGGTCAAGCACCATATGAATATCATTGGTCAAATGGAGCAAATACTGCGACTGTTTTCAATCAGGATGCAGGAGATTACACACTAAATGTAATGGATAATAATGGTTGTGAAGAAAAACTTGTCACACAAATTATTCCCGGAAATTTAGAATTAGCACCTGTTTTTAACAATAGTTTTTCTCCAAATGGTGACGGAATAAACGATAAATGGGTGATTAAAAACATGGAAATTTATCCAGAAAACGAACTTGTTATTTTGAACAGATGGGGTAATGAAGTATTTTCTGTTAAAGATTACCAAAATGACTGGGATGGAAGCAATTTAAATGAAGGCACTTATTTTTATGAAATGAAAGTAAAAATGTGTGATTCTTCTGTTAAGTTTACTGGTTATATTACAATTTTAAGATAATTAAGCTTTTATTATTAAAAAAAATGAAAACAAAACTATATATTTTCGCTTTGCTGATTGTGGCTTCAAGCAGTTTTGCTCAGCAAAATGCTCAATACAGTCAATATATTTTTAATCAAATGGTTATTAACCCTGCCTATGTTGGAAATAAAGAATCTTGGAATATTAACGCCATGTATTCTTCTCAATGGACGGGATTAACTGGCGCTCCATCTACACAAACAATTAGTGCTGATGGCGAAATATCAGAAAAAATTGGAATCGGATTTCATTTAGTTAATGACCAAATTGGAGCACAATCACAACAAGGTTTATTTGGAAGCTATGCCTATAAAATAAAACTAAACGAAAAATTCAAATTAGCATTAGGAATAGCTGTTGGAGCTTCCTATTTTACATTGGATGGATCAAAATTAACAATGGAAAATCCCGATGATCCGGCAATTTCAAACAGAACAGAAACACAGCTAAAATTTGATTCAAAATCCGGAATATTTCTTTCTTCTGATAGATTTTATGCAGGGTTCTCAGTTTCTGATTTGTTATCAGATGTTTTCAAATCAAATGATTTACTAGTTCCAAATCAAGCCAGACATTATTACTTAACCTCTGGATATGTGGTTAATTTGAATAAGAGCTTTAAATTTAAACCCAGTTTTCTGATAAAAGAAGATTTTAAAGCGCCAACAAATATTGATGTAAATGCATTTTTTCTCTATAATGACAAATTTTGGCTAGGTGCTAGTTACAGAACTGGAGCAAAAATTTTCAACACCAACAAATTAGACAATTCACTAAAATACAAAGATGCCTTAACATTTATGGCTGATATTACCATTAGTGAAAAATTTAGAATAGGATATGCTTATTCGCATTCTTTATCTGCATTTAATGAATTTCCAGGTCACGAAATTTCTGTTAGTTATTATTTTCCACAAAAACCTGAAAAAAGAATGAAATACTTGAAGTACTTCTAAAAAATGACTTTTCTAAAAATTTTTCATACTTTTAACCTCTAATTAATGAGGTTTAGTTGTGAAAAGCGTTTTTTTCTTTTTTGTATTTCTATTCTTTACAGTTCTTGCCTTTGGTCAAAACACCATATTTAAAGGCAAAGTAATTGACTTTGAAACCAAAGAACCTCTTGCTTTCGTTAATATTGCGACCAATAACAATGCATGTTATGGCAGAACCGATATTGATGGTAAATTCTTAATAAAATGTAATTCGATTATTGAATTCTTAAAATTGAGTTATATTGGATACGAATCCACAGAAATAAAACTAATTGACGATTCGAAATTTATTATTATCGAATTAAAACAAAAAGAGGTTCAATTAAAAGAAGTACAAATTTTTCCTGGTGAAAATCCTGCTCACCGCATCATTAATCAAGTAATTAAAAATAAAGATCTCAACAATCCCGAGAAAACCAAAGCATTTTCCTATACTGCTTATAACAAAATGGTGTTTACTTCTGAGCAGGAAGCTGGATATAAAAAAGACCAATTAAAAACCGACTCCGTTTCAATAAAAACACGCGAATTTTTCAAAAAGCAATATTTAATGTTGATGGAAAGTGTTTCGAAACGAAAATTTCTCTATCCTGACAGAAATAACGAAATTGTAATTGGATCTCGCATCTCTGGTTTAAAAGACCCACTTTTTGCAATGCTGGCAACACAATTTCAATCCTTTTCTTTTTATAACGATTATATCTCATTATCAGAAAAACGATATCTCAACCCAATAAGTAATGGTAGCACCAATAAATACTTATTTATTATTCAAGATACTGTTTTTTCTGGAAAAGACACCGTTTTCATTATTTCTTTCCAGCCTCGAAAAAACACAAATTTCGAAGGACTCAAAGGATTATTGTATATCAATACCAATCAATATGCAATTCAAAATGTAATTGCCGAGCCAGCTGCTGAGGAAAAAGGAACCATTAGCATCCGAATTCAACAGATGTATGAATTTGTCAATAATAAACAATGGTTTCCGGTGCAGTTGAATACTGATATTTTAATGAAACTTGTTACACTAAATAATTTTGTAGTTGTAGGAAAAGGCAAAATGTATTTATCAGATATTTCCATAAATCCTGAATTTGTGAAAGAGCAATTTAACAATATTGTTCTTGAAATTCAGGAAGGTGCGAATACAAAAACAGAAGAGTTTTGGAATACTTACCGGCGAGATAGTTTAAATGAAAAAGATATTGTCACTTATCACGTTATCGACAGCTTAGGCGAAGCCAGCCATCTCGATCGAAAAATGAGTGGATTACAATCATTGTTATTAGGCAGAATTCCAATTAGATTCATTGATTTGGACATCAACAAACTCATTTCTTATAATGAATATGAAGGATTTCGTTTAGGTTTAGGACTTTACACCAATAGTAAAATTTCGAAACATTTTGGATTTGGTGGATATTTCGCCTACGGCTTCAAAGACCAGGTATGGAAATATGGAGGAGAAGTCGGTTTAATGCTAAATTTAAAAACAGAAACAGAATTAAAATATTCTTACTCAAATGATGTTTTCGAGAGCGGAGGTCGTACTTTTTTCGACTGGGAATCGACCTTACTCGGAGCAGAATCATACAGAAATTATCTCGTAAAACAGATGGACGATATAGAAAAACATCATGTCCAAATTTCTACCAGACTGATAAAAAATTTTAAAACTTATTTATGGGCAGATAACTATAGAGTTAAAATCAATAATGATTATAAATATGGAATTACTGAAGGAAATGCCTCAATCTTTCTAAAAGATTTTAATCTTGCCGAAATGGGTGCAGGTTTTCGCTTTGCATATAAAGAAAAGTTCCTGAAAATGAGAAATTACAATATCTCGATAGGGACGGACTACCCAATTGTTTGGCTTCAATATATCCATGGATTTAATAATTTAATGAATGGCGAATGCGAATATGACCGAATTGACTTTAAGGTTCAAAAATCATTTTACATTAAAAATGTTGGAAAAACTTCATTTCAAATTTCAACAGGATATATTTCTGGCGATTTACCATATCCTCTATTGTTTAACGGAAGGGGAAATTTTGCACAATTTACTTTGAATTCGCCCAATAGTTTTGCTACAATGAAAATGAATGAATTCCTTTCTGATCGTTTTGCCAGCATCTTTTTCACTCACAATTTTGGAAAATTATTAATCCGGACAAAAAAATTCGAACCAGAAATCGTAATTGCAAGCAATGCAGGCTTGGGCTTTTTGGATAATAAAAATAAACATTTTAATGCCGATTTTAAAACCATGGAAAAAGGATTTTTCGAATCTGGCCTCATTATCAATAATATCCTTCGGACAGATTTATATGGAATTGGCATCGGTGGATTTTACAGATATGGAACTTATTCATTTCCAAAATTTAAAGATAATTACGTAATCAATTTAACCATAACTTTTAGTTTATAATTCTAAAAATATTTCCTAATTTTGCGAATTCATAAAAATCGTTCCAATGATAGTTGATGTACAATATAATTCAATAAAATGGTACCACATTTTAAATCCGACTGAGAGCGATTATGAATACTTGTCTACTCATTTTAACTTCCATCCTCTTGTAATTGATGACTGTCGCAGTAAAACGCAAAGGCCTAAGGTGGATACTTATGATGATTATTATTTTTTGATTTTACATTTTCCATTCTTCGATAAAACGGAAAAATTTATCATTACCAAAGAAATAAAAATATTTTGGGCCAAGGATTTTTTAATTACAGTTGGAAATTCTCACAAAATTGTCAACGATTTATTTATCAGTGCAAAAGAAGATCAAAAAATTTTAGAAGATTTACTCTCAGGAGGAACGGACTTTTTGCTTTATAAAATTCTTGAAAACACGTCTCAAAAAACGGTAACCTTATTAGAAAAACTAGGAACACATATTGAAAATATTAGCCTTGATTTGTTTAATAAAAAGGCTGTTCAAACCATTGAAAAAATATCTTTTACAAGAAAAAACATCATTTTACTTGATACCATTTTCAAACCTCAACTCCGCCTTTTTAGAAATTTCGAATCTGGCGAAATAAAAGGATTTACTGAAGATATGGAAGAATATTGGGGAAATATTCTCGATTATTATCAGAAAACTTGGGATATGATTGAAGATTACGAAGAAATGACTGAAGGCTACTCAAAAACCTTCGATTCTTTGCAGGCCAACAAAACCAATGAAATAATGCGCGTGCTGACATTCATTTCTACTACTTTGCTTCCACTAACATTTATTACTGGTTTATATGGAATGAATATTGGATTACCTTTTCAAAACCATCCTTATTCATTTTGGATTGTGGTAGGTTTTATGCTGGCAATCGTAATTGCATTCTTAATTTTCTTCAAGAGAAAAAAGTTGATGTAAACAATTTACAAAAAATTTATTGTTCACTTTTGTAACATAAAATATTTTTAACCCATTCACAAAGTAAACAAAAAGCAATTTGCATAAAACCATTTCATTTTTTCGTAGAAAAAAAAGTGCGTTAGCCAGTTCAAAATG
>JACAAW010000085.1 GCA_013377115.1 Bacteroidota bacterium | reverse complement strand
CTGCTGGTAGAAAGACTAATATTTTAAAGCTATTGGATTCTGAAAATTTAAATCTTAGATACCCTTTTGCTTATCCTATTGATATAGTTTTAAATACAAAAAAAATTCAAAAAATGGAATTAAATTTCTCATTTACCGATTTAAATGAAAGTTGGAGAAACTCGGTAAATTTGCTTAACTCATAATTTCGTAAAATCATGGAATATCTTCCAATAAGCTTAATAATAGTTACATATAATCGCAAAGATGATTTAGATTTTACTTTATCTAAAATATTTAACTGTTTTAATATTGCAGAAATTATTGTTATTAATAATGCATCTACAGATGGAACGGAGAAATTAGTGGAATTTAAATATCCAAATTGCAAATTAATTAATTTAGATAAAAATTATGGTGTTCCTTCATTTAATAAAGGAGCTCAAATTGCAACTCAACCCTTTATTTTTTTTCTTGATGATGATGCCATACCAGAAAAAGACACAATAAATATTGTCATTAATAATTTTTTGGAAAATCCCAATATTCATGTGATAGCTTGTAATATTATAGATAATTCTAACACTTCAATTACTGAAAATTGGGCATTAAACCCTATCTGTTTTTGGGGTTGTGGAGTAGGCATTAGAAAATCAATTTTAATTAATCATCCTTACTTATACGATAATAGACTATTCCTGCATGGAACAGAAATGGATTTTGCAATACGTGTTTATTCAAAGGGTGGTTTAATTTTATATTTAAAAGAGGCTATTATTTACCATAGGTTTTCAAGCGAAAATAGATCTCAAGAAAAAAGAATATATTATCTTGTACAATCTGCATTTATTTTTGCTTTTAAACATTTTCCATATAAATATTTATTTATCATATTATTTAGACATCTAATTTATCTTCTATATAAATCTTTAAAGCATCATTGTTTTATTAGTTTTTATAAAGGCTTATTATTATCTTGTAAGGAACTAAAATTAACATTAAAAGATAGAAATGTTGTACCTAAAAAAATTGCAAAAAGGTATTATCTTAATGTTTGGGAATATGAGCCGTTGATATTTCGTTTATGCAGATTTTTTATCGACAAGCCATTACATCGAAAATATAAACAACAAATAAAAAATTGGAAATGAATTTAATTCATATTTTATCTTCATCATCAGGAGCAGGGAAAACGGTATGGTCTGTAGGATTTATAAGGGCTTTGGTTGATTTAGGCATCAGGGTTGCACCATTCAAAGCATTAAGTGATGATGTTGAAGGATATAATGTGCCAAATGGGAAAATTAGCATTTCAGCACTTCATCTTATTGCATCGGCGAGGCTAAAAAGAGATGGAATTTACAATCCAGTTTTAATGATTCCTAAAGAAAACAATTTAGCTTCTGTTTGGTTAAAAGGAAACTATTTGGGAGATGTTCCAAGCTTAGGTAGAGATACATATTTTCTCGAAGAATTGGGTAAAAATAAGCTACAATTGATAGAGAAAACAGCTTTAGAGTGTCTTGAAAAACTCAATAATGAATTTGACATTATTGTATCAGAGGGTTCTGGAAGTGCTGTTGATTTATTTATTCTAAACTCTTATGATCTTGCAAATAACAAAATAGCTTCTTTAGCAAAAATGATAATTCTAGTTGCAAGGGCAAGCAAAGGTGGATGTATCTCTAATTTATCTGGGGCATTAGAATATTTACCTAGTAATGTCAAAAAAAATCTTAATGGAATTGCCATAAACGATGTTAGATATAAGTTTGATGAGTTGATTAATAAAGGAAAGGAATTAGCAATTAAGAATAAAATTGAATTTATTGGTGCAATTCCACGCCTTACTTTTTTTGATAATAGGGAAAGCTTTCCACCATTCTCAGATGAATCAGAATTAGATTATAATGAACTTGCAAGTGCAATAAAGAAACATACAACTTTTGAAAAGCTATTAGTAAATTTGAATTTAAAATATTAATATAATATGTTTTACTCAGCAAAGCATCCAGAATTTGTGAATCTTTTAATTGAAACTATATCCAATCAAATGTGGAAAAGTGGTGATAATAATTTCTTAAATGAATTGTCAGAGGAAAAAATGCTTTCCTATTTTGAATATCTAGATGCAAATGGAATTTTATTTTTAACAATTGACTATCTAAATGATTCACAATCATTTAATGATTTACCATTAGATGTAAGGACGTTTTGTAATAACAAAATCAAAATAAATAACGAGTTGGATAACTATCATAAAAAAATAACAGTTGAAATAGTAAATAATTTCAAATCTCAAAATATTAATTATTTGATTCTGAAAGGACAGATATTTACATATATACTATATCCGAAACAAAATGTTAGACCTTGTCGTGATTTAGATATTATCGTTAAAAAAAGCCATATAGAGAAAGCATTGAAAATTCTAAGAAACATGGGATTTTTTTCAATAAATAGTCATGAAGAAGCAGAACAGCATTTACCAAGAATGATTAGGAAAGAAAATAATAATTTTAGATTTTCAGTCGAAATACATCATAGACTAGTACCAAAAATTATTTATGGAATTAAAGTCAATGAGTTTAATGATTATTTTAACCGTAAACAAAGTTATAAGATAAACCAAAATACTGATTTTTATTCTTTATGTTATGAAGATCATATTGTTCACATGCATCTACATCTTTTTCATCATATATTTTATAATTTTAGGTTTATCCATTTAGCTGATATTCTTTTTTCAATTAATAATTGGCAGGATCATGTAAATTGGTCACAGATTGGAGAAAAGATTGATAATTTGGGGTTAGCCGAATTTAGAAATTTCCTATGGAATTTCATAAATCATCACTTTAAAACACATTTACCTACTACCTTATATAGGAGATACGATTTTGAAAAAATCTCAACTAGTTTATTAGAACATGGGTCAATCCCAATATTTTCATCGTTTAATTTTAAAAATTCAAATTCAAAATTATCAGTAATAATTTATGAAGAAATTAAACGATATTTTTATAGATCATTAAAAGCACCAAGTTGGAACTTTTTTAAATAACAATAAAATGAAAGATTTAAATTATTTAATTAATAATAATTTTATTAGACCAACAGGAAAAAATATTCAAGGGTTCGATACTTTTCTTAGAATTAAGGATAATTCAAAGATGGTTTTAATTCCAGAAGGTGAATTTATTGCAGGAACTTTAATCGAAGATGCCCTAAATATTGAAGAGCTTGTACCTTGGTACAAAGCAACAAAAGTTGAATCACCTCAATGGAAACCCTTTTTAGAACGATATTTAATAGATTTAAATACTATTACAAATAAACAATTCTCATTGTTTTTGAATTCAATAAAATATACTATTTTTCATGATGCCAATCTTAATAATTGCAGATCGGCACTTAGCGGAGATGATAAAATATTATGTTATGATATTGATAATTTTATTAATAATAGAAATATACCAAATTCAGAGCATAAGGTTGGGGTAACCTATTTAAATAAGAATTGGATGCCATTTCCTAATTCTGAAAATTGTCCTGTCACTTTAATAACATGGTATGGCGCCGTGGCATACGCAAAATGGGTAAATGCAGAACTTCCATCAGAATTGCAGTGGGAGAAAGCTGCGAGAGGAATTGATGGAAGACACTTTCCATGGGGAAATGAATATCAGTCGAGTATTGCAAATTTAGCTGATTTTTGGCACGGAGATAAAATAAATAATCAATCCGAATGGGATAATTTATTCTATTTGAATGGCAAAGGTGTCGGATGGTTAAAATCTCGTCCAGTGGAAAATGGTTCTTTCCCATTGAGTATTAGCCCATATGGATGTGAAGATATGATAGGTAATGTTGCTGAATGGTGTTTTAATTGGTATGAAGATTCGGCTTATCAAGACTATAATTTAGATAAGATAGATTATGTGCCAAAGCAATCCGAATCTGAATTTCGTTGCATGCGTGGAGCTGGAAGATATGGATATGAGGTAATATCAAGAATTGCTTGTAGGAGAAGGAGAGCACCGCATACAGTTGGAGAGAACTTAGGATTTCGTTGTATAATTTAAACAAAGCACAAAATATGAAGAATAAAAATATTACATTGGGTGTAAATTTTGCTGGGCATGATGCTTCTTATACTCTATTAGATTCTTCAGGTATTCCTATAATTATTGCCGAAGAAGAAAGATACTCAAGAATTAAGAAAGGAGAATTTGTACCAAACCCACAAATAATTTTTTCTATAATTGAAGAGGCAGGATTATTACCAGAAGATATTAAGTTCTTATCTATCGCCAACATTCAGGAATTTATTGAGAATAGACCAGAGCAAACACTTATTGAATATATTCCATTTGGAAATGCCAAAATATATGATGCTCTATTCAAAAGCATTATAAAAAAATTACCTAATGTTGTTTCGGTGAATTATTTGAAACATCACCTATGTCATGCAGCATCTGCGTTTTATCCAAGCCCATTTATTAATGCAGCAGTTTTAACTGTCGATGGTATGGGAGAAGATGAAACTGTCAATATTTGGTATGGTAAAAAAAATGAATTGCACAAGGTATTTTCAATACCACATCCTCATTCCATCGGCTATTTATTTCAGGTAATATCCAAATGGATGGGATTAACTGGAGGTGAACGAGAAGGTAAGTTAATGGGATTGGCTTCTTACGGAAAACCAATTTATAAAAATCTATTTTATGAAAATTTCATACAAATTGATGAATATAAGGGTTTTATAATAAATCCGAATTTAGAAAAATATCCTTGTACAAATGAATCTTGGATAAAATATTGTGAGATTTTTTTCGGAGAAAGAAATTCTAGTGGAATAATAAATGAATATCATAAAAATATCGCAGCCAGTGTACAAGAAGTTTTAGAAGAAGTACTACTTAATTTATTAAAAATTGCTAAGAACTTGACAAAAGCCAAGTATTGTTGTTTAGCTGGAGGTGTTTTTATGAGTTCAATGGCAAATGGAAAATTACGAAGAGAAAATATATTTCAGGATGTATGGGTGCAACCTCTTGCTTCTGATAATGGATTGAGTTTAGGAGCAGCGCTATGGTCATATTATTATGGACGTAATGAAAGAAAAAGATGGGAAATGCAACATCCTTTCTGGGGAACTGAAATAACAGGAAATGATATAGAAGTTTTTATTAAAAAAAATAAGATTACTTGCTATAAATCTGATAATATTGAATTTGAGGCAGCAAAATTTTTATCATCAGGGAAATTAATAGGTTGGGTTCAGGGTAGAAGTGAAATTGGAGCAAGAGCATTAGGTCATAGAAGTATTTTTGCAGATCCGAGAGATTATAACTCCAAAAATAAAATGAATTTGTTAATAAAACAAAGGGAAGACTGGCGACCGTTTGCACCTATAGTCCTAGAAGAAGATTTAAGTAATTATTTTGATGATGATAAACCTTCTCCATTTATGATGTTTGTTTCAAATGCAAAACAGAATTGTCCTTTGCCAGCTGCACTTCATATTGATAATACAGGAAGGGTGCAAACTATCAATAAAAATTTTGATTCAAGAGTATATAATTTAATTTGTGAATTTAAAAAAATAACAGGTGTTGGAGGGCTATTAAATACGTCCTTTAATTTAAGAGGTGAACCTATTGTAAGAACAATCGAACAAGCTTATGATGATTTTATTAAATCTGGTATGGATGTGTTAGTAATGAATGATTATGTTTTTCAAAAACCTACAGACTATGTTTGGATTGGAGACCCTCCGATAGCCAAACTACCTCCAATAAATTTTTGTAATAAAATTGCTAATTTGTTAATCTCGGAAGTAAAGAATATTGCATTAATTACATATGGAAACGAAAAGCTTCTCATTGAAATGGCAGAATACATAAAACTAAATAATTCTGATACCATAATTAAGACATTTCAGCTCTTCACTGAAAAGAACAGTTTTATATCAAAATTTGATAAATTAATGTCTTACGATTCAAAAGAAGTTACGAGCATTGAAAAAATACTTGATTTTGATTTAGTTTTTTTACTTATTCCTACATGGGTTGATATTGCTTTTGAAATGATTCCGAATCTATTAAGCCCTTTCACTAATATGGTTATCAAAAATTTGGCTACTAATATTTTCATAATTGATAGTTCTGGTAATTTAGGAGATTTTTTGGGGATATTACCTATATCTAATAAAGAGTGGATGTATAATGGTTGTTTAATTACAGAAATAGAACGTTTTTGGTTTAATAAAAATAAAAGTTAATTATATATTAGTGCAAAAAAATTAATAAATAGCAAAACAGATTGCGTAAATGTTGAAACTATTAATACCGAATTATATTAATTTAATTACTGATTACCGTCCAAGTGCAGCGTTATTACTTTGATAGTTAGAAATAATGGTTAAATTTTAATTAGCAAAAAATTATGTATTTATCTAAAAAAAACAGATATATCAGCCCAAATTTCATATTTAATATTATTTCGCTTGTTGACTTGTCAAGTAAAATGAAAGTTGTCGAAAGTCAAATAAAAGAATTTCACAATTATTATTGCAAGTATTATGATAGAATATTTTTTCGTGCTTTTGGAAATCAAGGATCGAATTCGAATATAGATTATATAAAAATAATTCATAATGATGTTCGTTGTGTTTCCATTTGCCTTTATTATTTCTGCAAGTTCAACCTAATGGGCAAGTAGGGTTTTGTTGTGCTAATATTTTTGGTTCAAATGATATTGGAAATATTTTCGAGAATAATCTATCTGAATTATGGAAAGGGAACAAAATCAATCAAATTAGAAACATTTTTAAAAATAGTGTGTTTGACTTATTACCCAATCAATGCCAATCATGTTCTTTAACTTATAATAAAACAGCACAATTTGAAGATTGCTGTAAAAGGAAAATTAATAATAGAGTATGAATAGGATAAAATTAATCAGTGAAGGGTGTATCGACCACTTTGATGTAAATGAAAATTGGAAATGTTTTTCATTTGGTTCAATTATTAAAGTATTAGATCATGATAAATCGTTTGATAAAAATATTGAATTAATAACTGATGTAAAATTAAAGAAAATAAGATTATTTAAGAGTTCTATTTTTTATTTATCAAAAGACGGTATTTTATTTCTATTTAAGGATTTTAACTATAGAGGAACGAATTACAAAATTCTTTTTGAAAATATTATTGATTTTTCAATAATATATAATAAGCTCTACATCTTAGAAAAGGATAAGATTTCTATTTACAACTTAAACCCCGAACTATGCTTGGTTTGTGATTGCGAAGTTGGTAATATCTGCATGAATATCATTACAATAGAAAAGTACGTAATAATTTTTGGACCTTCTGTTCTTATAATTTATGAAAGCAATGTAGATTCAATTGAACTATTTTTCAAAACTACCGAATTAGTAGAATTTCCGCTATCAATTACGTTTGGAAATAATAAGTTTTACATAGCTGATCATAATCTTGGATTGATAGCATTAAAAATTGACAAGACATTTGAATATTTGAATAATAAATTTCCAATTTTCAATCCTTATTCTGTTTCTTGGATCAATACACAACTATACGTTGTAAATGAAAAAGGATTATATCAAATAAATGAAAATGAATACGAGTTAATTGACAATTCTTTCTCTATATTAGAAATTAAAACTTATTTTAATTTCTTATACGTATTGAAAAAAGATCGGGTTGATTATCTTAATGAAAAATTTATTAATGTATTCAATTCTGGCGGATATCATTTTGATGTCTCTATAAATGACAACTATTTATATGCTGCAACTGAAAATAGAATTATAAAATTTGACATTGATAATCAAAGCTACCAAAACACTTCATTATTTAATCATTGTGTAAGGCATTATGCGATATTGTCATTTCATAACCACATTTATTACGTAACTGAAAATGCTTTTTTTTATTATTCTATTAACCCTAAAGGAGAATTTTCTAATTTACTTTACAAAGATGAAAATATAGGAAATCCAGTTTCCCTTGCTTATAATCATGAAAAAAATATTTTAATATATTCAACTGGGATGCTACTCCAATTGCTTGACGTTTCTGATACAATAAATAGAATAAAGGATAAGATTCTTTTTAATACAAATATAAACAGCATTTCTTCAATAAAAAATATTGTTTTCTTATCATGTGGATTTGGTGGGGTTCTTTATTTCGATTTGAAAACACCTCAAATATTAAAAAAAATAAAAAATATTTCATTTGCATCAGATGTATTTATTACTGATAAATACCTTTCAATTTGCACTTCAAAAGAACTTTATTTATTTCAACATGAATCATTTAGTAAATATTTATGTATTTATAAAACAGATAAACAAAATGATGTAAGCAAATGTTATATAATCAACCACTATCTGTTTTATACAGAAGGTGAAAAAATTAATAAATTTGATATTACAACTAACTCTATCACGAAAAAAATAAGAATGCCGTTTATTCCTCGAAAAATATTTGCTTGTTCAGATAACGATGTTTTAATAAGTGGGATTAATGGAATTGTGAAAATCAACTTTAATTAAATATATGAAGCCAATAGTAAAAGATAATAATATACATCATAATGTATTACATCCTACAATAATTTGGGATACAACAAAATATTGTAATTATAAGTGTATTTATTGTTATTGCACATATATGCCGAATAGATTAATTGAAAATCCTATTAAATTTTCCATTGATCATATTTCAAATTCTTTTAAACATTTTTTACCCAATTGGGTGATTAATTATATTGGAGGCGAGCCTTTTCTTCTGAAAAATTTTATAGAGCTAAATCAAAAAATAACAGAAAATAATTATATAGCACTATATACAAATCTTTCCCTTGATAATCAAATATATTCATTTGCGCAAAAAATTTCACCAGAACGAGTAACTTTTATTAATTGTGCGTTACATGTTGCAGAACGAACTAAAACTGATCCGAAATTTGACAGATTTATAAATCTTTATAAAACTTTACAAACAAATAGTTTTCCTGTTTTCGTCACATATATAGTTCATCCAACTTTAAAGGACAGAATTATAGATGATATTAACTTTTTTGCAGAAAAAGGCATCAAAATTTATTTAAAAGTCTTTAGAGGTGCATTTGAAAACAAATCATATCCTGAATCTTATGATAAAAATCTTATTTCCATTATTGAAAAATACGAACCCCAAATTATCAGAGGTTCTTCAATAAGAACACAAATTACAGGTGAAAGTAAATTGTGCCGAGCTGGATTGATTTTCTTAGAAATGGATTCAAAAGGTAATGTATATAGATGTTTAACAGAAAGAAGTCAACGAAGAAATCGTTTGGGTAATCTTTTTGATAATACTTTAGACATACATAAAAGACCTGAAATTTGCACACTTGATAATTGCAATAACGCTAGACAGGGAATGGCGCATTTATTTGGAAGTTCAAGTAATTTTTTTAATCCTTCAATTGAGAATTATGAAAAATGTATTATTAATCCAACCATTGCCGAGTCTAATTTATAAAAACAATACCGAATTGTACTCAGAATTCGATTCGTTTGGTTTAGCAATTATTGCTACGTTTCTCGAAAAAAACAATTTTAACATAACTAATATTTTATATTTAAGTTCTGAAAAAGAGTTAGAAAAAGAATTAGTTAATATTGATATCATTATAATAGGTGATTTTCGATATTATTCATATTTCTGCAATCCTTATTTTTTAATTCAACAATGCCTGGTGTCTTTAGAAAAATTTAATTTTTCAGGAAAAGTTATCATAGGCGGTCGTCATTCTGATTTCTTTTCAGAAACAATAAAAGGTAATCAAAACAGATTAAAAATATATATTGCTTCATCCGTTGAATCAATAGGAAAATCGCTTGGATTAAAATCCTCAGACTTTTTGATTTTAGGAAAAAATACACTGCCTTGTCCATACCCAATTAATTTGAAGTTCTTAAACAATGATAAGCTTACAGGCAGTATTAGTCGTCCCAATAGATTGAA
This sequence comes from Bacteroidota bacterium, assembly GCA_013377115.1. Classification (GTDB taxonomy): domain Bacteria; phylum Bacteroidota; class Bacteroidia; order Bacteroidales; family CG2-30-32-10; genus Cfx2-01. Next base: position 6,656 of record JACAAW010000085.1, on the reverse strand, counting down.
TATTGCACAAATAATCATTGACTCAGGATGTAAATTTAATTGCTCATTTTGTGAAAAGGCACGATCTGACATTCAAAGTTTTCCTATAAGATATCTACTCAAATTATTAGAAGACTATGCTACTATTGGTAAGAATTACTTAATATTTTGGGATGAAGTGTTCGGCAAAAGCAAAAATACAGATTCTATTTTAAATTTGTTAAAAGAACTTAATTTATCATTTACTTGTAATACTAGGTTGGATTCGCTTAATATTGAATTTATTACTAAATTAGCAATTGGTAATTGTAAATCAATATTAATAGGATTAGAAGTAGGTGGAAATGAAAATGATGCTCAAAATTATTTAAAAATTGATTATAGAAAAAAAAAATATCTTGAAAAACTGGAATCAATAATTAGTTTATTAAATGAATTCAATATTGATTTAATTGGTAGTTTAATCATTGGGCTTCCAAATGATACTGAAGAAATAATATCGAATCGTATATTACATTATAGCAATTTGGGCTTAAAAAAAATATACATAAGACCACTTGTTGTATTTCCTGGTAGTGCAATTTATTTAGAATCAATTGCAAAGAATATTATTAAACCCTATGAAGAATGGAACAATACAGAGTTACAAACTTACCCTCTCGGTTATCCAACTATTTGTAGAAATTTAAACAGAGAGGATCTTTCTCAATGGATAAAAAATTAACAGTTAAGGAATCATTTTCAGATTTAATAGAGGAGTGTTTATCTGAAAATGACAATACGTATTTTATTGGATTTGATGTACAGAGACATGGTATAAAACCTTCTCAACATGAGGATCATATTATTAATATGCCAATTTGTGAAGAAACCATTATGGGGGTTGCCGTTGGCTTAAGTCGCTGTGGTTGTATGGTTTTTGTTGATTTAATGCTCGAGGCATTTGTTTATAGAACGTTTGACGTATTTTTTAATCAAATATCTTTATCAGAAATAAGTCCATTTAATAATTCTTACGCACCAATAATAGTCAGAATGCATAGCGGGACATCCGATGGAGCTGGCATTCAACATGGTAGCAATCCACTTTCTATTTTAATTCGAATTCCAAATATTTTAATTTCAATTCCCCTAACTTCCTCTGATTTAGATTGGGTATATAAATATTCGTGTATAAACAAAATATTATTCGTTTTGCTTTATGATTTTAGTAATATTGAAAGTTTAGTTAGCAGAATGTTCTTTTTAAATGGGAAGTATTACCAATTAGGAGAGGGAAGACGAATTTGCATATTTTCCGTACCCAATAATTTAAGTTTGATTTCTAGATATCTTAATAAACCAATAACGACTTTAAGAATTATTGTACCCATTTTTTTCAACAAGAAATTTTTGTTGGAAATTTTTGAAGATAATTATGATGTTGAAGAATTTTTTGTTATTGATTATGACAATATACTTTTTACTTTGATTAATGAATATTTTCAAAAAGAAGGTTTTATGAAAAAATTAAACTTTATTAATATTTTTAGTAATGGATCTTCAAAAGTTATTCAAGAGGAACAACTAATTGTAATGCTAAACTCAATATTGAAATATGAATAACATTAAATACAGAAATTTCCAACTTTCAGTTGTTGCTTTAGAATTCGCACTTTATTCCTATTATTATAATAAAGAAAAGGGGCGAAATATTCATAGTTCAATAGGTCATGAAATTACCGCCTATTTATTAACATCTATTTTAAACGTTGAAGATGCGTCATTAATGTTATACTACCGTTCTCATGCATGGCTTTTAGGCCTAGGAATTTCGTTTAAAGAAATTATTAATGAAATAAAAGGGAATAAAAATAGTTTGCAAAAAGGGCAAGGAGGAACGATGAATTTATTCTTGCATCCTTCAATTATAGATTGTAATTCAATTATTGGAGCACAAATTCCAATTGCTGTAGGTGCAGCTTTTGCAAATAAAACATTAAAAAAACAAACAATTTGCGTTTTGGGTGATGGAGCAACAAATACAGGTGTATTCTTTGAATCATTAAATATTGTTTCACTTTATAAATTACCTATTCTTTTTATTATTGAAAATAATGAAATTGCAATTAATACTTCTTACAGTAAAACATCAGCAATTGATATAAAAGCAAAATTTGAGTTATTTTCAATCACATGTTTTGAAGTTTCATTAAACAGCGGCTTTGAAACAACATCAAGTATTATTTCTGATGCAATTGTGCTATCAAAAACAAGACCTGTTTCAATTATTTTTCAATTAGAACGAATTGGAGCACACACTGTTTCAATGGAAAGAAATTTTGACGAAATAATAAATAAATATAATTTAAGTGCAAATGAAAAACTGAAATTTAATGTTATTTATGAAGAATGTAAAACGCTACTTAATACTGAGGATTAACCTATGCTATATACTGATAATCAATTCGATTTAAATCGTTTGGAGGTTCTATTTATTATACCAGAAAGCAGGACATATGAGTATTTGGGCTTAAGTTATTTATCTTCTTCTTTGCAAAAAAATGGAATATCATCAAAAATTCTTCAATTGGAATCAATTGAAGAATTGGAATATTTAATAAAGAATTCGAAAAATTTATCTCTTGTCGGCATTACTTGGTTGTATTCATATTCAGAAAATTCAGTTATAAAAATTGCAAAATATATAAAAAGTATAAGATTTGAAATTGCTATTGTTGTTGGTGGGCATCCTCCTAGTTTAAATTATGCTAATATATTAAAGGAAAATCCAGAGATTAACTATATTCTAAGAGGCGAAGCTGACTTCGGGATTTTCAAATTAATAAATCTTTTGAAAAAGAAAGAGATTGCTGAAAATATATCAGGGTTATCATATATTAATGAAAACGGGGAGGTTATATGTAACAAATTATATCGAATAGATAACTTAGATTTGCTAACGTTTCCTGATCGAAGCCAATTGGATAAAATTATTTCATTGAAAAAAAATCAAATTTTAATAAGTATTTTAGGTAGTCGAGGTTGCTATGCATCGTGTAATTTTTGTAGTATGGTTTCATTTTATGCTTGTAATGAAACTAATATTAAATGGATTGGTCGCTCTCCAGAGAATATTTTAGATGAAATAAAAATAATTATTTCAAAATTTCAAATTAATACATTCTGGTTTATTGATGATGAATTTATAGGTCCTCCTAAAAAAGGTAGAGAGCGAGTGCTAAGTTTTGCAGAACTTATTATTAAAAACAATATAGTTTTGGAATATGGTTTCGATGCCAGAGCTAATGGTATTGCAGCCTTTTCTGATGATGACTTGGCGCTTCTAAAAAGATCAGGCTTAAAAATGATCTCAATTGGTATTGAATCTGGGTCTCAAAATATGTTAGATAGGATGAATAAAAGGATTGATGTTAAATTAAATTGGCAAGCAATCCATAAATTAATTCGAAATAAAATAGATTATCGATACGGTTTTATTATGTATGATCCAGAAACAAATTTTGATGATATAAATCAAAACTTAAAATTTCTTTTATTTGCAAAACCATATAGAATTTGCAATACAGGTGCATTTAGATTGTTAAATTCTCTTTTTCCTCATACAGGCACAAAATTTACAAAAACAATAAAAGGCAAAACTGAAATAATGAGAAATAGCTTATTAAATAATTTTCCTGAATATTCAGAAGACGAACTTGGCTATACGTTTATTAATCCCAATATATCACGATATAGAAATATACTCTATCAATTTGCTAGGAGTTTTATTGAGCCTAAAATGATACAAAGAACAAATGAAACAAATAATATATGGTATGGAGTCAATGATTTACCTCAAAATATTGCAATAATGGATGCTTTTCTTGAATGCCATATATGGTTAGCTGAAAATATTCAATATTCAGAGAGTAATCTTTATTATCTGACTGAAATGCAATGCATATTTACACAATATTACAAACCTTAATTTTATGTTAGATTCAAAAAACATTTTTATAGGAGGAATTATGGGGGTAGGGAAATCTACAACATCTTTGATTTTACAAAAAAGAATTAATGATTCTACTATAATCAATATCGGTAACATTAGCTGCAAAATTGCATCAGACTCTTTTTCTGCTGACAGTATTGAAACATTACAAAAAGAAAAACTAGATTATTGTCAGAATAAAACAGCTGATCATACTTTATATTTAATTAGCAAAGAAATGACAAAATATTGTTTTTTAGAAGGGCATTTCGTGTTAGGAGGATTAACCAGAGACGATTATAGAATGCCTGAATTTTTTTTTAAAAAAATAAATCTCAAATTAATAATATTATTAATTGCAAATGAAAAAACAATAAAAAAAAGAGTGAGCCAAAATATTCAAAAAAAACGTCCAAATTTAATTCTTGATTCATTAGAATATTATCTAGACCTTGAAAAAAAACATGCATATTATATTGCAAATCTGTTAAATATAAATATTGTTGAAATTGAAAATAATTATTCATCTGAAATGCATCTTATGAAAAATATTGAAAAGATTTTTGATTTATTATAGAATAAAATTGTTATGACTCTTAAAACATATTTGGCTGATAAAGACACTATGCTTACCTTAGTCCAAAAGGATGGTCGCAATCTAGAATATGTATCTGAGGTTCTGAAAAATGATAAGGAAGTGGTTTTAGCCGCTATCAAACAAAATGGAACAGCATTTAAGTTTGCGTCTGATGATTTAAAAAATGATAAGGAAGTTGTTCTTTCGGCAGTAAATAGAGTGGGCTTAAATTTGGAATTCGCATCTGCCAAACTAAAAAATGATAAAGATGTTGTTTTGACTGCGGTAGCACAGAATGGGCTTTCATTGCAATATGCTTCGAATGAACTGACAAACAATAAAAAAGTAGTTTTAGCTGCTATAAATAATAACGTTGGTTCCAATTTAGAGTTTGCTTCTGTGGCATTGAAAAATGAAAATGAGGTTGTTTTAACAGCCCTTAAAAAGAATGCAGATTTATTAATTCATGCTTCAGACTCATTGAAAAATAATAAGGAGTTTATTTTAGAGTGTGTAAAGTATAATGGTAGATCTTTGGAATATGCTTCATATGAATTAAGAAATGACAAAGATGTTGTTTTGGCTGCAGTTGAGCAAAATGGATGCGCTTTGATGTTTGCATCAGATATTCTGAAAAGTAAAAAGAAAATTGTTCTTGCGGCAGTAAAGCAAAATAAAAAAGCAATATTCTATGCTTCTATTGATTTGCAAAAAGATAATGAATTTATTTTAGAATCTAATGCAAATAATAATTATATCAGTAAACTGAAATATAAAAGTAGACAAAGATATATTTGTGCAATTGTAAAAGATGAGCAATTGTATATTGAACATTGGCTTGAGCACCATTATGCAAAAGGTATTGATAAGGCATTTATTTATAATCACGGAATTACTAACTATAATTTATCAAAATATGGTAATTGCATTGAAATTATAGAATGGCATCCAAAAGAAGAAATGGGTAATCCACAAGTTTTGGCTTATAATCATTTTTTAGAAAACCATAGGGAAGGAACTTGTTTGTTTATTGATATTGATGAATACCTATATGGTGAATTGCCAAAGAATGGTAATACAGTATTAGAAGATATTTCCTATGATTCAAACGGACATTTTTTTTACTGCCAACAACCAGTAACAGAACGTTTCACAAGAGAAGCAATTGTTCATATGACTTGTAATTTAAAGACCTATTCAGATCTGTCAAATCCCGGCACCTTCTTTTCAAGCCATCGTACAAATGCAAAACTTCATGACGTTGATGGGCGATTAATTTTAGATCAAACTATTTCATATCCTACAAGTCGTTCTGCATATCTCCGTCATTATATTACTAAGAGTCTAGAAGAATATAAAATAAAATTACTTCGAGGAAGCATTACCAAAGGTTTACGAACTATGGAGTATTTTTACCGTGTAAATCCAGAAATGAAAAGCATCTAAAAATATTTATTTAGAAAAAACTTAAAAAACATTAAATCTCTGTTGAAAAATTAGAACTTATGAGAAAAATATGCATAATTAAAAGTAAACGAGTGCCTCTTGATTTAGAAAAGTCTATTGATGGAGGCACTATAAATTTCATTTATATTGTTAAAACACTTCAAAAAGATAAAAATAATGAAATTACTATTCTAACAAGAAATGAATATAATGATGCAGTTACTGAAATTGTGATTGTTAATGAAATTAAAATGGTGTTATTACCGTACGAGAAGAGTTTTGATACACAAATAATGATACGTGACTATCAAGAAGGAAAATCGTTTTGCTTATCAGTAAACAATTATTTAGAAAGTAATTCATTTCATATAATTCACACCCATCATTGGAGTTCTGCTATTCAATTAAAGATAAACAATACTTTTTGGATACACACACCTCATTTATTAGCTTATGCGAAAAAACATTATATTGATTTTTTATGTCCTAATTATATAATTGATGAAGAAAGAAATATTTTGGAAAATTCTGATAAAATTATTGCACTTTCCAGTGCAGAAAAATTTGATATGCTTAAAAATTATTTTATTGATGAAAAAAAAATTTTTGTAATACCAAATGGTATTAGTGAATTGTTTTTTAAAAAAAACACAAATCAGCGCAACTTTTCTAATCAAATTG
>JACAAW010000084.1 GCA_013377115.1 Bacteroidota bacterium | reverse complement strand
AGTACAAATTAATTTATATCCTTTACCAAACTTAATTTTCAAACAAATATTATCTCCATTGACTTAGCATCAATAGTTTAAATACTTTATTTTTTTCAATTCCAATTAATTTATTAACTTTGCGAGTTTCAAAAAAAAAACAGTCAAACTATTTAAGTATAAAAAAATGAAATATGCATTAGTAACAGGTGGTTCAAGAGGAATTGGAAGATCGATTTGTCTCAAACTTTCTGAAATGGGTTATAATGTTTTAATTAATTATTGCTCCAATGAAACTGAAGCGAATAATACCTTATCTATGATTAATGAAAAAGGTGGAGAAGGCGAAATCATTAAATTCGACGTTTCTAAATCGGAGGAAGTTGAAACTGCTATTGAGACTTGGTTTTTAAAAAATCCTGATAATTATATTGAAGTTCTGGTAAATAACGCTGGCATCCGTAAAGATACTTTATTGATGTGGATGAAAAACGAAGAATGGCAAGACGTTATGGACATTAATCTTAATGGATTCTTTTATATTACCCGTCGCCTTATTAAAGATATGATGATTAAGAAATTTGGCAGAATCATTAACGTAGTTTCTTTATCAGGATTAAAAGGCTTGCCTGGACAAGTAAATTATTCTGCAGCAAAAGCAGCAGTAATTGGTGCCACAAAAGCTTTAGCGCAAGAAGTTGCAAGAAAAAAAGTTACAGTTAATGCTGTTGCACCTGGATTTATTGTAACAGATATGACAAAAGATCTCAAGGAAGATGATTTAAAAGCAATGATACCAATGGGTCGCTTTGGCAATCCTGAGGAAGTTGCTGATGTTGTTGCTTTCCTTGCTTCAGACAAAGCTTCTTATGTTACCGGAGAAGTAATTTCAATTAACGGAGGTTTATATACATAATTTTATTAGAACCATGAATAACAGAGTTGTAATTACAGGAATTGGAGTATATTCCTGTATAGGAAAAAATTTAGATGAAGTTAAAAATTCACTATATAACGGTGTTTCTGGTGTTGGGTTTGACCCAATTAGAAAAGAATTTGGTTATCGTTCAGCATTAACTGGGGTTATCGAAAGACCTGATTTAAAAGGAAAACTTGACCGCAGACTTAGAATCGGTCTTGCACAGCAAGGTGAGTTTGCATATATGTCAACAATTGAAGCCCTCCAAAATGCAAAAATTGACCAAGATTGGCTTGATGCACATGAAGTTGGTATTTTGTTTGGCAACGATAGTTCTGCAGAGCCAACCATAAAATCAATGGATATTGTCAGAGAAAAAAGAGATACAGCGCTTTTAGGCTCTGGATTTATTTTTCAGTCCATGAATTCGACGGTAACCATGAACCTTTCTGTTATTTTTAAATTGAAAGGCATCAATTTTACTTTAAGTGGAGCTTGTGCTAGCGGTTCTCATGCCATTGGAATGGGTTATGTAATGATTAAACATGGATTACAAAATCAAATTATTTGCGGTGGTGCTCAGGAAGTAAATGCTTTTGCAATGGGAAGTTTTGATGCATTGAGTGCTTTCTCTGTTCGTGAATCAGATCCAACAAAAGCTTCTCGTCCTTTCGACAGAGATCGCGATGGATTAATTCCTAGTGGTGGAGCTGCAACAGTTATTTTAGAAAATTATGAAACTGCAGTAAAACGCGGTGCACCAATTTTGGGTGAATTAATTGGATATGGTTTCTCTTCAAACGGAGAACACATTTCTCAATCAAGTGTTGATGGTTTAAATCGTTCTATCGACATGGCATTGAAAGATGCCAACATCAAACCTGAAGTAATTGATTATATTAATGCACACGCAACCTCAACAGTTCATGGAGATATGAATGAAGCTTTGGCAATTGACAGAGTTTTTGGATTATCAAGACCTCCAGTAAGTTCAACAAAATCAATGACAGGCCACGAATGCTGGATGGCTGGTGCATCTGAAGTGGTTTATTCCATGCTTATGATGAAAAACTCCTTTATTGCTCCAAATATTAATTTTGAAAATCCGGATGAATTTTCAGCTAAATTAAATATTGCCGACAAAACTTTGGATAGAAATATTGATGTCTTTTTATCAAATTCCTTTGGATTTGGCGGAACAAACTCATCCTTAATTATTAAAAAAATTAAATAAAATAGTAGCAAAATCAAAAATTTTATAAAGAATTTGTTCTCTTTATAAATTTCTCGTACTTTTGTAAAAAAATTAACTATACCATGCAAAAAGAAGAAATAATTGAGAAGATTAACAGCTTCCTAATTGAAGAATTTGAAATTGAAGAATCTCAACTTGTTCCAGAAGCTGACTTAAAGCAAGCACTAGGAATCGACAGTCTTGATTTCGTTGATTTAATTGTTATTATTGAAAAAAACTTCGGATTTAAAGTTAAAGGCGAAGAAATGATTGATGTTAGAAATTTACAGGATTTCTACGATTATATTATTGCCCGAGTAAATAAATAACACCCGTTTTTTGTAAAAAAATTAAAGCAACTGAAATTATTAACTAAATTCAGTTGCTTTTCTCGTTTAATAATAATTTTCCTTTTTATTCATTACAAACTCCTAATAAAAATCATCTTTTTAAATCCGCTTTTTTTTTTACTTTTGTCTTTAAATTAATGCTTTTTTGACAAGCAAGGGAAAACGATTTCGCTCAATGAAAAACACAGTTTTACTTATTTCTGCAAATACATACAAAGATCCTTATCCAGTTTTTCCAATTGGATTATCTTACATTATGGCTTATTTGCAAGAAAAAAAGCCAGAGATTCAAGTAAAACTAATGGATTTAAACCTAAATCCTCTTGAAGAAATTGAAAATTTTATTAAAGATTTCAACCCCAGTTATATTGGGATTTCATTCAGAAATATCGACAATCAAGACTCTCATATAAAATTCGATTTTGTTAGCGATTATATTAAATTGGTACAATTAATTAGAGCCTCATCCAAATCTAAAATCATAATTGGAGGAGCAGCTTTTTCAGTTTATGCTGAAGATTTATTTAATCTTTTGAAACCTGATTTTGGTATTACTGGTGAAGGCGAAGAAAGTTTATATCAGTTAATAAACTGTTTAGAAAACAGTCGAGATTATCGACAAATTCCTGGTTTAGTTTATGAAGAAAATCAAATTATCACAGTAAATCCCAGATCACAATTTCTTAAAAATCTTAAACCAGATTTCAACAATGATTTAATTGATTATTATTGGAATGAAAGTGGAATTTTGAACATTCAAACAAAACGTGGTTGTCCTTACGACTGCATCTATTGCACCTACCCACTTATTGAAGGAACAAAAGTTAGAAATTTAAACGCTGATTTCATTGTTGAAACGCTTCAAAGGCTAAAAATCGAAAAAAAGATTAATTATGTGTTTTTTACTGATTCTGTCTTCAATATCAATAATGATTTTAATGTAGAATTGGCAGAAAAAATAATTAATAGCAAAATCAATATCCGCTGGGGCGCTTATTTTTCGCCTCATAATCTTGATAAAGAACTCCTCTCTCTTTTCAAAAAATCAGGTTTAAAACATATTGAATTTGGAACTGAATCAATTTCAAATACACAACTCGCAAATTACAGTAAACATTTTAAAGTAGAGGACATTTTCAATATATCAGATTTGTGTAATGAATTAGGAATATACTATGCTCATTTTTTAATTCTTGGTGGCTACGGCGAAACCAATGAAACTTTGAAAGAGACATTTGAAAATTCAAAAAAAATTGTGAATGCCGTGTTTTTCCCATATATTGGAATGAGAATTTACCCTCGAACCAAATTACAGGAATACGCAATTCGCGATGGAATTATTTCAAAAGATGACAATTTAATAAAACCACAATATTATATTTCGAAAAATGTTGATCTTTCAAAAATGAAAGAAATGGCGAAAAGCACAGGAAAAAACTGGATTTTCCCTGATGATGATATGAGTGAAATAAATGAAATGATGCGTATTAAAAATAAAAAAGGCTTAACATGGCATTTGATAAGATAATTGCAGATAAAGAACATATTATTCGGCTGATACCTCAAAAACCTCCAATGGTAATGGTTGATAAGCTATACTTTTCTGATGAAACCAGGACTTTCACAGGCTTGCTTATTACCGAGGATAATATATTTTGTCAGGATGGATTTTTAAGAGAGCCAGGAATTATTGAAAATATCGCACAATCAGCAGCAACAAGGGTTGGATATTTTTGCGAAAAAAATAATATTACGAAGATTCCAATTGGATTTATTGGAGCAATTAAAAAACTTCAAATCTTTGAATTACCCAAAATTGGCAGCGAATTGCAAACAGAAATTATTATTGACTATGAAGTTTTTGATTTTTCATTGGTAATTGGAATCGTCCGTCAGGATGAAAAAATAATTGCCCAATGCGAAATGAAAATCTTTCTAAAAAAAGACTAATTTTACACGGCATTATATAAAAAATGGAAAAAATAATACTGTCAGAAAGAACTGAGTTTACTGTTAGATTTAGCGAAGTGGATTCAATTGGAATTGTTTGGCACGGGCACTATTTGAAGTATTTTGAAGATGGCCGCGAAGGGTTTGGAAGAAAATATGGTTTAGATTATCTGGATGTTTATAAAACAGGTTTCATAACTCCTCTTGTAAATATTGGCTGTGATTTCAAAAAGCCACTGAGATATGGAGAAAAAGCCATTGTCGAAACGCGATATGTTGATTGTGAAGCAGCGAAAATTATTCTAGACTATACCATTTTCAGAAGTTCAAATAATGAATTAGTCGCTACTGGCCAAACGACTCAAGTTTTTTTGAACGGAAAAGGAGAATTATATCTTAATTTTCCACCATTTTATGAAGATTGGAAAAAAAAATGGGGATTACTATAAACGTTGACTACTAAACAAATGAAAGAAGTATATATTTCATCCGATAATATTATTTGCTCGCTGGGTTTTAATACAAAAGAAGTATTTGAAAACCTTAAAAAGAACATTTCAGGGGTTCAATTAAATTCTGACAGAAAATATTCTCCATCGGATGTTCCTCTTTCTCTTATTAATGAGACTGCTTTTGCAAAAGAATGTGAAAATTGCAAAATTGACCATTCTTTTACCAAACTCGAAAAATTATTGATCATTTCAATAAGTGAAGCAATTAATAAATCCGCTATTGATTTGTCTTCGCCAAAAACGCTTTTTATTGTTTCTACAACAAAAGGAAATATTGATTTGCTTGGAAAGAATGAAGAAGTTATAAACGACCAACTTTATTTATGGGAAACAGCTGCTACCATTCAAAAGTATTTTAAAAATCCCAATCTTCCAATTGTAGTTTCTAATGCTTGTATTTCTGGTGTGGTAGCAATCGTAAATGGAATGCGTTTTCTGCAAACAGACAAATATGAAAATATTGTTATTTGTGGTGGCGACATCATGACAGAGTTTGTGATTTCAGGTTTTCAATCGTTCAAGGCAATTAGTCCGACTATTTGCAGACCATTTGATAATTCCAGAGATGGAATCTCATTAGGAGAAGGAGCTGGAACAATTATTCTTACTTCGAACATACAAAACTTGAATGAAGAATCAAAAGTTAAAGTAATTGGTGGTGCAGTTAGCAATGATGCCAATCATATTTCTGGTCCATCAAGAACTGGTGATGGACTTCATTATTCTATTAAAAAATCGATAGAAGAAGCTCAAATAAAGGAATCAGATATTGATCATATTCTTGCCCACGGAACTGCAACTCCCTATAACGATGAAATGGAAGCTAAAGCCTTTGCTTTAGCGAATTTATTAGAGGTTCCAACAAATAGTTTAAAAGGATTTTTTGGTCATACACTCGGTGCCGCAGGAATTATTGAATCAATAATTGGTGTTCATTCTCTGAAAGAAAATGTGATGATTAACACTTTTGGCTTTGAAAACCTAGGTGTAACTGAAAATTTAAATGTAATCAACAAGCTTACATACAAACCAATTAACACCATCCTAAAAACAGCGTCTGGATTTGGTGGTTGTAATGCAAGTGTAATTTTCACAAAAGAAACATAAATGATTTTAACTGAAATTTCAAAATATTGTATTATCAGAAAAAACACTCTTGTTTTAAATGGTGTTGAATTGCTTTCGGATGAAACCAATTTGCCATTTTCTGATTTTATTAAAACCATTTATAAAAGTCAGGAAATTAATTATCCAAAGTTTTTCAAAATGGATAGTTTAAGCAAATTGGCATTTGTTGCATCTGAAATTTTATTGAAAAACACCGCAATTTCTGAAAATTACAATACCGATGAAATAGGTGTTATCATAGAAAATAGAGCATCATCACTGAGCACGGATCTTAAATACCAAAAATCATTCGAAGATAAAACCAATTATTTTCCAAATCCTTCGCTTTTTGTTTATACACTTCCCAACATTATGATTGGCGAAATTTGTATAAAAAATAATTTTAAAGGCGAAAATGGTTTATTTGTTTTTGAGAAATTTGACCCTCAATTTATTGAAGATTATGTCTCTATGCTTTTTAAAATTGGCAGAATTAATGCATGCATCACTGGCTGGGTTGATTTTGATGATTTAGCTAAGGAGGAACCCATTTTTGAAGCTGCACTTTTCTTAATTGAAAAACAAAGAAATAATGAAGTTTCAGCAAATAGTATTATCTTTGACAATCAAAATTTAAACAATATATATTTTAATAAGAAGTAACTGTTATGGAAGAATTAATTTTAGAATTGAAGCAAGAAATAATTCAAGAATTGAACTTAGAAGATGTTGATATAAATGATGTAGACTCTGACCTACCTTTGTTTGGCGAAGGATTAGGACTTGATTCTATTGATGCACTTTCACTTATCGTAATCTTAGAAAAAAAATACGGAATAAAAATAGAAAACCCAGAAGACGGAAAAAAGATTTTCTATTCAATTCGTTCAATTGCTGAATATATTCAAGCAAACAAAAAATAAATACCAATGTCAGAAAGGGTTTTTATCACAGGATTGGGAATGATTTCCGCATGCGGGAACAATGTTAAAGAAGTTTTAGAATCTATTTTAGCATTAAAAACAGGCATAGCTGATATCAATTACTTGAGTTCTGTTCATAAAAATGCAATTCCTGTTTGTGAAGTAAAGCTTTCTAATGAACAACTTGGAAAAGTTGCCGAAGTTGAAAATGTTCAGAATTTTACAAGATCTGCATTGCTAGGTATTATTGCCGCTAAAGAAGCCTTAAAAAGTGCAAGCATAGAAAATGTCAATGAATTGCGAACTGGATTAATTTCAGCAACCACAGTTGGTGGAATGGACCGAAGCGAAAATTTTTACAATTCTTTTTTTAATGATAAAGAATCTGGGAAATTAATTGATATTGTCAACCACGATTGTGGCGACAGCACTGAAAGAATTGCTGATGCACTTGGAATCAAAGAATTTGTTACAACAATCAGTACGGCTTGTTCCTCATCAGCAAACTCAATTATGTTTGGCGCAAGACTTATCAAAAACAATATCTTAGACAGAGTTGTGGTTGGGGGAACTGATGCTTTGACTCGCTTCACATTGAATGGTTTTAATTCATTAATGATTTTAGACCCAACAGGCTGCAAACCTTTTGATGAAAATAGAGCTGGTTTAACCATTGGCGAAGGTTCAGGATTTATTGTGATTGAATCCGAAAAAGCAATAAAAGCCTCAGGTAAAAAAGTTTATTGTGAATTAACTGGATATGGCAATGCTTGCGATGCTTTTCATCAAACGGCATCTTCTCCTGATGGCAATGGCGCATTTTTAGCAATGGAAAAAGCTTTAAAACTAAGTGGTTTAAAGGCCGATGAAATCGATTATATTAATGTGCATGGAACTGGAACCAGCAATAATGATTTGTCTGAAGGAATTGCAATTGACAGAATTTTTTCGGGAAATGTTCCAAAATTCAGCTCAACAAAACCATTTACTGGCCATACTTTAGGTGCAACTGGCGGAATTGAAGCGGTTCTTTCTATCTTGGCAATCGAAAACGGAATTGTTTATCCAAATTTAAGATTTACAGAACAAATGAAAGAGCTTAATTTTAAGCCCAATACTGAATTGATTACCCATTGCGAGGTAAATCATGTACTTTCCAATTCATTTGGATTTGGTGGAAATAACTCAAGTTTAATTTTCTCAAAGTGTTAGTATGGAAGCATTTATAACAGGTTTAGGTAATATTTCACCACAAAACACTTTAGATAACACTAAATTTCTTGAAGAAATTGTTGATTATCCTTCGGCTTTCCTAAAAAGTATTGATCCAAATTATAAAGATTTCGTCGGACCAATACTCATCAGACGGATGAGTCACATCATCAAAATGGGTGTTGCCGCTGGAATGACGGCATTGAAAGATGCTCAAGTTGAACAACCTGATGCAATTATTACCGGAACTGGATTGGGTTGCATTGAAGATACTGAAAACTTTTTAGGTGCCATAATAGAAAACAATGAAAGATTGCTAACTCCAACACCTTTTATTCAGTCGACACATAATACAATTTCTGCACAAATTGCTTTATTGCTAAAATGCAATAATTATAATTCCACTTATGTGCACAGAGGTTTTTCATTCGAAACTGCATTGCTCGATGCCATGTTGCAAATTGATGAAGGAACTTGCAATTCTGTTTTGGTTGGTGGCGTTGACGAAATAACTCAAAATACTTTTAAAATAACCGAAAGATTGGGTCTTTGGAAAAAAGGAGCAATTTCGACAATAAATTTACTTAATTATAAAACCAAAGGCAGTATTACTGGTGAAGGCGCGTCATTTTTTGTGCTTTCAGATAAAAACAATGGAAATGCTTACGCCAAAATAAAGGGATTAAAAACCTTCTATAAACCCGAAAACAATGCTGCTATTCAGGAAAATATTGAGAATTTTCTTGAGGCCAATTCACTTAATGCGAATGATATTGATTTAGTTGTGCTTGGTTATAATGGTGATATTCGTTTTGATGGAGCTTATGATTACGTAAAAGAAACTATTTTTAGTAAATCCAATATTTCCTATTTTAAAAATCTTTGTGGCGAATACCATACTGCTGGAGCATTTGCATTATGGGTGGCTGCGAAAGCAATCAAAAACCAAGAGATTCCGAAAGCAATATCAATCAGAAAGACTGACAAAAGTGAGATTAAAAACGTATTAATATACAATCATTACCTCAATATTAATCACTCGCTAACTTTGCTAAGCAAATGTTAAAATATAAAACTTCCTTACTCCTATTATTGGTTTCGGTTTTAATATTAAATGTCCTGCAATTTTTCGTGCCAATAAGTTTTTGGGTTTATTTAATTGTTATTTCCAGTTACTTGGTATTAGCGGCATACGGTTCATTCAGGATTGAATCCAATTTTTATTTTCCAGTAATTTGTTCAGCAAAAACTGAGAAAAAAGAAATTTCGATTTCGTTTGATGATGGACCAAGTCCTGAAATAACATCCAAAGTTCTCGACATATTGAAAACAAATGAAATCAACGCTACCTTCTTTGTAATAGGCAAAAATATTGAAGGAAATGAAGATATCTTAGAGCGAATTCATAAAGAGGGCCATATCATTGGAAATCATACTTATTCCCATTCCTATTTCTTTGATTTATACGCTCCAAAAAAAATGGGTTTGGAATTCTCAAAAACGAATGAAATAATTGAAAAAATTACAAATACAGAAACACGCTATTTCCGACCACCTTACGGAGTTACCAATCCTTTACTTAGAAGTGCTTTAATGAAATTTAAATTTATTGTAATTGGTTGGAGCGTTCGATCATTAGATGGCATTAAAAACAATACCAGTAAAATAATAAAACGTGTTACTAGCAATCTCAAACCTGGCGACATCGTTCTTTTTCATGATAATTATCCGGAAATTGAAACAGTGCTGAATGAATTCATTACTTTTACTAAAAATAATGGCTTCAAAATTGTTAGCCTAAACAACCTATTAAAATAAAGTTTTTACAAATGAAAAAATATTTCAAATTGAGTTCAGTTTTGTTCATTGTGTTGATTTCCTTAAGTTCCTTTACTACGGAAACAAATTCACCAACCAATGATCCTTCATTTAAACCAATGGCAGACACAGCAGCATTTCATGCGAAATTAAATGAAATGTCCAAAAAACTTACTTCACTTGAAAGTGATTTTGTACAAGAGAAAAATTTGAGCATCCTTTCAGAAGTTATTTCTTCGAAAGGACATTTCTATTTCAAAAAACCAGGCACTTTAAAATGGGAATACAACAATCCGTTTACCTACATCATTGTAATAAATAATGGAAAAATTTCCATAAAAGATGATGGGAAAATTAATAAGATTGACATGTCGGCCAATAAAATGTTTCAGGAAATTAATACCAAAATTTTAGATATGCTTCAAGGTAGTATTTTGAATAATACCACTGATTTTAAATTCAAATTTTTTGAAAACGAAAAATTCTATTTAATTGATGCAACGCCAATTTCGAAGGGAATGAAAGACTATTTCAAAACCATCAATATCTATTTCGACAAGAAAGATTTAAGTGTGAGCAAATTAAAAATGATGGAACTTTCTGGTGATTACACAGATATTATCTTTTCAAACAAAAAACAAAACCAAGGAATCTCCAATGAAGTATTTAATCTTAAGTAGTTTTTTTGTAATTATTTTTTCCGCTTGTGGGCTTTCCTTCCACAGCAATCTTAGAACCGAAGAATGCCGTTTTTTGAACAAAAACGAAGTAAATACCATTTTTAATGACGGTTTTGTAAAAGCACTTTTTAAAACCAATGCCCATGTTTATGGTAAAGATTTTGGAGGCTTAATTTTCATTAAATTGATGCCAGATAATAGCTATCGAATCAATTTCATTACAGAATTCGGAATGAAAATTTTTGATTTCGAATTTAAAAATGAAAAATTTAAAGTCTATTCATGTTTGGAACAAATCAATAAAAAAATCATTATTAATACTTTGGAAAAGGATTTTAGATTGCTTCTTACCAATCAATTAACCAAAAAGAAAGTAAAGATTCTGAAAGAAAAGAAAAGCAATACCAAGGTTTTAAAAGTGAAAGAAGGAAAATTTAAAAATTACTATTTTTTAGATTCTACCAATGTTAATTTTAACAAAATTGAAAGTTGTAAAAACCTTTTTAAGAAAGTTACTGTTGACCTGAAAGAATACAAGCAGGGATTCCCAAAAACTATTAATTTTACTCATAAAAATATTGATTTAGATATTCGTTTAAACAAAATTGAACAATAAATATTGGCTATGTTATTAAAGAATTTTTACGAAATATTAGAAATTGAAATTGAAAGTCCTGAAAGAACTTCGTTTTTAGTAAAACTAAATACTGAACATGAAATTTACCAAGGCCATTTTCCAGAAAATCCTGTTGTGCCTGGCGTTTGCATGGTACAAATGATAAAAGAGCTACTGGAAAAAACTGAAGGACGAGATTTGTTTATGGAGAAATCGGACAATATGAAGTTTTTGAATATTGTAAATCCACTTAATCATCCTGAATTGAATGTTCGAATTGTAAAAAGACCTGTTGTTGATGAAAAAATTACGATTGATGTAGAAATTGGTTTTGAAGAAGTCATCTTCTTTAAATTTAAAGGAACGTATATTTGAATCTTGAAGCATTATTTTTTATGACGATTTGTCAGAAATCGGAATCCCTGTCAGAGTTTCCATTTTCCCTCTCGTTGTTTCCATTTTTACTTTAGCTGTTTCCGTTTACCCTGAGACTGGTTCTATTTTCCCTCTCCTTGTTTCCATTTTTACTTTGGCTGTTTCTAATTTTCCTCTTGTTGTTTCCATTTACCCTTAGGTTATTTCTATTTTTCCTCTTATAATTTCCATTTTTACTTAGGTTGTTTCTGTTTTTACTGGCAGAGATTCTGGTTTTACTTAGGGTGTTCCTATTTAAATATTACTTTGTTCGTTTTTGCTTGATCAAAAAGAACCAAAAAATCAAGGCTTATTACAAATTTCTTGTTTTCTACAGGTTGTCTCTTGCCACGCGATAAGAGCCGCGCCAACGCTTTTGCCTGCCTGAGCTCGCTTATCACTTACTGAAGGCCCTCGCATTGATCCTCACTTTGAAAACTACGAAATTTGCAAAAGGCCAGTCCTTTTTTTCTGCGAAAAAATGAAAAGGTTTTATGCTGACGACTTGGTGAATGAATATAAAGCATTTAATATGCAATTATTTTTGATGATAGCTGGTGTTGAATTACAAAATCAACTAATATTAACGGCGGCATTGCAAATGCCGCCGTTAAAGGGAGTATTCATTTAATAGTGTAGAGTTCTATTTAATAATCAATTTAACAAGTTGTCAAATTAGATTGCTTCATCCGCCTGTGAGCGAATTTGCAATGACGTCATTGCGAGGGAGGATACGACCGCGGCAATCTAAATGACAATGTGTTTTTTGATTAAAAGAATTGAGTAAGGATTATATTTGCGCGAAGTTCGGAAACTTCGCACCGCTTCTATTGTTAGGGTACAGATTAATTAACGAGGTTTTGTAAATACTATTTTAACGATGAATTTGTATTCGGGACTGGTTGCACCAAATACTGATTTTACATAGGCTTTTACTGCTACGGTGATGTCGTATAGGCCTGTTCCATCTTTATAAAGAACTTTATCGCGATTGATGCGTGCGTTTTTTAATGTAGTGGTTGTATTGATTAATGCTGTGTTCTTGGTCTTCATTGAAGCCAGCATTGCATTGAGAGTGGTTAATTTTAATTCGGTTTCGTTAGGATTGTAACCTGGTTCGGATGTTAAAAGGTTGATTAATCGTGAAAAGTTAGCGATGCGATTGTTGACGCTTAATTGCGATGATGAAATTTCTTTTGGTCCAGCAGATGGAACTGAATCGCTATTTTCTACTGTAATCTCTGTTGGAGTGGTAGATGCTGCTTGAGTTTTTGGGCTTGCTCTTTTACCTGTTAGTTTTCGGATGATGCTTTTAGCATCGGTAACAAATTCTTTGGTTACCTCAGAACATTTTAGTGCTGCAAGAATCCTAGTTGTTAAAGGATTGAAAGGATCGAAGAGAATTTCCATTCCGTCAACAGCGATGGAATAGAGATTTAATTTATCTAAAACCAAAGCATTTGCTGCTTGAGAATTTGTTAGTAATGTATTTAATGCCGGTAGTTTAATTGAAACTTTTGAAGGGTTATATGTGGCACCGTATCCGGTGCAAGTTGAAATTAATAATTCTAAGTTTCCGACGTTGGTAATGTTACCAGTTTCATAGGTAGCCATAATTTCTAGTTTTTTAATGAATAAATAATTGAGTTATTAAATCATCGTAAAAATTAGAATCATGGGCTTTGGTGTTGGTTATTTCATGTTTTAACGTAGAATTGTTTTAATTATTGTACAAGATATTTTATAGAATCTTTTTTCTTGAGGCAAACACAATAATTATGCTTCATACATCTTTTGATGAACTAAATATTTGACTTAGAATGAAAATAAATTATGCTTAAAATTAGTTTTTTGCTTATTAATTTTTATATTAGCCTATTCTTAAAATGCGATTTATGAAAAAACTTTTACTACTTATTTGCGCAATATTGATTATTGGAAATGCAAATGCTCAAGAAAAAAAGACGGAAAAAGATTATAAATGGAGTGTTGGTATACAATTAAATACTCCCGAAAGAAAAATACCAAATATTGAAGATCAAAGCGCAAATGGTTGGGATGACGGGTATTTATACAATGGAGAAAGTCATAACGCAATAACAAAAGACAAAACTTTTGCTTTAAGTTTAATTGGAAATTACTTGTTAAAAGATGATAACTTTTTGCGTTGTAAAGTTGGTTTCAATAATGTTGACATTAAACGGCTTAATGATTACAGGATAGATTCTTTGGACAATACCATTAGTAATGCATTTAAAAAACGGACTGATTTTGGTGTGGCTTTTGGAATAGGAAAAAGTTTGGAAATTAAACATTTGAATTTATATGCAGGGTTTGAATTACCGTTTACATTTTATGGAAAAACTAAGTTTTATTATTATTATCAAGCAAATGATGTGCAAACAGGAACACCCCTTACTTCACAAGAAATATCTGGAACAATTTTCAAAGCATATTCCATAGGTATTGGAAACTTTGCCGGTTTTACTTTTAAATTCTCGAATTTTTCTATTGGTGGAGAAATTTCTTATGCATTTCTTTATAGCAAACGTTTATCAGAATCAACTTTTCAAGTAATCAACAAAGATTTACAAACCAACACTGTCACTAGTGGTTTAGATGGCACTTCTAATCCTAAAATATCAAGTTTTGATATGTCAAAAATAACAGGTTCAATAACTCTTAAATATTCATTTTAAATTTTTCACTAATAAAGTCCTGAAAGTAAAGTATCAGGCATAAAAACAATGAAAAATCACTTTTACAAGATGTGCCTAATTATTATACTACTTGTACTTAACATTAAAAATGGTCTTGCTCAAAATGTACCTGTAAATGCACAACCAAACGATAAAGAATGGCACATGGGCGGCAACCAGGCTACAAATACAACTCCACCAAGTACAGTTTTTGGTACTTTATTTAACCAATCAATTTTCATTCGTACCAATGGAAAACCTACCAGCCAATTTTCAGTTGGTAATTCACTTGGGGCAAATATGGGGTTAGGACCTGGTGGAGATGGTTTAAAGATATTAGGTACATCATTGCCAGGAGCAGATTTGGATTTATGGACAGATGGAACTGGAATTGGAAATGGCACCCATATTAGATGGGATGGCAGTGGGGTAATACTTTGAAAATAACAGGCAACAATAACTTTGATGCAGGGAGCAAGGTTGATCCAACTAACAATTCTGATTTTAAAATGATTTCACTTTTTTTAGGTTTAAAAAATGAAAAAACTAAGTTTTAAAGGATTTTGTTTAATATTATTTCTTTTTTGCATTAATACATTATTCGCGCAGCATTCTGACTCCCTACATACAAAATCAAACGAAGAAAGAAAAGGAAATTTATTTTCTATAGAACCTTTCATTTATGTTCCCTACTACTTTTTACATTCAAATCCTGAGATATACGAGAGTAAAATAACTTACAAAAATTATTGGAATTATGGTGGCGGTTTATTGATTTCTAATTATATAGGTAGGTTAAAAACCACAACAGGTTTTTATTTTAGCTCAAAAAATTATTATAGAGATAATGGCACCAACACCTTGCTTGACAAAATCAGCTATTGGAATATCCCATTATTATTTGCTTTAAAAACAAACGGTAAGTTTAGTCCATTTATTGGATTGGTATTTAATAAACCTTATTCTTACAATAATTTTAACAATGAAGAATTAAGAAAAGAAATTGGCGACTCAACTGGTTTAGCTTATTACAGTCATGGTGGAGTTTATTTACCATTTATTATTAATTGTACACATGGTTGGACCATTGAAGGAGGTTTAAACTATAAATTGAAATCTAAAAACAGATTTCAATTAAATATTAAATTGTTTGCAGACTATAAGCTAAACCCGGATGTTGGCATTGAAAAGGATAGTAATCCAAATTTTTATGGAGGGCATCCACTTAGTATTGCATCTGGTTCTCTTTCTTTTGGTATTGGACTCAATTTAGAAATAATTACAAATAAAAATTATTCAAAAAAAGAATAAAACGAATACCAGTTAGCTAGGTCAGCTGTTTTTTGCAGCGGAATTAAAAAAGCAGCCGAGCCATGCCAAAAATCGGGAACGTATTGCTAGAGACTCCTATTTCAATTAATATTTTGACGAAACGTTTTTTTTGAAACTTAAATCAATCAATAGTTTAGCTCAATCTTTTCTTTCCCTTATTTTTACTGATTATATATAAATAAATTGAGTTAATAAAACAATTCAAACCCTTTGAATTGTTATTATTTATTTTTTCCTTTGTTGTGAAAACCAATAAATAATATTGATATGAAAATTTCGAAATTAGTTTTTTTACTCGTCTCTATTTGCTTATTGCATTCTAAAATTTCTTACTCCCAAGAAACTCAAAAGTCAATCAATTATTCGATTTATGATGATATTTTGATAAAAAAATTAGCTGCTGAAAACCCTAATTTGATTGACAATTATCTGATTTACGAAAAAAACTTCAGTAAATTAATTGCTGAAAACAACCATAACAGCAAAACCGACACCTTAATTAATGGTAAAAGAATTATTCCTGTTGTGTTTCATATCATTCATAACGGTGGGCAAGAGAACATTTCTAAAGCTCAAATAGTTGATGCAGTTAACTTGATAAATATAGATTACAACAAACAAAATGCTGACACTTCTGCTACTTTGCCACTTTTTCAGTCGAGAGCTGCCAATTGTAATATTGAATTTCGTTTAGCAAAAGTTGATCCCAATGGAAATTGTACTGATGGTATCGTTCGTCATTTCGACCCTCAGACAAATTTTGCATATTTCTCCACGATGAAACAATATAATTGGAATCCCAGAAATTATATGAACATTTATGTTGTCAACTTTATTTATCCTGAAGGCATGTCATTACCTGATGGTGCTTTTATTGGCGGTATGTCTCCATTTCCACCAAGCAATACATTAAGTCAGGCGCTTACTGGCGGCGACACTTTGGTAGATGGTGTTTTAATTCGTCAAGATTGCATTGGAA
>JACAAW010000083.1 GCA_013377115.1 Bacteroidota bacterium | reverse complement strand
AAACCTTTTACTAAAATAGCAACTTTCTTTTCTTCTGCAGGATCGCAAATTGGGTGTAATAATTCGTCTAATTGTGCAGGCTCAACACGCATTACAGCAGTTTTTTCTGTAATAAGTTTTTCTTTGAGCATGTCCATTGCCATATTCAATGCAGCAGTTCCAGTACGTTTACCAGCACGACATTGAAGCATGTATAATTTGCCTTCTTGAATTGTAAATTCAATATCAAGCATATCTGTAAAATTCTTTTCTAATACTTTACGGATATTACAAAGTTCTTTATAAGTTTTTGGCATTAACTCTTGCATACTAACCAAATGTTTGTTTTGGTCGTTTTTGGTGTCATCGTTAAGTGGACTTGGAGTGCGGATACCAGCAACCACGTCTTCACCTTGAGCATTTATTAACCATTCGCCATAAAAAATGTTTTCACCAGTAGCTGGATTACGGGTAAAAGCAACTCCAGTAGCAGAAGAATCACCCATATTTCCAAAAACCATAGCTTGAACGTTTACTGCAGTACCCCAATCATCAGGAATACCTTCGATACGACGATAAGAAATCGCTTTTTTTCCATTCCAACTTTTGAAAACGGCCATAATACCACCAAATAATTGTTCTTTGGCATCATCTGGGAATTCTTTTCCAATTTCTTTTTTTACTCTTTTTTTGAATTCTCCAGCTAAAGCTTTCAAATCATCAGCAGTAAGTTGGGTATCTTCTTTTACTTTTTTAGTTTTTTTGTAAGCATCCAACATATCATCTAATTTCTTGCGAATATTGATGTCAAGTCCTTCGGCTTTATCCATAACAACATCAGCATACATCATAATCAAACGACGGTATGAATCCCAAACGAAACGTGGATTATTGGTTTTTTTAATTAATCCTGGAATAGTTGCAGTGCAAAGTCCAACATTTAAAACAGTATCCATCATACCTGGCATAGATGATCTAGCGCCTGAACGGCAAGATAATAATAGGGGGTTTTTGGGATCGCCATATTTCATTCCCATTTCACTTTCTACTTTTTTCATTCCTGCCCAAACTTCGTCATATAACGATTTTGGTAATTGGCATCTATTTTCGTAGTATGCAGTACAACATTCGGTTGTAACAGTTAATCCAGCAGGCACTGGTAATCCAAGATTTACCATTTCGGCAAGGTTAGCACCTTTTCCACCGAGTAAATTTTTCATGTCTGATTTACCATCGGCTTTTTTTCCGCCAAAATAGTAAACAAATTTTGCATTTTTTTCTTTAGCCATTTCTAGTTCCTCTTTAATTTTAATTTTAAAAATAGGATATATTTAAATAATAAATATTCTTTTTGTAAGGAACAAAATTATTAAAATTTAAACATTACCAACACTTAAAACAAAAAAAAGAGTTCGATATTTATTACCGAACTCTTTTTTAAATTCTAATTGTTAAATTTATTTTTTATTTGTGCAAGCACAATTTTCTGTAAGTATTACCAACTTTGAATCTCCGATTAATGATTTTATTTCTTTTAAAAAAGTATCCTTTTCTTTAGTAGTATAATCATTTAATTTTAAACAATATTGAATTTCACCTTCACGACCTCTACTATAATTTTCGGCATTCATTTTTTTCTTTGTTTTACCTTCAGTATCTGCCATTAATTTAGTGAAATCTTCATTCAATTTTGTGTCGATACCCTCGCCAATGCTAATAAATGAAACAACAAATCGATAAGTGTTTTCATCTAATTTTGGATTTTCAGTAGTGATATTTGAATTGTTTGTATTTGTTTTTTTTGTGGTCTTACAAGAAATTCCAAAAAGGGCAATTGCCAAAACGATGAACAGAATATTTTTTTTCATGGTAATAATATTATAAGATTATTTTTTACTTGAAATATAAGCGTTTAATTCATCAATTGAAGATTCAAATTTGAATGCATCATTCAATTTATAATAGTTGCCAATGTCAAATGTATATCCATAAGCATATTTTGCTAAATCCAAACGAGAATCTTCAAAACTAAACAACATCATTATTTCTTTTACTTGAGAACTCAATAAACAATTTGAACTGATAACCTGTTTTGCAATGGTAAGTTTACTGTCTTCGAATGATTTTGAAGAAATGCTATTTTTAACGCCATTAAAGTCTGATTCTGACATTGGATAAGGACAGCCAACTGGACCATTATATCCTTGCAATACATAAACTGGTTGATTATTATTTGCAACTTGGTTATTATTTACATTGGATGAGGTAGTTGTTGTTGTAGTTGACGAATAAGTTGAAGTTGTGGTATTTGCATTTCCCATGTTTGCATTTACATTCATGTTAATGTTAACGCCATTATTTGGATCGTTGATATTCATCCCAATAGAAGCACCGTTTGGATCAACATTATTTGTTGAATTAACTGTAGTGGTGGTGGTTTGAATATTAGAAGAACTTGAATTAACAATTGGAGTTGTTGTAGTATAGGTAACACTTGTTTGGTTATTGTTTTGAGGAAGTGCCTGAGCAATTGGAACTTCACTTTGCCATCTAATTACATACTCGCCTTTATTGTTTTTTTTGATGCAGAAAGTTGTTTCTGAGTTTAAATTGAAATTTACGGTTTTATCAATAACGCCTAATTTTGCATCTTCGAAAATTACTTTTGTTTTATAATACGATGCATTTAAACCGGTAACTTTTACATTTGTTTCTGGCTTTGGATTTTGTAATATACCATTAAGAATGACACTGAATCTTTCACCTTGTTCTGAAAAGAATACTAAATTCGTGTTTTGTGCCTTTGAAATGTTAATACTTGCAATTGCAATTAATAAGAAAAGTGCTAGTTTTTTCATGAGTCTTGAATTAAATGTAACAATTAGTTTGCGAATTTAAGGTTTTTTTCAAATTTTGTGCCAAAAATCATTTTCAAATTTATTTGGTTATTAAAATTCGGAATTTTTACTGTAATTTGCAAAATAAATCCTTGTTTTTATAGCTTTGTTCAAATTAAATAAACCATGAAACTCAAATTTGTATTTTTTCTTTTTTTAATTTTTTCTTTTACTTCCTGTACCAGAACGGATGTTAAGAAATGGGCTAATGGCAAAAAGAAACAAGAATTAAATTATAAAGGTAATCAATTAAACGGTGTTTCTATTTTTTGGTACGAAGATGGAAAAAAGCAACAAGAATGTAATTATGTTGATAATAAATTAAATGGACCTTCAACTCGTTGGTATTTTAATGGAAATAAAGAGCGCGAGGACAATTATATCAATGATTTACTTGAGGGGAAGTCTTTGGTTTGGGATATAAACGGCAAACTTAATAGAGAAGAAAATTATTCAAAAGGAATTTTAAATGGCATTTACAAAGAGTATTTTCCAAATAAAAATATTATGATTTCTGGTAATTATAAAAATGGGAAATTTGATGGCGTTTGGAATTATTATGATGAATTTGGTTTAAATGTGGGTGAGGGGAAATATACCGAAGGAAATGGAATTCAAAAAGGTTTTTTCCTAAATGGGAAAGTAAAAAGAGAAATTCAGTATAAAAATAATCTCAAAGATGGTGAAGAAACTTGGTTTGATGAATCAGGGAAAAAGATTAAAACCATTCAATATAAAGCTGGTAAAATGCAATCTCAAACAGCAGATATTATTTCTTCAAATAAAAAATAAATTCACCCCCTTCATCACCAACATTTTTCAAAGGACTTCCAATTGGAGTTTGGTCAGAATTATTAGAAACCGCAATTTTTACATATTGAATCAATTCGCTCACAGAGAATTGCGTTTTTGTATTTTCGGTTAGAAATTTAATGAAATAGGAAGCAAATGGGCTATTCTTTCCTGTTTGACCATCTGAAACAACCTCGAGTCTCCCGGATGTTAATCCCCAGCGTGATTTAAATTTCTCAACATTATCAATATAACCACGGCTTCCTTGAGAAAACAATGCTCCCGAGAAACAAGCATCGGCAACTAAGAAAATATGTTTTGCATTAATGGCTTTCAGGTATTTTAATAAAGTGGAGTTTGGCAAAAACTCAGTTTCCTGATTTTTCTGTGCCTCAACAGGAATCCAAAATCCTTCATCGATATCTTTATTATAAAAGCCATGACCCGAAAAATAAATCAATAAATTATCATTAGGTCCTATTTTGGTTTTCATCTGCATTAACTTATCCAAAATGCTTTTGTAAGTGGCTTCTTCATCATACAATTCCGAAACATTATTCGATTCAAATTGATATTTGCTTAATAACAATGCTTTAACGTCTTTAGCATCGCCAGTTGCATTGTTTAACTGTGGCCAATATTTATATTTATTGATTCCGATAGCAAGCAAATAGTTTTTTCCTTCTAAATTCGAATTAATGGGGGTATTGTCTTTTTTATCTTCAACAAGAATAACTCCTTTGTTAGGTGTTTGATTATTCACTGCGACATCCGGAGCATCAGAACTTTTATAAACGATGGCGGTTTTATCCACACTTGATGAAAGTAAATAGAAATTATCTGGACTCAAACAAACAGACAAAACATCTTCTTTATGCATTTCTAAATCGCTTTGATCCATTAAATTTCCGCCATTCCAGTTCCAAATTTTAACACTGTATTGTTTTGCAGCAATCAGGTTTTTTCCATCTTTACTAAAAGCAAAATCCCAGTTCTGGCCACCAGTATTTCCATATTTATATTTCCTGGTGAAATTAGGTTTAGCAGATTTACCATTTGAATTATTAAAAATTAAAGTACTGTCTGTTGTTCCAATTACAAAACTCGATTCTTTTGGATGAAAAGCCAAACAATAAACCCAATATTTATAAGGAATAGCTTGTGCTACAGAGAAAACATCTTTTTCTTTTTTGTAAATATAAATATTGTCGGCAATTCCACAAGCAGCAAGATAATTATTGTCAGGGCTAAATTTTATGGAATAAATATATTGAAAATCAGGATCGTCAAAGGTGATTTTTTGTAATGGTTCAAATTTTTCAAGGTTCCATTTAAAAATATTGATTTCTTTGTCAGCACCACCAACAGCCAGATAATTTCCATCCGAGCTTAAAGTGATTCTGGTAACCATATATGGTTGTGCATTAAATAATTGTACAATCTTCTTGTCGGAAATTCTTAGAATTGCAATGTCCTTTTTTGATTGATAATTAGAAAAAATTAAATATTTTTCGTCTGGACTAAAAGCAACCTCCCCAGCTTGATTTTGCGAATTCCCTTGATAGTTCCAAATTTTCTTAAAGGAATTGTCGTATAATTCAATGGTATTATCACCAACGGTTATGGCAACAAAATTTCCCTTGGGTGAATATGAGAAATGACGAACAATGCCATTATAGCCTTCTAAAGTTTTGTATTTACTGAAAATGAAATTTTGTGCGCTTAACGAAAAGGAGGAAAGTATTATTAGAAAAGCGATTAATGTTTTGAAATATCTTTTTACCATCATTCAATTTTTATCTTTCGTTTTGAGGAATTATCGTCATTACAGGAATTTCAGAATTAGTGATTATTGATTGGGCTGTGGAACCAAGAAATAAGTCAAGCCAATCCAATTCTTGTTGAGTCATGATCATAATTAAATCACCTTCAACTTCTTTTGCATAATTAAGAATAATACTTGCAAGAGTATCTCTTCCTTTTACTCCCATTACAATTTCGGTCGTGCAAGTAATACTCATTTCTTCAATTTGGTTTTTTACAATTTGGATTTGGGTTTTAAGATGATTTACAATTTCAACATCGTTTGTGAGTAAAGCAGAAACTACTTTAATTGTAGCAGAATAGTATTTTGCTAATTCAACGGCTTTATTAACCTTTAGCTTTGTTTGCTTTGTTAAATCCAAAGGCAAAATGATATTTCTGCAACCATCATGAAATTTGTTTCCTTTAATGCTAAAAACAGGGCATTTTGCTTGTTTAATAACCCTCATTGTGTTTACACCAATTGCGTATTTTTTTCGAGGTGATTGGATATCACTGCTAAATCCAATTACAATAAATTTTGCAAAAATTTCTTCAGCAATTTCAACAATCCTTTCGAATACTCTGCCATAAACAACAAGGGTTTTAATAATTATCCCCGATTTTTTGGAAGCATCTTCTGCAATTTCTTCTAATCTCTTTTTACATTCTATTTCGTAGTTCTTTTTAATGCTGTCGGATTGCGAAGGCGTAAATAAATTTAAGAAAAAGGAATTGTTTTGCTCAGTAATTACGTGGAGTAAAGTGATTTCTAAATTAAAAAGCCTAGCAATATTAAAGGATTGCGTTAAAGCAATTGAAGATTGCTCTTTAAAATCAATTGGGACTAATATATTATTATAATATGAAATCATTAAAATTAAATGTCGAAATTTACAAAAGACAATAATTAGTGTTAATTTTACACAAAAATTAAACAAATATAATACAATAAATGTAAAATGAATTAGTTGTTATCAATAAATTTCGAACTAAGGAAAAAGATTTTACATAAAATTTCTATTTGTACAAATAAATAAAAAGCACATGAAAAAGATTGGAGATTCCGAGTTAATTATTAATCCTGACGGTAGCATTTATCATATAATGTTAAAGCCAGAACATCTTGCTGACACAGTAATAGTAGTTGGAGATCAGCACCGAGTAAAGGATATTTCAAAATATTTTGATAAAATAGAGTATGAAATTCAGCATAGAGAATTTGTAACTCATACGGGTTATTATAATAAGAAGCGAATTACTGTTCTTTCAACTGGTATTGGGACTGATAATATTGATATTGTTTTAAATGAATTAGATGCAGTTGTAAATATTGATTTAGAAACCAGAATGGTAAAGCCAGAATTAAAGTCTTTGGATATTATTCGTTTGGGAACCTCTGGTGCTTTACAAGCTGATATTCCAGTTGATTCCTTTGTTGTTTCTTCTCATGGGCTTGGTTTAGATGGACTTTTGAATTTTTACAATCCAAGAAAACCAATTTTCGATAATGAATTGACGGAAGAATTTATTAAACAAACTTCATGGGGTGCTGATTTGCAAAAACCTTATATTGTAAAAGGTTCTGATAAATTGATGGCTAAGTTAGGGGAAGGATTAATTAAAGGTATTACCGCTACCGCTTCTGGATTCTATGGGCCACAAGGTCGTGTGCTTAGAATTGATTTAGCTTATCCACAATTAAATGAAAAAATTGAATCATTTAAATACAAAGATTATAGAATCACGAATTTCGAGATGGAAACTTCGGCCTTATATGGTTTAGGTGCAACATTGGGTCATAATACACTTACAATTTGCGATATTATTGCCAACAGGTTGTCGAAGCAATATAGTAAAGACTATAAATCATCAGTGGAAAAGTTAATACAGCTCGTTTTAGAAAGGTTAACTAAATAAATTAGCTGGTGATGATAAAAGAAGATGCTCAAAAAAACGAACTAAAAGCGTTGATTAGTTTAATTGATGAGCCTGATGAGAGAATTTACGAAGAAATAAAGCAGAAGATTTTTTCTTATGGTACTGATGCTATTCCGGAATTAGAAATTGCATGGGAGAATTTTCTTGAACCACATCTTCAAAAGAGAATTGAAGGATTGATAAAAGTAATTCAATTTGAAAACGTTCAATCTGAATTGAAAAATTGGGTAGATTTTGGCGGGAAAAACCTATTATTAGGGTGGATAATAATTTCAAAAAATCAATATCCTAATCTTAAAGAGGAAGAAATAAAAAAGCAAATTGATTTAATTAAAAATGATATTTGGCTAGAGTTAAATGATAACCTTACAGCTCTGGAAAAAGTTAGGATTATCAACCATATTTTTTATGATATTTATGGTTTTACTGGTAATTCTTCAAATTTTCATGCACCACAAAATTCATTTATTAATAATGTTTTGGATTCCAAAAAAGGAAATCCTTTATCATTGGGTGTAATCTACAGCATCATTTCTCAAAGTTTGAATTTTCCAATCTATGGAGTTAATCTTCCCGAACATTTTGTTCTGGCATATACCAATGAAAAACGAAGCGACAGTCTTTCGTTTATTGATAAAAATGAAGTCCTGTTTTATTTAAATCCTTTTAAAAAAGGCATCGTGTTTTCAAAAAAAGAAATTACATCTTTCCTTTCTGAACTTAAATTGCCCTACACTGATGCTTTTATTAAACCTTGCTCAAATATTGATATTATCAGGAGATTTCTAAATAATTTAGTCTTTTCTTATGGTCAACTAAAAGCCACAAGCAAAATTGCAGAAATGAAATTACTGTTGAGTATTATTAATAAAGAAGTGTAAAATCTAAAATTATTTCTTTCTGAAGAATTTCTTGCTATAGTTTCTATAGGCACTCATCTTCGTACGGCTTGATGCCTTGAAAACATAGGCAACGTTAACCATTGTAAAGAAATAACAATCGTTTCCTTGGCTGGCAGGTCTTGTAAAGCCATCCATATAATCCGTAAAAGTTTTTCTATATCCAATATCCATTCCCACTCTCAGATAATTGGGGAAGGTATAATAAAAACCAATACCAATAGGCATTGTTAATTGAATTTTACTAAATTTTACAGGTTGGGTAGAACTAATAATTGCTTCTTCAGGATTAGAATCTACTACTTTTGGATTTTGATAAAATACGCCTAATCCAGCATATCCAAAGTAATCAAGTGGAGAATGAAGTCGTTTATTTTTTGGAAGGAAATATTCGCATTTCGCAGAAAGTTCAACAATTTTATTTGTAAAAGATTTTCCACGGTTAAATCTAGAAGTTCCTGGAGAGTATAAGTCTGATCCAGACAAACCTGCATAATCTAAACTTCCATTAACTGCAAAGTGTTTATCTAGTCTTTTTCTTGCAAACAAACCTACAGCAATATTTGTAGTGTTAAATTGATTATCAAGCATGAAAAAGTCACGTCCTGCCCATTTCTTACCACCAATATCAGTAAGTGAACTTGCCGTTCCGATAGTTAAACCTCCATCATATTCTGTGTATTTATTACCACCATATTTATGTTTATTTTTATTAGACATAAATTTGGGACTTGACTTATGGTGTGTTTTCTTCCGTTTCCCGCTTTTTTTTCTATGACCTTGAGAAAAAGCAATAGCAGGAATAATCAAAAGAAATATAAAGAAAATGAATTTTTTCATATCAATAAATCAAGACTATGTTTTTACTCATTTGAGAAAATAAAGATACAAAAATAAGAATTATTTTGCAAATTTTAACAAAAAAATTTTAACCACACAAATATAAGCAAAAAATAGTCTAAAAAAACGAGCAAATCAACCTGTTTTCAAAAGCTGAAAAATGTTTTTTTATTTTTCTAAAAAACTGGAAATGTTTTTTTCAACACGATTTAAAACATCTGAAATATCTGTTTTTTGAAATTTTTCTCCAGTTATTTGTTCGAAAAGTTCAATATATCTTTCGGAAACTAAATTCACAAATTCATCTGTCATTTCAGGGATTTTTTGTCCTTCAAGTCCTTGAAATCCGTTTTCCATCAGCCATTCTCTAACGAATTCTTTTGATAGCTGTTTTTGAGATTGATTATTTTTTTGTTTTTCTTCGTAGCCTTCTTTGTAAAAATACCTTGATGAATCAGGAGTATGGATTTCGTCAATTAAATAAATATTGCCGTCAGCTTTTCCAAATTCATATTTCGTGTCAACTAATATCAAGCCCATTTTGGCAGCGATTTCAGTTCCTCTGTTGAAAAGAGCAAGAGTGTATTTTTCTAATAATTCATAATCTTCTTTTCCTACCAAGCCATGTTTTAAAATGTCTTCTTTAGAAATATCTTCATCATGTCCAATATCTTCCTTGGTCGTTGGTGTGATAATCGGTGAAGGAAATTTGTCATTTTCTTTCATTCCGTCAGGCATTTCTATGCCGCAAAGAATTCTTTTTCCTGCTTTGTATTCTCGCCAAGCATGACCGGATAGATATCCTCTAATTACCATTTCTACTTTAAAAGGTTCACAAAGTTTACCTGCTGTTACCATTGGGTCTGGAGTGGCAATTTTCCAATTGGGAACAATATCAGAAGTTGCATCTAAAAATTTTGCTGCTATTTGGTTTAAAACTTGGCCTTTGTAAGGTATTCCTTTTGGTAAAACAACATCAAAAGCAGAAATCCTATCCGAAACAATCATTATTAATAATTTATTGTCAATGTTGTAGACATCTCTTACTTTTCCAATATATAAATTTTTCTGATTTTTGAAATTGAAATTTGTGGCGGTTAAAGCTGAATTCATTGGTTGTTATTGGTTAAATTTATAAAAATAATGATTCCTTTTTTCGTTGACAAACATAAGTTTTTACCCATTGAAAAACAAATATTTATTCATTGTTTAAACAAAAAAATTAGCGAACAAATAATAATTCTCTGTATTTTGGTAAAGGCCATAATTCGTCGTCTACCAGTATTTCTAATTTATCAACATGATACCTGATTGTTTCAAAAAATGGTTTTACTTTTTCGCAATATTCAATAGATTTTGCTTTTGTATCTTCTATTAGATTTGCTTTTTTTCTGGCCTCAATTAAATTGTGAACATTGACACTAATTACTTTAATATGCTCAGATATTTCCGTAATCAATTCAATTTGATATCCTGATTGCTTTTTGAAATCTTTTTCTAGCAGAATGTCTTTTAAGCCACTTACATTTTGTAATAGTAAATTTTGATACTTCAGGGCTGTTGGAATTACATGATTTAAAGCTAAATCACCAATAACTCTGGCTTCAATTTGAAGTGTTTTTGTATAGCATTCCTGTTTGATAAAATATCTTGCTTCGAGTTCTCTTTCACTCAAAACATTTGTTAGTTTAAAGAGCTTCTTTGTTTTGTCGGTTAAATAAGCATCCAATGCCAAAGGAGTGTCTCTCACATTTGATAATCCTCGTTTTTTTGCTTCTTTTGCCCATTCTTCGCTATAACCATTTCCTTCGAAAAGAACATTTTTGGAGTGGATGATGTAATTTCTTAAAACTCTAAAAATTGCCTCGTCTTTTTCTACTGATTCATTGATTAATTTATCCACATCTTTTTTAAAGGCAATCAATTGGTTCGCTACAATAGTGTTTAGGACAATCATTGAAGGGGAGCAATTTGCACTTGATCCTACAGGACGAAGCTCGAATTTATCACCAGTAAAAGCAAATGGAGATGTTCTGTTTCTGTCGGTATTGTCAAAAATGATTTGAGGTATTTTTCCGATATTTAGTTTTAAATCAGTTTTTTCATCTGGCGACATTTTTTCTGTTTTTACTTTTTGAACTATTTCTTCAAAAATTTTCGTTAATTGAACACCGATAAAAACAGAAATTATTGCTGGTGGTGCTTCGTGTGCCCCCAAGCGGTGGTCATTACTTGCACTTGCAATTGCAGCTCTCAATAATGAAGAATGGTCATGAACAGCTTTGATGATATTGATAAAGAAGGTTAAGAATTGCAAATTTGTTTTTGGCGTTTTTCCTGGACTTAAAAGGTTTTTTCCTTTATTCGTTGCCAATGACCAGTTGTTGTGTTTTCCAGAACCATTAATGCCTGCGAAAGGTTTTTCATGAAAAAGCACCCTGAAATGATGTTTGTGTGCAATTCTTTCCATCAAATCCATCAATAATTGATTGTGATCAATTGCCAGATTTGCTTCTTCGTAAACAGGCGCCAATTCAAATTGATTTGGAGCAACTTCGTTATGTCTTGTTTTTACTGGGATTCCTAATTTTAATGCTTCAATTTCAAATTCTTTCATGTAATTGGTCACTCTTTCTGGAATGGAACCAAAATAATGATCTTCCATTTGTTGGTCTTTTGCAGAAGCATGACCAAAAAGCGTTCTTCCGGTTAAGACCAAATCAGGACGAGCAAAATAAAGTGCCTCATCAACGAGGAAATATTCTTGTTCCCAGCCAAGAGTTGGAATAACTTTCGTTACGTTTTTATCAAAGTATTGACAAATATCGACGGCAGCTTTGTCAATTGCATTTACTGCACGCAATAATGGGGTTTTGTAATCTAAAGACTCAACTGTATAAGAAATAAAAATGGTTGGAATACACAATGTTCCATTATATACAAAGGCTGGAGAGGTTGGATCCCAAGCGGTATAACCTCTTGCTTCAAATGTGTTCCTGATACCACCACTTGGAAAACTTGAACCATCGGTTTCTTGCTGAATCAATTGGTTTCCTTCAAATTTGGAAATTGAACGAAGGTTGTCAGTCGGAGTAAAAAAGGCATCATGTTTTTCTGCAGTGGCTCCGTTCAAAGGGTGAAACCAGTGAGTATAGTGCGTTGCACCTTTATTCATAGCCCAATTTTTCATAGCACTTGCAACCTGACTTGCAATTTTCCTGTCGATGGTAGTTCCTTCGTTGATGGTGTGCATGATACTTTCAAATACATCCTCTGGCAAATACTCACGCATGGCATCGCGGCCAAAAACATTCATTCCGAAAATTTCAGAAATTTTAATTGGATTCTCTGCTTGGAAAATAGTATCCCGGTTAAGAGCTTTTCTTAATGCTTCTTTTCGATAGGTTGTCATATTTTTATACTTTTTTTGCAAAAGTATAAAAAAATAGGGGGGTGGTCTAAAATAAAGTGTAAAAATTTATCAACAACAACAAAAAAATGATGTTAATAATGAAAAAAAGTATATTTTTCTTTAGTTTTTGTCTTTTTTATAGGCATCAACAATTTTTGAAACCAATTTATGACGAACAATATCTCTTTCATCAAGAATTACAAAATCGATTCCATTTATGTTTTTAAGGATTTTCATCGCTTGCGTCAACCCTGATGACTGGCTTTTTGGTAAATCAATTTGAGTAATATCTCCGGTAACAAAAAATTTCGCAGATTTTCCCATTCTGGTAAGAAACATTTTTAGCTGGTTTTCGGAGGCGTTTTGAGCTTCATCCAAAATAGCAACAGCATTATCTAATGTCCGACCTCTCATATATGCAAGTGGAGCAATTTGAATGGTTCCATCTTCAATGTAGGCAGATAGTTTTTGAGGAGGGATCATATCTCTTAATGCGTCAAACAAAGGTTGTAGATATGGATCCAGTTTATCCTTTAAATCTCCAGGAAGAAATCCTAGATTTTCGCCAGCTTCCACTGCAGGACGAGTTAAAATAATTTTCTTTGTTTCTTTATTTTTTAATGCCCTAACGGCAAGTGCCACCGCTGTATAAGTTTTTCCAGTTCCTGCAGGTCCAATGGCAAATATCAAATCATTCTTAAATGAACTTTCTACCATTTTCCGTTGGTTTGGGGTTCTTGCTTTTATTGGAACACCATTTTTACTGAAAACCAATACATCATCATCCATTTTTAAATTTTCAGAGGACTCTTCGATAGAAGTATTTAAAAGCTGGTGAATAAAAGATTCGTCAATTGTTTTATTTTTTTGATGGTGCTTCATTAACAAATCTAAAATGTTCTCGAAATTATTTATTTCGATTTCATCACCTGTCAATTTGATATTTTCGCCTCTTACAACAATTTTTAATTTTGGAAAAGAGTTTATTATCAGGTTTATTAGTGAATGATTTGCACCAAAAATTTCAATTGGATTAACCGAATCAATAACAATGTTTTTTTCGCTCATTAATTTCGCTTAAGTGTTATTTTTATTTTTTTTTCAAAATTAGAAAAAATACCATTTCAATAAATATTATTATTACTTTTGAAACCATTAATTATCTATTAATTCTGCTGTATCAATAAAATGGCAATTATCACATTAATCAGCGATTGGGGTTTAAAGGACCATTATTTAGGTGCTGTGAAGGGAACTATATTAAGTCAAATTCCTGAAACAACAATCGTGGATATTACCCATTTAATTCCTTCTTTCGATATTCAGCAAGCTTCTTTTATTTTAAAAAATTGCTATTTCAATTTCCCAAAAGGAACCGTTCATATAATTGGAGTGAATACCGAGGCATCGATTAAGAGCCCACATACTGCAATTGAATATGATGGGCATTATTTTATTGGTGCCGATAATGGTGTGTTTGCCTTGATTTTTGATAATGAACCCGAAAAAATTATTGAATTAAATTTAATTCAAGATTCTGATTATTTTACTTTTTCGACAAGAGATGTTTTTGTAAAAGCGGCTGTTCATTTAGCAAATGGAAATAAAATTGAGGAATTAGGTCTTGAAAGAAAAGCATTGAATGATAGGATGCATATTAAAGCAGTTGTCGAGAAATCTATGATAAGGGGAAGTGTCATTTATGTTGACGCTTATGAAAATGTAATTACAAACATTAGAGAATCTTTATTCAAAGAAATTGGAAAAAGCCGACGTTTTAATATTTATTTCAGAACGCCAGGATATGAAATTAATCAACTGAGTCTTTCTTACAATGATGTGGTTTTGGGTGAAAAATTAGCATTATTTGGTTCTACCGGTTTTCTGGAAATTGCAATAAATCAGGGAAAAGCTTCAAGCCTTCTTGGGCTGAAAATGAATGATGTTGTTCGAATAGAGTTTGACGATTAACAAACTTTAACAATAACTTTGTTTTTCCTTTACTATTAATAGACTTTTATTTTAAAAAAAGAGTTATTTTCGCAATAAATTAAAATCATATATTTTTTCTATGTTCACATTGTTTAAACGAGAAATCAACAATTTCTTAAGTTCATTTATCGGATATATAATTGTTACTGTTTTTTTGTTGATTAATGGTTTGTTTTTATGGGTTTTCCCTCTCGAATTTAATATCTTAGATAATGGATATGCAAATATCGATGGTCTTTTTATGTTGGCGCCTTTTGTGTTTTTGTTTTTAATTCCAGCAATTACAATGCGCTCTTTTGCTGATGAGAAAAAATCGGGAACCATTGAATTATTGCTAACTAAGCCAATTACCGATTTGCAGATTATTTTAGCAAAGTATTTTGCCGGATTTGTTCTGGTTGTTTTTTCAATTTTACCTACATTAATCTATTTTTATACAGTCTACAATTTGGGTTATCCAGTTGGAAATATTGACTTAGGAGGAATGTGGGGATCTTATATTGGTTTATTGTTTTTGGGTGCGGCTTTTATTTCAATTGGATTATTTTGCTCCTCAATTACTGATAACCAAATAGTTTCTTTTATTCTTGCAATGTTTTTATGTGGATTTACATATATGGGTTTTGAATTTATTTATTCCTTAAACTTCTTTGGTAGTTTTGACTTATTTATTAAGTCACTTGGAATAAGCGCTCATTATTCCTCAATGAGTCGTGGAGTTATTGATACAAGAGATGTTTTGTATTTTTTGAGCATCATCGGATTTTTTGTTCTTTTGACAAGAATTTCTTTACAGAGTAGAAAATGGTAGTAAAAAATTAATTTTCGTTTTAACCATGGTTGACAAAAAAAAGAGTTTAAAAAAACAGAATATTTACCAATTATTGTTGGCTTTATTGATATTGTTTCTTTTAAATTTAATTGGGTATTCAGTTTTTACTAGATTTGATTTAACTTCAGAGAAACGTTATTCGCTTTCTGATGCCACAAAAAAAGGCTTAAAAGAACTAAAAGATATTGTTTATTTTAATGTTTATTTGGAAGGCGAATTTCCAGCTGGCTTTAAAAGGTTGAGAAATGAAACTCGGGAAATGCTTAATCAATTCCGTGCTTATTCCGATAATATTCATTATGAATTTATCAATCCTTCTGAAGGAAATGATAAAAAGAAAACAAAGGAATTATATCAGCAACTCGTTGAAAAGGGATTAGAGCCAACTAATTTACAAGTAAAAGCTGCCGAAGGTACGAAACAGCAAATCATTTTTCCTGGAGCGATTGTTTCGTATCGTGGAAAAGAATTGCCTTTGCAATTGTTGATGTCTCAAATGGGAACTCCTCCAGAAGCAATTCTTAATAATTCAATCCAATCCTTGGAGTATAATATTTCTAATGTCATTAGGAAATTAACAGTTGTTGTTAAACCAAAATTGGCATTTTTAGAAGGTCATGGAGAATTAAATAATTATGATTTAGCAGATGTTTCTTCAACGCTTGCTGATTATTATGAAGTGAAAAGAGTAAGAATAAACCATCAGTTAAATGCATTGAACGGTTTGAAAGTATTGGTAATTGCCAAGCCTGATTCTGTTTTTGATGAGAAAGACAAGTTCATTATTGACCAATATGTAATGAAAGGCGGAAAAGTGCTTTGGCTTATTGATCCAATTAATGCAAGTATGGATAGTTTGCAAAAATCTGCTGAAACAACTGGTGTGACAAATCAAATTAATCTTGATGACCAACTTTTTAAATATGGAGTAAGGTTAAACCCGAATTTAATAATGGATTTAAATGCTTTAGCAATTCCAATTGTTACAGGTAAAATGGGAAATCAGCCACAGCAAAACTTTATTCCATGGCCATTCTTCCCTTTATTGTCACCAACTATTAAGCATCCAATTATTAATAATTTGAATTCAGTTAAAACTGAATTTATTAGCACAATGGATACAATTGGACAAAAAAATATAAAAAAAACGATTTTATTAACATCCTCCAAATACAGTCGCATAGCCAATACTCCAATAGCTATTAATTTAAATATGCTAAGGAAAGATCCTGATGAAAGAATGTACACAAAATCATATTTGCCAGTT
The DNA here is from genome assembly GCA_013377115.1 of Bacteroidota bacterium. Classification (GTDB taxonomy): domain Bacteria; phylum Bacteroidota; class Bacteroidia; order Bacteroidales; family CG2-30-32-10; genus Cfx2-01. Next base: position 284 of record JACAAW010000083.1, on the reverse strand, counting down.
GCTGTTTTGCTAGAAGGAAAATTCGAATCAGTTTTTAAAAACAGAATTCCACCTGAAATTTATGAAGATAAAAGCATCGGATTTAAAGAAGTTTGTGCCAAGGATAATAAAATGATTGTGATTTCGGATGGAGATATTATTAGGAATCAATTGCAAATGTCGAATGGAAATTTGTATCCATTGCCTTTAGGTTTTGATCGGTACACCAAGCAACAATTTGGAAATAAAGATTTTATTTTAAACTGCATTGATTATCTAAGTGACGAATCTGGATTGATCTCTGT